>JASGMB010000006.1 GCA_030156665.1 Clostridiales bacterium
CTTAAGATAATTATATCAAAATAGTGAAAGCCGCACACTATTTTTTCATTACTATTTGTGCCGCCAGCGGTAGCGGCGGAATGGAGGTTAAGATGAAAAGAAAAGTAGTAGTAACTGGGATAGGTGCAGTGACACCTTTAGGACATGGGAAAACGAATTTTTGGAATGCTATAAAAGAAGGAAAATGTGGAATTGATTTTGTTTCACGTTTTGACGTTAGTGATTATCCTTGTAAGATTGCTGCTGAAGTAAAAGACTTTGATGTGACGCAATATATAGATAAAAAAGAAGCAAAGAGAATGGATAGATATACCCATTATGCGATTAGTGCTTGTAAAATGGCTCTTGAAGATGCTAAACTAGATGTTAAAGAGCTTAATGCTGAGCGAGTAGGGGTGATTCTTGGCTCAGGAGTAGGAGGCATTGAAACTTTAGAGAATCAGCATGAAACTTTAATGGCAAAAGGACCGGGAAGAGTTAGTCCATTTTTTATTCCTATGATGATCTCTAATATGGCTGCAGGACATATAGCAATATTGACTGGCGCCAAAGGGATAAATGAAACTATTGTTTCAGCTTGTGCTTCTGGTACTAATGCAGTGGGAGATGCTTTTCGTACTATTCGTAATGGAGATGCCGATGTAATCATAACCGGAGGAACAGAAGCGCCTATTACACCATTATCTTTTGCAGGATTTTGTTCAATGAAAGCAATGTCTACTAGAAATGAAGACCCTAAATGTGCTTGCAGTCCATTTGACGCTGAAAGAGATGGATTTGTAATGGGAGAAGGGGCAGGTATTCTTATTCTTGAAGAATTAGAACATGCTCAAAAAAGAGGAGCAGAAATTATAGCTGAAGTAGTGGGATACGGTTCCACCGATGATGCATATCACATTACCGCACCAGCTCCAAATGGTGAAGGGGGTGCAAGAGCTATGAAACTTGCTATTGAAGATGCAGGTATTGATGTAAAAGAAGTAGATTATATAAATGCCCATGGTACATCAACACCATATAATGATAAATTTGAAACAGCAGCTATTAAAACTGTATTTGGAGAACATGCTTATAATGTGGCCATAAGCTCAACAAAATCAATGACTGGCCATTTATTAGGTGCTGCTGGAGGTATTGAAGCTATTATTTGTGCGTTAGCATTAAAAGAAGGTTATATTCCTGCGACTATAAATTATAAAAATCCTGATCCGGAGTGCGATTTGGATTATGTTATAAACCAAGGAAGATATCAAGAAATAAAATATGCTCTTTCAAATTCATTAGGTTTTGGTGGACATAATGCAACGGTTTTATTAAAAAAATATTAATTTGTAGAGGTGGGGGGAAGAAGAACATTTTACCTTCTCCCTTTACTTTTATACTAAAATTTATTATTATAAAATACCAATAATAGGTTAACAATTTTTGGCGAACAGTCAGAAATGATTTGACTGCTGGGCAATTTTTGTTAAAAAGTGGAGGAATTTATGCAAATCGATAGTCAGTTGAATCCTAATTTAGAAATTTTTCAAAAAAAGATTAAATATAAATTTAATAATATTAGTACGCTTTTAATAGCGTTCACTCATAGCTCTTATGCAAATGAAAATCGCCACAGCAATATTGTTAGTAATGAACGTTTGGAATTTTTAGGCGATGCTGTATTAAATATAATTATTAGTGATTATATATATCGGCATTACCCAGAATTACCTGAGGGTGAACTTACCAGAATAAGAGCTAGCGTAGTATGTGAACCTTCTTTAGCACAATGTGCGCAAAAGCTAAATATAGGGAAATATCTTTTGCTAGGAAAAGGGGAAGAAATGACTGGAGGAAGAGAAAGAATTTCAATTCTTTCAGATGCCTTTGAGGCAATCCTAGCGGCAATATTTCTGGATGGTGATTTGGAAGCTGCTAGAAAATGGGCTTTAGAGCAATTAACACCTACTATTAAAGCTGCTGTGCAAGGAACTGCTTTTAGAGATTATAAAACACTTCTTCAAGAATACATTCAAAAAAGCGGGGAAGAAAGAATAGAGTATGAAATTGTAAAAGAATCTGGACCAGATCACAATAAAGAATTTTATGTACAAGTTAAACATAATCATAACGTGATCGGTACGGGAAGTGGAAAGAGTAAAAAGGAAGCTGAACAAAATGCAGCAAAACATGCATTGGATAAGCTTGAAAATGCATAATAGGTAGTTTTAAAATGTATTATATGGAAATCTTGAAGATTGGTGGTGAAGAGTGTGTGATGGATTGTAGATAAAATAGAATGATTTTATCGCGCCTCACATTTTGAAATTAATGAGCAAAGAATATTATATAATACCTGTTTTTGTACCTCATAAAGGATGCCCTTATGATTGTATTTTTTGTAATCAAAAAAAAATAACTGGAACAGAAAAAGATGTTACTGCAAAGCAAATAGTTAAAAAAATACAAACATTTATAAAAACAATCCCGAATAAATCAGCAAATATAGAAGTTGCGTTTTATGGTGGAAGTTTTACTGGAATTCCTATTGATAAACAAAATGAATTACTGAGTGCTGCTCATTCCTTTAAAGAGAAAAAAATGATTCAAGGCATTCGTATTTCTACACGTCCAGATTATATCAATGTCCAAATCCTTAAAAATTTAAAAGATTTTGATGTAACCACAATTGAATTAGGTGTTCAATCTATGGCAAATGAAGTTTTGCATTTAAGTTCCAGAGGACATAGCAGAGAAGATGTGATTAGGGCTAGTGCGATGATTCGTAAATTTAATATTTCTTTAGGACTACAAATGATGATCGGTCTGCCGGGGGATACGCTGGAAAAAATGTTTTACACTGCAAATGAAATCATTAAACTAAAACCAGATGTTGTAAGAATTTATCCCACGCTTGTCATAAAACATACAGCATTAGAAACTTTATATAGCCGCAAGTTATATAAGCCGTTAAGCTTAGACGAGGCAATACAAATATGTAAAACTTTATTAATAATGTTTGAATCGGAAGATATCGAAGTGATACGTATAGGATTGCAGCCAACAGAAAATATCCTTCAGGGGAAAGATGTCATTGCAGGACCTTTCCACCCTGCGTTTAGAGAATTAGTTGAGTCGGAAATACGGCTAGATATGATGAAATGGGCTATAAGTCAATTTCGCAAAATTCCTCGTCAAATAAAGATTTATACAAATCCTAAAGCTATTTCAGAAGTTATAGCTAGAAAAAGAAAAAATATAGATTACTTAAAAGATAAATTTAACTTTTCTAAAGTTGAGATCATTCAAGATATAAATTTATTAAGAGATGAAATTATAGTTAGCAGTGCCGAAGAAAGCCATGCTGTCAATAAAAAATTTTTTCTTAGGCTAATGAAAAATAGCAGGAATTTTATTGAAAATATAGAATAATATTATTGATATTCAATATACCTAATACGCATACGAACAGTTAACTTTTAAGGGAGGTTTCATAAAATGGAAGTACTAAAAGTATCAGCGCAATCTCAACCTAAAGCTGTAGCAGGTGCCCTAGCTGCTGTTTTGAGAGATAATGGTGTAGCAGAAATTCAGGCTGTTGGTGCAGGGGCTGTAAACCAAGCAGTAAAGGCTATTGCAATTACAAGAGGTTTTGTAGCACCTAATGGTATAGATTTGGTTGCAATTCCGGCGTTTTCTAAAGTAGAAATTGATGGTGAAAATAGAACGGCTATTAAGTTTATTGTTGAAGCTAGATAAGATAGTTTAAAAGGCGATGAAAATAACCATCGTCTTTTTTTGTTTACTGAATCATTTTATTTAGTTCCCGGCCTGTAAGGTCTATATATATACTTTTATTTAGTTACTTGTTATTTTAGAATTTTATGTTAAAATGAGAATAGTTTAAATTTATGGGGTGTTTTTAAGTGTATCTTAAAAAATTAGAAATACAAGGTTTTAAATCTTTTCCTGATAAAATAGTATTAACATTTGGACCCGGTATTACATCCATTGTGGGGCCTAATGGCAGTGGGAAAAGCAACATATCAGATGCGGTGCGGTGGGTGTTGGGAGAACAAAGCGCTAAAATTTTACGTGGCAGCAAAATGGAAGATATAATTTTTGCGGGAACAGAGTTAAGAAAGCCTTTAGGGTTTGCGGAAGTATCCCTGACAATTGATAATTCGAGTAAAATACTGCCTATTGATTTTAAAGAAGTTACTGTTACCCGAAGGGTTTATCGTTCAGGCGAAAGTGAATATTATATAAACAAGTCTGCTTGTCGATTAAAAAATATTCATGAATTATTTATGGATACTGGACTAGGAAAAGACGGATATTCTATTATTGGACAAGGTAGAATAGATGAAATTTTAAGTACAAAATCTGAAGATAGACGGCAGGTGTTTGAAGAAGCAGCCGGAATCACAAAATATAAATTTAGGAAGCAAGAAGCTGAAAAGAAGCTTGAATTAACGCGTCAGAATTTAATCAGAATTAAAGATATTATAAATGAGTTAGAACTGCAATTGGACCCATTGCGGGAACAAGCGGAAAAAGCAAAAAAGTTTTTAAATTTAAGTGAACAGTTAAAAGTTTCGGAGATTAATATCTGTTTGCATATCATTGAAAAATTAAAAAAGAATTTAAATGAAGTTAATGAAAATTATGAAATTCTGTGTTCTCAATTAACTCAGAGTCAATCTGATTTGCAAAAATTAGAGCATCAAGTAGAAGAATTATATACATATACTAAAAACAAAGAAAAAGAAATAGAAGAAATACGAAATAATCTACATAGTATAGAATCCACTATTAAGAGCTATACAAATGAAGTGAATATATGGGAAAATAATATTGAAAATAATATTGAAAATTTGAAAAAAATTAATCTGGAAGTGCAAAATACTTCCAATAAAATCATTAACTTCAAAGAAGAGTTATTTAATAAGCATTTACTGTTGGAAAAATTACTCAAATCACAACAAGAAGCAAATGATCATGTAAAAAAATTAGAAAAAGAAAACAAAAAAATTATTGAAGCAATGGAAAGTGAAAATTTAGCAATAGATTCTTTAAAAAGTGAAGTAATAGAGATTATGAACTCGATATCCGAAACCAAAGTAAAAATAAACAGTCTTAAAGTACTTGATAAAAACTTTATAGACCGTAAAAATTACATTAACAAGGACATTGAAGAAAAGAATAAAGCTATTGCAGAATTAAATGAATTAAATAAGCATTTAGAACAAAAATTTGCATCCATGCAGCTGGAAATAAAACAAAAGCAAAGATTATTAGAACAAAGCCATAATGAAATTAATAATAAACGTAAAGAACATGAAGTTTTAAAAAATAGGTATAATGAACGTATTTCAGTTAGAAAAGAGAAAGAATCAAAAAAATTTTTATTAGAAGAAATGGAAAAAGATTACGACGGATATAGTAAAAGTGTAAAGAACGTGTTGTTAGAGTGGAAAAATGGCAGATTAAGACGTTTAAATATTTATGGCGCATTATCACAGCTTATTGATGTCCCAAAGCAATTCGTTACTGCAATTGAGATTGCATTGGGATCGGCCATGCAAAATATAGTTGTTGAGACTGAACAGGATGCAAAAATGGCCATTGAATTTTTAAAGTTAAATCATCTAGGAAGAGCAACTTTTTTGCCTATTTCATCTGTGAACGGTAATCTTTTACAAGACAGAAATGGTGAACTTAAAGATTTTCCGGGTTATCTAGGACTTGCTGCACAATGTATACATTTTGACAGTAAGTATCAAGGTATTATTAACAGCTTACTGGGCAGAGTTGTAATTGTTGATAATATTGATAATGGTATTAACATGGCTAAAAAATTCGGGTATAGGTTTAAAATAGTCACTTTGCAAGGAGATATTTTAAATGCCGGAGGTTCATTATCAGGCGGAAGTATTAATAAAGTCAATAGTTTTTTAAGCCGTCGAAAGGAAATTAATGAATTAAACCAAGAAATTTTATCTATTAGCTCTTCAATAGATAAGATTGGTAAGGATATACTAGAAAAAGATAAAGAAATTAATGCATTAGAGAACAATATTCAAGTGTTAGAACAAAGTTTAAAAGAATATGAAGGAGATTGTATAGCGTTGGAATCGGATATTAAACATAATAGATCTATTTTGGATAATCATATGCAAAATAAAAACTTATTATTCAAGGAAAAAGAACAATTAAATGAACAGATTGAGAGTACTGCAAATGAAATTCAAATACTTTTAAACTCTGTAAAAACTTTTGAAGATGAAATAAAACGCATTGAAGACTTAATTTCCCAAAAGCAGGCTGACTATAAAGAAGAAATGGAAATTAAAGAACGCCTGACACAAGAAATATTGGATAAAAAACTTTTTTTAGGTTCTATTAATAAGGATATAGACTTAGTAAATGAGAGAATCAAAGCGCTGCAGTATGAAATCAATGAATTTGAGAATAATAAAAATCGTAAAAATCAAGAGTACATAGAGCTGCAGAAAAAAAATGAAACTTTAAGAGAGCAAATAACTGTTAAGGCACAAGATATTCAAGCTTTGGAAAATAGATATAAGTTATTACAAGATAAACTGGAACAATGTTCTAATGAAAAAAAACAAGCTGAACAAAACATAAATGTATATCAATTAGCCATTAAGGATAAACGAGAAAATATTTCTCTACTTCAGCAAGAATATCATAGGATAGAAAACAAGAAATTAAGAATTGAGTTAGAATTAGAGAACAATGTCAATAAACTTTGGGATGAATATGAACTTACGTTTACCAGTGCTTTGGAATATAAGAAAGATATTGAAAATATTGCTCAAGTACAAAAAAATATAAATGCTTTAAAAAATGAAATTAAAGCACTTGGTAATGTAAATGTAAATGCAATTGAAGAATATAAAAATACAAAAGAAAGATATGAATTTCTGTGCAAGCAGAGAGATGACCTTGAAGAAGCAGAAATAGGATTAGTCAAAATTATTACCGATATGCTTAACTTAATGAAAAAACAATTTTCTAATCAATTTCAGATTATCAATGAAAATTTTAAGATTGTTTTTAAGCAATTATTTGGGGGAGGAAAAGCAGAATTAAAACTTGCTGAACCAAATAATGTTTTAGAGAGTGGTATAGAAATTGAGGTTCAACCGCCAGGGAAAAAGTTACAAAATTTAATGCTTTTATCTGGTGGCGAAAAAGCTTTTACTGCAATAGCGTTACTATTTGCAATTCTTAAAGTCAGACCAACACCGTTTTGTATTTTAGATGAAATCGAGGCAGCATTAGATGATGTAAATGTATATAGATTTGCACAGTACTTAAAAAAGTATAGCCAACAAACACAATTTATTATTATAACACATAGAAGAGGAACAATGGAAACGGCTGATATTCTTTATGGCGTTACTATGCAGGAACATGGGGTATCTAAATTGATATCGTTAAAAATAGATGAAATAGCTAGCTAGTGTTAGTCAATCATAAAAGTGCAAATATGTTAAATAAATTTTAAAATTTTAATATATACATAGGGTAAGTAATAAAAGATGGAGGTATTTTTATGTCACAAGAAAAGAAAAAAGGTTTTTTTGCCCGATTGAAAGAAGGATTATCAAAAACCCGTAATTCTATTACTGAAAAAGTGGACGAGGTGTTAAAAACTTTTAAAAAAGTTGATGAAGAATTATTTGAGGAATTAGAAGAAGTATTAATTACAGCCGATGTTGGTGTTCAAACTTCAATGGAAATTATTGAACGTCTGAGAAAAGCAACAAAAGAACAAAAGATTTCGGATAGCTCAGACGTAAAAGAGTTATTAAAACAAATTATACGTGATATGTTGGAATTAGAAGATAATACATTAAAAATAGAGGGTCATCCAGCTGTAATTATGGTAATTGGAGTAAATGGTGTAGGAAAAACCACTTCTATTGCAAAAATTGCATATAAACTAAAAAATGAGGGTAAAAAAGTATTATTGGCAGCTGCGGATACTTTTAGAGCTGCTGCTATAGATCAATTAGAAATTTGGGGAGATAGAATTGGAGTGGATGTAATAAAACATCAAGAAGGGGCAGACCCGGCGGCTGTAGTATATGATGCAATTCAAGCTGCAAAATCTAGACGAATGGATGTAGTTATTTGTGATACTGCTGGTAGACTACATACAAAAAAGAATTTAATGGAGGAATTAAGAAAAGTATTTAAAGTAATTGATAGGGAGCTTCCCGATTCCAGCCGTGAGGTATTATTAGTATTAGACGCTACTACCGGACAAAATGCGGTTAATCAAGCAAAACTCTTTAATGAAGCAGCGGAAGTAACTGGTATCGTTCTTACCAAACTAGATGGAACGGCTAAAGGAGGTATCATTATAGCTATAAAGTCAGAACAAAATATTCCCGTTAAGTTAATTGGTGTAGGAGAAAAAATGGATGACTTACAAGAATTTGATTCTAAAGAATTTGTTGACGCACTTTTTGCAGAGTAACTTTTATTTTTGATAAAAGGTGAGATTGTATGATATATGATTATGCTAAGCAAAAAAATAAGAAAAATTATATTAGATGGTCAATGATAATACTTACAATTATATCGGTAGTTATGGTTTTAGGTTTGTTCTTCAGTGTATTTACCGAGTATATACAAATTAAAGAAATCGGTGATAAATATACCGATGTCTTTTGGATTAATTTTAATATAAAATTGATAGCACAATTAGTCAGCTTTTTTACGGTGTTTCTTATATTTTTTATTTCAACAATGATAATAAGAGCAAATATGCTGTCAAGGGATGCTGCAACAGATATTTTAAAAAGAATCGCCCCTATTTTGCTGTTTAGTTTTATTATTTCATTTATTGCAAGTAGTCTTATAAGAGAGACGGTATATAATAGATTTTTATTATTTGCCAATGCGGTACCCTTTAATAAATCAGACCCTATTTTTTATCAGAATATAGGATATTATATATTCCAGAGGCCATTTTTGATTTCTCTTATAGAAAGTTTATTAGGGATATGGTTATTTCAGACTTTTTATACCATTATTTTATATTCCATTTTATATATAAGCAACGGTTACAGAACGATAAGCGATATTATTTATGAAAAAGGGATTATGATTCACAATCTAGTGAATATAGTCATATTCTTTTTAATAAAAGCCTCTACTTATAAATTTAAATCAGAAGATATCTTATATTCCACAATTGGTGAAGTGTTAGGAGCAGGATATACAGATATTCATGTATGGTTCAATTATTATAAAATTGCACCATTCCTTTTGATAGCAATAGTTATTCTAACAATCATTTTTCTATTTAGAGGAAAATTAAAGTATTCCTTTATTACAATTGCTGTTTTCCCGCTAAGTTGGATTATTACACTGTTCATAGCCGGACTTGTTCAAACTATTATAGTGCAGCCCAACGAACAAACAGTTGAACAGCCCTATCTGAAATATAATATTGAATATACAAGAGCAGCATACAATTTTGAAAATATTATTGAAAGAGACCTTCCTATCAAAAATAATTTGACTATGCAAGATATATCAAACAATGCAGTGACTGTTAATAATATTAGAATTACCGATTTTCCTGCTACATTAACAATATTAAATCAGTTGCAAGGAATTAGAAACTATTATCGCTTTGTAGATACCGATATTACAACCTATAACATTAATGGGTCACCGACTGCTGTGTTTGTTGGTGCACGTGAATTATTCAAAGAAAATTTAGATGAATCGGCTAAAACTTATGTAAACAGAAAGTTTAGATTCACTCATGGTTTTGGAGTTGTAATGAATCCTATAAATAGAATCACAGAGCAAGGACATCCCGTTTTTACCATTAAAGATATTCCGCCAAATTCAATAGATGGGGCTCCGCAGGTGTTGCAACCGAGAATATATTTTGGAGAATTAACAAATGACTATGTGATTGTAAATGCAAATAACCAAAGAGAGCTAGATTACTCAGAGGGACAAGAGGATGTAGAATTTATTTATGATGGAAAAGCGGGCATTAAGTTGAATTTATTAAACCGGTTAATATTTGCTTTAAAGTATGGTGATTTCAGGATGTTAGTTTCCGGATACATCACTTCCGAAAGCAAAATTTTATTAAATAGAAATATTTTAAATCGATTAGAAAGAGTAGCACCATTTTTAGATTATGATAGCGACCCTTATATTGTAATTGATGATCATGGCAGACTTAAATGGATCGTAGATATCTATACCACATCCAGCTATTATCCTTACTCACAGCCTATAGGCGGAGGCATTAATTATATACGTAATTCGGCTAAAGCTGTGATAGATGCCTATGATGGTACAGTGGATTTTTATATAACCGATCAATCTGACCCACTGATAACCGCTTATAATAAAATATATCCGACATTATTTAACAAAAAGCCATTACCTGAGGATATTGCCAGACATATTAGATATCCTGAACAAATGTTTAAAATACAAGCACAAATATTTAGCAAATATCATATCACCAATCCGTTAGCATTTTATAACAAAAATGATTTATGGGCTATTTCACAAGAAAAATATAGAGGCGAGAATAAAGTTGTAGATCCTTATTATAATCTTATGAAACTCCCGGGGATTGGTACAGATGAAGAAGAACTTGTTTTAATGATACCATATACATTGGTTAAAAAAGAAAATATGGTAGCGTGGTTAGCAGTAAGGTCAAAAGGTGAAAATTACGGTCAAATGGTTCTGTATAAATTTCCTAAAGGTGTGAATGTATATGGTACAATGCAAATAGAAAATAGAATTGATTCCAATCCTGATATTTCCCGTGAAATGACCTTATGGAATCAAGGTGGATCTACAGTGATTAGAGGAAATTTGCTTGTTATACCAATTGAGAATTCCATTTTGTATGTAGAGCCAATATATATTACTGCTGACAATGAATCCTCCTTACCAGAGGTAAAAAGAATTATAGTGGCATATAAAGACCAGATTGTTATGGAAACCACGCTGGAAAGAGCATTAATGGCATTATTTGGTGAAAATCAAATCATCGTCCCTGATACAGGAGAAAGTATTCAAGATATAATTGAAAGCGCTTTAAAAACTTTTCAAGATATGAAAATTTATTCACAGAAAAATGATTGGGAAAACTTTGGGAAGACACTTAAACAGCTGGACGATATTATGGAGGTGCTACAGGAAAGAAAAGCAGAAATTGAGAAATGATAAAGAAATAGAATATTTTTGCTCTTTACTCTTGACAAAGCACTAAGAATAAATTAAAATTCTTGTGTAAAGGTTAGAACCTTTACACAAGAATTTTAATTTTAAGCGTGATATGATGAATAAAAATTTGAAAATTAGTTTGCTATATGATTTTTATAAAGAACTTCTTACCGAAAAACAGGCTGATGTCATTGATTTGTATTATAATCAAGATCTATCTTTAAGTGAAATCAGTGAACATTTAAATATTACTCGACAAGGTGTAAGGGATAGTATAAAACGAGGGGAAAAAATACTGTTAGAATCAGAAGAAAGATTGGGATTAGTGAAACGTTTTATATTGATACAAAAAAAAGTTCAAAAGGTTAATCATATAATTCAAGAGATTGAACAGATGGATAAAAATGAATTTGATTCTAAAGATTTAAGGAATAAGATAAATATAATGAAAAATATTCTTGCTGAGATTATTGAAAAAGTATAAGTTTAGTTGTTTTTAGATTGGAGATGTTCAGATGGCTTTCGAAAGTTTAGCATCAAAATTACAGGAAACTTTTAAAAAATTAAAGGGTAAAGGAAAGCTTACAGAAAAAGATGTAAAAGCTGCAATGAGAGAAGTAAAACTGGCTCTGCTTGAAGCTGATGTTAATTTTAAAGTTGTAAAAGATTTTATAAATACAATTTCCGAGAAAGCAGTAGGTTCTGAAGTATTGGAAAGTCTTACGCCAGGTCAACATGTGATAAAAATTGTAAATGAAGAATTAACCCAACTAATGGGGAGTGCACAGAGCAAAATCGTTTTTGCTTCCAAACCCCCGACAGTATTAATGCTTGTAGGGCTCCAAGGAGCTGGTAAAACGACTACTTGTGGTAAATTAGGTTCAGCATTAAGGAAAACAGGGAAAAAACCTTTGTTAGTTGCTGGAGATATATATAGAGCAGCTGCAATTAAACAACTGCAGGTAGTAGGTAATCAATTAGATATTCCTGTTTTTACTATGGGAGATAAGAAAAATCCTGTTGATATTGCTAAGGCAGGTATTCAATATGCAGAGTCAAATGGACATGATTTAGTAATTATTGATACTGCTGGTAGGCTGCATGTAAATGAAGAGCTTATGCAGGAGCTGAAGGATATAAAGCAGGCGGTTAAGCCTACCGAAATACTTTTAGTAGTAGATGCAATGACTGGACAAGATGCTGTTAACGTAGCTGAAAACTTTAATGAAAAATTAGGAATAGATGGTGTGATACTTACTAAATTTGATGGTGATACCAGAGGTGGAGCAGCTCTTTCTGTTAGAGCAGTAACTGGAAAACCAATAAAATTTGTAGGGATGGGTGAAAAGTTAAGTGATTTAGAACCTTTTTATCCGGATAGAATCGCATCCAGAATTCTTGGAATGGGTGATGTGCTAAGTCTTATTGATAAAGCGCAACAAGCGTTTGACCAAAAAAAATCATTGGAATTAGAAAAAAAGATTCGTTCTCAGCAGTTTACATTTGATGATTTTTTAGATCAATTAGAGCAAATGAAGAATATGGGGCCATTAAATCAAGTTTTAGAAATGATACCCGGAATGAATCAAAAAATGTTAAAAGATGTTGACATAGATGATAAACAGCTAGCACATGTTGAAGCAATTATAAAGTCAATGACAAAAAAAGAAAGAGAAAACCCTTCCGTGATTAACTCAAGTCGAAAAAGAAGAATTGCAAAAGGAAGTGGAACATCAGTGCAAGATGTCAATAATCTATTAAAACAATTTGAGCAAATGCGAAAAATGATGAAGCAATTAAGCAATCCAAAAAAATTAAAGAAAGGAAAGATGAAATTTCCCTTCTTTGGCTGATTTTAGCACACATTGTATAAGCTGTTGATCATATTCTATAAATTCAATTTAAGATAGAATATCACTTAATATTTTATGTTTGTTTATTTTGTGAAGGAGGTGAGAATAATGGCAGTAAAAATGAGATTAAAAAGAATGGGTGCAAAAAAAGCTCCGTTTTACAGAGTAGTTGTTGCAGATTCTAGATATCCTAGAGATGGAAGATTTATTGAAGAAATAGGAACTTATAACCCTTTAACTAATCCAATAGATGTAAATATTGATGAGGAAAAGGCAATAAAATGGCTAAAAAATGGTGCACAACCTACTGATACTGTAAAATCTCTACTTAAAAATAGTGGTATTATGAGCAAATTTGAAGAATCTAAGAAAAATGCTTAATCTACAAAATTGACATGTAGTTGAAAAACATTATGTAATAATAATTCGGTAAAAAGCGTTATTATTGTATAATGTTATGACCTTTTGGAGGTGTATTTAGTTGAAGGAGTTATTAGAGGCTATTGCAAAATCACTTGTAGATAATCCTGCTGAGGTTTCAGTTAATGAGGTAGAAGGAGAACAATCTATTATCTTAGAACTTCGAGTAGCGCAAACAGATATGGGAAAAGTAATAGGCAAACAAGGCAGAATTGCAAAAGCGATTAGAACGGTCGTCAAAGCTGCTGCCACAAAAGAGAATAAAAGAGTAATAGTCGAGATTCTTCAATAAAAAGTGGGGAGTAAAAAAGTTGAAGTAGGAAGGAATTATTTTCTACTCATCATTCTTTACTCCCCGTATTCATTAGTGGATATTTATTATATTATTGGTTACAACTATGAATAATAAAAATAAGACTATAAATTAGTTATTCCATTATGCGTACTATAAATAGCTATGCTGTACGGAGGTACTATGAGGTGTAAACAACTTGAAATAGGAAAAATTATTAATACCCATGGTGTAAAAGGAGAAGTAAAAGTATTACCTTTAACAGATGATCCTACTCGCTATGATGAATTAAAGTGGGTGTATATCAAAAAAAATGGTCAATTGGAGAAAGCTTTTATTGAAAGTATTAAATATCAGAAAAGGAACGTTATCATCAAATTTAAAGGGATTAATTCAATGAATGATGCTGAAAAGTTGAAAAATCTTATGTTATTAATAGATAGAGATATGGCAGTAGCATTACCTGAAGATACGTATTTTATTTGTGACCTAATTGGCATGGAAGTTAAAACAGATGAAGATATATTACTTGGAAACATCCAAGATGTTATTTCTACCGGAAGCAATGATGTGTATGTTGTTAAACACTCATCGGGTAAAGAAATTCTAATTCCAGCAATAAAAGAAGTTGTTTTAAATGTTGATGTTGACCACAATTTTATGATTGTAAAGCCACTTAAAGGATTGATAGAAGATGAGTAATAGACCGATCATACGATTTGATGTCCTTACACTTTTTCCCGACATGTTTGAAGCAGTACTTGGCCAAAGTATAATTGGTCGTGCAAGAAATAAAAATCTTATAGAATTGAATTTTTTAAATATCAGAGATTTTTCTCAGGATAAACATCGAAGAGTAGATGATTATCCTTATGGTGGCGGAGTCGGGATGGTTATGCAGGCAATGCCAATATACAACGCTTATCAAAGCATCGTTAAAGATTTATCATATAAACCTAAAGTGATATATCTTTCTCCACAAGGAAAAGTTATCACGCAATCATTTTGTAGAGCATTGTCACACGAAAAACATTTAATTTTATTATGTGGGCATTATGAAGGTGTGGATGAAAGAATCATTGAAGAGATCGTTGATATTGAAATATCTCTAGGGGATTTTGTGTTAACCGGTGGTGAAATTCCTGCAATGGCAGTAATTGATGCGGTATGTAGATTGGTTCCTGGTGTACTGGGACAAGAAGAATCTTTTAAAGATGAATCACATTTCTCCGGACTTCTTGAATATCCTCAATATACAAGGCCAGCTGTCTTCTTAGAAAAAAAAGTTCCTGAAGTACTTTTATCAGGGCATCATGCAAATATACAAAAATGGAGAAGGCAACAGTCAATAATGAGAACATATTATAAACGTCCTGATTTACTTACTAAAGCAGTACTTACGGATGAAGACAAAGCTTTTTTAAATAAAATAGAAAAGAATTAAAAAAGTATTGTATTACTAGTTACTATGTGATATACTATTTTAACGTATAGAACGGACGGTCCTCTGTTGTAAATTGCAGCATGAACGTCTATGAAGGAAGGAGGGCTAATGATGGATATCATTAAAGCTTTACAGGCAGAGCAATTAAGAAGTGATCTACCAGATCTTAAAATTGGAGATACTGTTAGAGTTTATGTAAAAGTTAAAGAAGGAAACAGAGAAAGAGTTCAAATGTTTGAAGGAACTATTATCCGTAAAAAACATGGTGGTCTTCAGGAGACATTTACAGTAAGACGTGTTTCCTATGGTGTAGGTGTAGAAAGAACCTTCCCTGTACATTCACCTAAAATTGATAGAGTTGAAATTGTAAGAAAGGGTAAAGTAAGAAGAGCAAAACTTTACTACTTACGTAATAGAGTTGGAAAGGCTGCAAAAGTTAAAGAACGTATATAAACAAAAAAGGACTATTAAGTCCTTTTTTGTTTATTATATTAAATAGTAACGTTAAAAAAAGTTACAACTAAAAAATTCATTCAGCCATTTAGAACATGAAATTTAGCTGTAAACATAGCAGATGTATACTTAACCTAACGTTAAAAATTTGAAAAAATAAAAATTATTATATCTTTTATTTGATTTTGGGAGGACAAAATGGAGAAAGATTCGTTTGATACTCAGGCCAATAGAGATGGTAATAGTATAGAGCCAGAAAAGAAATTTATGGAAATAAGCCAAAACAAAGACTTTAATATAAAAAAAGAAATATTAGAATGGGTACAAGCTATTGTTATTGCATTTGTGATTGCATTATTGATTAGAACTTTTGTATTTTCCTTAATAAGAGTACAAGGATATTCAATGATTCCTACTCTTCAGCACAATGATCGGTTAATTGTAACTAAATTGATGTATAAACCTAAACAGGGAGATATCATTATTCTTAGACCACCTATGCATAAAAATACGTATTATGTTAAAAGGGTAATAGCTGTATCTGGTCAAACGGTAGATATTGATTTTAAAAAACATATTGTATATGTAGATGGCAAAGCATTAATAGAAAATTATGTAAATGAACCTATAGCACAGCCAGGAGATATACAGTTTCCCAGGACGGTACCTGAGAATACAGTGTTTGTTTTAGGAGACAATAGAAATGATAGCAGGGATAGTCGGTACAGTGATATTGGTATGGTTCCTTATCAATCAATTATTGGAAAAGCCATATTTAGAATATGGCCCATTAATAAGTTAGGTTCAGTATATAAATAAGTATTACAGATAGAAATAAATCATTAAAAAACTTACATATCAATTTGCTTATGGGTGCATTTAATTTATTTGAAGAAGTGAGGCGGCTTTTCCTCCGCTGCGTTAACAGGCTCTAAGCCTTCCTGCACAACGTTCTTTTCATAATATTCTTTAAATAAAAAATATACGCCCTTTGCTTATTGAAAAATAAAATTGGGAGGTTAATATGAATATTCAATGGTATCCGGGACATATGACAAAAGCACGAAGAATGATTCAAGAAAATTTAAAACTCGTTGATATTGTTATTGAACTGGTAGATGCTCGCATACCATTAAGCAGCCGTAATCCAGACATAGATGATATTTTGTCACGAAAACCTAGACTACTTGCGATGAATAAGTGTGACCTGGCTGATCCCAAAGTAAATGATGAATGGGTGGACTGGTTTAATCAAAACGGACTTAGTGTTCTTTTAGTAGACTCAATAAGCGGAAAAGGATTAAGTAATATTCCTAGCAGTATACAACAAATTTTAAAGGAAAAAATTATAAGAAATAAAAATAAAGGGATCATAAATAGAACGATTAAAGTGATGGTGGTAGGAATCCCTAATGTAGGAAAATCTTCATTTATCAATAAACTTGCTAAAAAAGCTAGTGCGAAAACTGGAGATAAACCTGGTGTAACAAGAGGTAAACAGTGGATTAGATTAAAAAGCGGTTATGAATTATTAGATACTCCTGGTATATTATGGCCTAAATTCCAAGACCCTGAAATTGGTAAAAAATTAGCATATACTGGGGCTATTAAAGATGATATTATAGATATTGAAGAAGTGACATGCAGCTTATTAGAATTTTTAAGAGATTATTATCCTAAAAACTTAAAATTAAGATATAAGTTAGATCAAATAGATGGGTTGAAAGGTTTTGAATTATTATATAACATTGGGAAAAAGAGAGGTTGTATTGTGGCAGGTGGTGAAGTAGATATATTTCGTACTGCAGGAATTATTTTAGATGAATTTAGAGGTGCAAAAATTGGTAATATATCGTTAGAAAAACCTAAAAAAAATATGGATGAACTATAGTAAAAAATATCTAAAGCGGCTTAGAAAATTAAGCGGCTTTTTTTAGTTGCTTAAATATGAATTTTTAAGATTTTAAAGGAATTTTCCATATTTATGCCGAATACATACATTATTTCTATAAACTTTGTTGAAAGGATTAATGGTTATGAATTATTCTCAAATGAAAATTAAAGAAATAGATAGATATCTTAGAACTTTGTCGATAGACCGCTTACAAAAAGAAATTAGCATTTTAAGTACGGATGCTCGAATATCTGTTTCTAAACTTGTGAGCAAATACAACAATATTATACATAAACATTTTAAGGAATTAGAGAGATTACAACAAATGTCTAAATATGAAGATCATCTTTATAAAAAGGGAATAAAATATATTGCTGGTGTTGATGAAGCTGGTAGAGGACCGTTAGCAGGACCTGTTTTTGCTGCTGCGGTAATATTGCCGGCTGGTATATTGATCAAAGGACTTAATGATTCCAAAAAACTTAGTGAAAGTAAAAGAGAAGAATTGTACGATATTATCACTGAGAAAGCAATTGCATATCATGTCACAAGTGTTTCAGAACAAGAAATAGATGAAATCAATATTCAAAATGCTACCCATAAAGCAATGAGAGAAGCCATTAATAAACTTAATGTTTCCCCACAACATGTATTAATAGACGGAAAAGAGATTGGAGGAATAGAAATACCCTATACGCCTATCATAAAAGGTGATAGTCTAAGTATATCAATTGCGGCGGCTTCCATTTTGGCAAAAGTATCAAGAGACCGATATATAAAAAAATTTGATGTAACTTTTCCTCAATATGGCTTTGGAAAACATAAAGGCTATGGTACCAAAGAACATATAGAAGCCATAAGAAACCACGGTATATGCCCCATACATAGAAAAAGTTTTACATTGAATTTAATAAATGATAACTAGTAAATAATGTTCCGATTGCTGCCTTTCCTAAATGATGTTGTTCACAACTTGGAGGTTAATATGAAAATTAATCATTTTACAGCGTTTAATCAGCTCAATATTTCAAATGCAAATAACTTTTTAGCTAGATTGAATGTCGGACAAACTATACAAACACAGGTTATCAATACGGATTCTAAAGGTATTACCTTACGATTACCTGACGGGTCTATCATAACTGCCACAAGCACAATACCGATTGATAGGAATATTGGAGATTTTTTAGATTTAACAATCAAAATAAAAACCGAATCTCAAATCTTTATGGAAATTTCACAAGAATATTTGGTAAGTGAAAGCAAAACGGAAGATATTAGAAATAAACTTGCTTCCTTTCGTATTCCGGCAAATGATAAAAATATTGATATTGTTCGGGAAATGATAAAAAATAATATTACCTTATCAAAAGAAAACTTTAAATTGGTATCAGGTTTATTAAATCGTTTTCGCCAAGCGTCACCGGATAGAATATTATTTTTGCTGTCAAATGATATTCCTATTAATCAAAAAAACATTACGATGTTTGATGAATTTCTCCAGCACAAGCATTTGCTTGGAGAAAAATTGGCAAGGTTAATAAAGCAAATACATTCATTAACCAATCTACATACAGCAACTTCTTATATTAAAGATGAGAGACCTTTTGCAAATAATAACCTAACCGATAAAACCATTATAAATATCGAAAATAGTCATGCTAATGGTAACATTTTGAAAAATACTGAATTACAATTTACTCAGACGGCAACTCAAACTTTTACAAGTGAGACGTCGGTTTCTAAAGACATAAGTCAAAAAATAGAAAATACTAATATTTTAATACAAGAATCAATTAAAAAAATGAATAATGAACTTAATACGCTAAATATCCTTATAAAAAATAAAAATGCTGCAACAAAAAACGAAATATTAAATACAATAAACGATAAACTGGCCTCCGATTTAAAAGATATCATTAAGATGCTATTTAAACCTATTGATGGGTCGAACGCTGATATGTTGCCCAATGAAATTAGTGCTTCAAAAGTTATAAAAGAAATTCTTTATGCTTTAGAAGTTATAAAAACAAAATTTAATAATTTAGAGAATAAAGTAAAATTGGAGGTAATAAATGTTATTAACGATATAGAACAAAGTTTTGATTTTCTTAAACAATTGAATAAAGTAATTAGTTTTATACAAATTCCAATTAATATTAATAGTCATCATACCACCTTAGAATTATATGTATTGAAAGATGAACATAATAAAAACAAAATTGATCCCTTTAATACAACTATCTTTCTTTCGTTTGATACCGTAAACCTTGGGCTAGTTGAGGCATTTATTACTATTATCAATAAAAATATTGACTGCCAATTTCAAATGAAAAATAGAGAAATGTTAAATTTTATAAAAAATAATATTACTCCTTTATATAGTCTTTTAGAGACATATGGTTACAAATTAATAAATGTTACCTATAAGGAAATAGCTCAAAAAGCTAATATTCTGGATATAAAGCAGATTAAAGAACGAGTTAATAAAAGATACGCTTTTGATATAAGGGTGTGAAATATGGGTAAAAGACGAACGGAAATGAAAAAAGCTGCCGCAATAAAATATAATATGGGAGAACATGCACCAAAAATAATCGCTTCTGGTAAAGGGAAAATAGCTCAAAATATTATTGACAAAGCTAAAGAAAATAAAGTACCAATTTATCAAGACCCTGAATTAGCGCATATGTTAAATTTACTTCAAATTGGAGATGAAATTCCTCCTGAATTATATGAAATCGTTGCGCAGATACTTGTTTTTGTTAGCGACTTAGATAAGCTAAAAGGAGAAAGTTAAAAAGTGAAAAACTATAAAAAGCTGGTAGGTGCCTTAGGGGAAGATATCGCTGTAAAATATTTATTAAAAAAGAATTATAAAATTTTAGAAAGAAACTTTCATTGTAAATTAGGAGAAATAGATATTATTGCTAAAGAGGGAGCTTATATCGTATTTATTGAAGTAAAAACTCGGAAGAACACTAACTTTGGAGTCCCTTCTGAAGCAGTAAATTATTACAAGCAGAAAAAGATTATGCAAATTGCCCAATATTATCTTATGGTAAATAAATTAAATGTTAATGTGCGTTTTGATGTAATTGAAATAATAGCAGAACTAAAAGAGAATAAACCATTGTTAAAATCAATAAGATTAATTAAAAATGCATTTTGATATACAAGGAGGATATGATGAGGAATCTAGTGGTATTCGATGCACATTGTGACACGATTACAGCAATAATGGAAAAAAGGCAAAGTTTATATAGAAATAATTGTCATATTGATATTGAACGGCTTAAACAATATAAAGCATATATTCAAATGTTTGCTGTGTGGATTGACCCAAAATACTATTCCCATAATGCGCTTAAAAGAACTCTACAAATTATTGATGAATTTTTGAATCAAGTTGAAAAAAATAATAAATATATTTCTTTTGTGACAAACTATCAGCAAGCAATTGAAACGATAAATAAGGGTAAAATAGCAGCTTTTCTTTCTATTGAAGGTGGAGAAGCTTTACAAGGTGATTTAAGCGTTTTAAGAATGTTCTATAGGTTAGGAGTTCGTAGCATATGTCTTACGTGGAATGGGCGTAATGAAATAGCTGACGGCGTTGAGGAAGAATGTACACAGGGTGGATTAACCAAGTTTGGTATAGAAGTAGTCAAGGAAATGAATCGCCTTGGGATGCTTATTGATGTATCACACCTTGCACCGAGAGGATTTTGGGATGTAATTGCAACTAGTGAAAAACCGATTATTGCATCACATTCTAACTCAAGGGTATTATGTAACAATAGGAGAAATTTAACGGATGAACAATTTGAAGCTATTGTAAGAGGAAGAGGACTTGTTGGAATTAATTTATATACGAATTTCCTTAATAATAATGCTGATGCTAATATTAATGATATAGTAAAACATATTGAACATTTTATGGCGTTAGGTGGGGAAAATAGTATTGGATTAGGGACAGATTTTGATGGAATTGATAAAACTCCAGTTGGTATTAACGGTGTAGAAGATTTAGAAAAAGTTTTTAATTTACTTTTGCGATTAAATTATAGCCAAGAGCAGGTTGAAAAAATAGCAGGGAAAAATTATTTAAGATTAATAAGTGAAATTTTATAATTTTGAATAAAACGAATAAATAACTTGCAATTTTATAATAAATATTATAATATAAAACTATAAATAACCTGATAAATGAATTTTAATGTTAACAAAAATGCAATTATTAATTAGATATCAATGGAGGTATAATATGGATCTGTTTTTATCAAAAAAAGCATTGGCAATTAGTCCCTCATCTACACTTGCAATTGATGCAAAATTTAAAAGTATGAAAGCTAATGGAATAGATGTTGTCGGATTTGGTGCTGGAGAACCGGACTTTGATACTCCGGTTCATATTAAAGAAGCTGCAATACAAGCGATCAATGAAGGTTATACCAAATATACTCCAGCGTCCGGTATGCCCCAACTGAAAGAAGCTATCTGTCAAAAATTCAAAAATGATAATGGATTAGATTATCAACCGGAACAAATCGTTATTAGTAATGGTGCTAAACATTCGCTTGTAAACACTTTTATGGCAATTTGTGACCCTGGAGATGAAGTGATTATACCAACTCCGTTTTGGGTGAGTTACCCGGAAATGGTAAAATTAGCTGATGGTGTACCGGTTTATATCCATACTACAGAAGAAAATGATTTCAAATTTACTATTGAAGACTTAAGAAAAGCGATAACACCTAGAACACGAGCATTGATTCTTAATAGTCCGAGCAATCCCACAGGGATGGTGTATACAGCAGAAGAATTAAAGGCAATTGCTCAAATAGCTGTAGAAAATAATATATATATTGTCTCGGATGAAATATATGAAAAACTCATATATGATGAAATTACACATACAAGCATTGCAACTTTTGGAAATGAAATCAAAGAGTTAACAATTGTTATTAATGGTGTATCAAAAACATATGCTATGACTGGATGGCGAATCGGTTATACTGCTTCAAATGCCAAAATTGCAAAAGTTATGAGTAACCTTCAAAGTCATGCAACTTCTAATCCTAATTCTATTGCTCAGATTGCTGCTATTGCGGCTTTAAATGGTCCTCAGACAGATGTAGAAGTTATGAAAAAAGCTTTTGTTGAAAGAAGAAATTATATGGTAGAAAGAATAAATTCTATTGAGGGATTGTCTTGTCGTAAACCACAAGGAGCTTTTTATGTAATGATGAATATTAAAAGTACATTCAATAAAGAATTTTATGGGAAAGTTATAAATAATTCCGACCAATTTGCGGAGATGCTTTTAGAAAAAGCTAAAGTGGCTTTAGTGCCGGGTTCTGGATTTGGCGCTGAAGGTTATGTGAGATGGTCCTATGCAACATCAATGGTGAATATTATAGAAGGATTAAATAGAGTTGAAAAATTTTTAAAAGGTGATATATAATAAAATGAGTAGAGAGTAAGAAATAATATTATGTTTTCTTCACTCTCTACTCATGATTTTTTGTGAAGCATACAAATATCTATCATATTTTCTTAGAGATTTCTTCACTATGTTATGTTTAGTAGGAAAATTAAACCGAAAGGATGAGTTTATTGAAAAATACGTATGAAAATCCTTTGAATTCCAGATATGCTAGTAAAGAAATGCAACAACTTTTTTCACCGGACATGAAATTTAAAACATGGAGAAAGTTATGGGTTGCACTGGCAGAAGCTGAAAAAGAATTAGGACTTGATATAACAGACGAACAGATTAAAGAATTAAAAAATTTTCAAAATGATATTAATTATGACGTAGCTGCCAAAAGAGAAGCTGAAGTGAGACATGATGTAATGGCTCATGTGTATGCATACGGTGAACAATGTCCTAAAGCAAAACCCATTATTCATTTAGGGGCTACATCGTGCTATGTAGGCGATAATACCGATATTATTATCATGACTGATGCATTAAAACTAATCAAGCAAAAAGTGATCAATGTGATGAAATTGCTTGCTGATTTTGCCATGAAATATAAAGATTTACCTACACTTGGGTTTACTCATTTTCAACCTGCTCAATTAACCACTGTTGGTAAGAGAGCGTGTTTATGGCTTCAAGATTTGCTTTTAGATTTAGAAGATTTGGAATTTCAGATTAAAAAAATGAAGCTATTAGGGTCAAAAGGTACAACTGGTACTCAAGCAAGTTTTTTAGAGTTGTTTGATGGAGATCATAAAAAGGTAAAACAAATTGATAAATTAATAGCTAAAAAAATGGGCTTTGACAGCGTTTTTCCTGTCTCTGGGCAAACTTATTCTAGAAAATTAGATAGTCAAGTACTTAATATTCTTAGTGGTGTTGCACAGAGTGCATATAAATTTGGTAATGATATAAGATTGCTTCAACATCTTAAAGAGATTGAAGAACCTTTTGAGAAAAAACAGATAGGTTCATCAGCAATGGCTTATAAGAGAAATCCTATGCGAACTGAGCGAATTTGTGCTTTAGCAAGATATGTAATCGTAGACGCTTTAAATCCTGCTATTACTGCATCTACACAATGGTTTGAAAGAACACTTGATGATTCTGCTAATAAACGCATCAGTATTCCTGAAGCATTCCTTGCCGTTGATGCTATTTTAAATATATACATTAATGTTGTGGATGGGCTTGTTGTGTATCCTAAAGTAATAGAACAACATATAAACAGAGAATTACCGTTTATGGCAACAGAAAATATAATGATGAATGCTGTTAAAAAAGGTGGCGACCGACAGGAACTTCATGAGAGAATCAGAATACATTCTATAGAAGCAGCAAAACAAGTAAAAGTAGAAGGAAAAGAAAATGATTTAATTAAAAGAATTGCTGCAGACAAAATGTTCAATCTTACTTTGGAAGAAATTAATGAAATATTAGATCCTAAAAATTTTATAGGAAGAGCTCCTGAGCAAGTTGAAGAATTTATTACTGAATATATCCATCCTATCTTAAAAGAGAATGAAGATTTAATAGGCGTAATGGTAGAATTAAGAGTTTAATTGAATCACTTAGATAAAATTTTATACGTTATCTATTTTAAGTGCAAAATTCCTGTAAAAGCCCTATAATTAAATTTGTATGGTGTTTTTGCAGGAATTTTTGTTTTTGTATAGAATATAAAATGTTATGAAGTGTTATAATATGGCAATAATGTGTGCTGAATTTAAGATTTTTTCTTTTAATTAGTATAATTTTTACTGGCAGTAGGTAGAATACCTATTTAGATTATAATTTGATTGGGGGTACATTTAATGGAATTACGAGAAAAGAAAATAGGATTTATTGGAGCCGGTAATATGGCTATGGCAATCATAAATGGCTTATTAAATACTAAAATAGTAGATAAAAATAATATATATATAAGCGATGTAGATCGTAATAAATTAAGTCATTTCGATAAATTGAATTTGCATACAAGTGATGAAAATATTCATACTGTCATGAAAAGTGATATAGTTATTCTTGCAGTAAAGCCAAATGTATATGATATTGTTTTAAAAGAGATCTCAAATATTAAAGATGTGAACAATAAAATTTTTGTGTCAATAGCGGCAGGAATTTCGATAAAATACATAAAAAGCTTTTTTCACAGTGACGTAAAGGTAATAAGGACTATGCCAAATACTCCGGCTTTAATAGGAGAAGGAATGATCGTAACCTGTTGTGAGCCACCGGTTACTGAAAGTGAATTTAACTTGATTAATAAGATTTTTGAAAGTATTGGTAAAGTTCAAATAATAAGTGAAAATTACATGAATGAAGTGATCGCAGTAAACGGTAGTAGTCCAGCCTATGTATATATGATGATTGAAGCTATGGCAGATGCCGCAGTTCTTAGAGGCATTCCCAGAGATTCAGCGTATAGACTTGTTGCACAATCTATTGCTGGAGCAGCGAAAATGGTATTGGAAACGGGTATGCACCCTGGACAGCTAAAAGACATGGTTTGTTCTCCCGGTGGTACAACCATTCAAGCTGTATATCAATTAGAAAAAAGTGGATTTAGAGCTTCCTTAATTGATGCGATGGAAAAGTGTACCGAAAAAGCAATTGAGTTAAGCAAGAAATACACGTAAAAAATGTAATTTCGTGAATACATAATAAATCGTATGTGCATCTTAATAAAAATGGGTCATTGTAATAATATTTTTAAATAATGGCAGTAGGATAATATTAAGTATGTAATAACAAGAAAAGATATAATTTTAGTGTTGTTAGGAAGATTGCTTTGATTAGAAAAAGGTTAGCCGTTGTTCGGGAAATTTTAGAATTTGATAATGATGTTACCGAAGTGGCAATAGAGGTAGAACATGAACTGCAAAAGGCCATAAATTATAATAGCATTACTGGACAGATTAATGTTGGAGATAAAGTTTTAATTAACACAAATGCAGTTTATTTAAATCTTGGTACAGGTGGATATAATTTTATTATTCACAATTATAGTAATACTGAATGTGACTTTCCAAGTGAATTAGGCCATATTATCAAATTGCGATATACGCCAATGCAATTGAAATGTTTGGCAGTAGAAGAACCTCAGAGTCTCTATCATGAAACCATTAAAGATAGAGATCATGTGGAAGGTCTTAAAGTTTTGATTGGACCATTACATAGCATGTTACTACCAGCGATTCAGATTTTAAAGTACTACCATAAACAATTAAAAATTTCTTATATCATGACCGATAGTGCCTGTTTGCCTATTCATTATAGTAAGACTGTTAAGTGGTTAAAAACTCAGCGATTATTAGATTACACAATTACTTGCGGACAAGCCTTTGGAGGGGATTTTGAAACTGTAAATGTTTATACAGCACTTATTACATCAAAATATATCTGCAAAAGTGATATCGCCATTATTACTCCTGGACCAGGAGTAGTTGGAACTGATTCAATATTAGGATTTTCTAGTATTGAAGGAGGACATCTTATTGATGCAGTGAATACACTAAAAGGTGTTCCTATTATAATTCCTAGGATAAGTTTCGCAGATAATAGGGAAAGGCATCAGGGATTGAGTCACCATACGTTAACTATATTAAGTAAGATTGCATACTCTTCAGCCTTTATTGGTTTGCCTGTTTTAGAAGAAGAAAAGAATAATTTTATCTTAGATCAAATAAAACGCTATAACATTGACCAAAAACATCGAGTTCATTATATAGCAGAACAAACTTTTAAGATTCTTAATAAAGGAAATTTATTTATGAAGACGATGGGGAGGGGGATTGAACAAGACCCTGACTTTTTTCGAGCAATTGGTGCATCTACTCTATTAACGTTAAAAATATAAATATATCTATTGCATCAAAATTTTTTGCTTTATCGTAAAAGAAGATAATCTTAATACTTCTAATGCAATAATGCTGTAAGCTGCTTTACATAGTTATTAAATTTTCATAAAAATTATGTAATTTTTCCCTCTTTTAATGCATAAAATTTCTATGAAAGCATTGGAGGGGATACAGGTTGACAAAAACGATACAGGCTCTAATAAAAGGTCATTTTATAAAAAATTTATTTTTATATATTATTATCATTTTATCATTGACGGTGGGAATTTCTACCGGAGCTTTTACCGTAAATGCTTTAAGTGATTCTCAAACCGATGAACTTTTTACATATATACAAGATTTTTTTTATATATTGAATGCACAGGATATTAACAATACAGAACTATTTAAACTATCCGTTTTCAATAATATTAAGACACTTTTAATTTTATGGTTTTTAGGCATTACCATTATTGGCATTCCATTTATTTTACTTATTATAGGCATTAAAGGATTTGTAATAGGTTTTACAGTAGGTTTTTTAATCAAAAGTCTTAATTTTAAAGGAATCGTATTCACTTTTCTAGGGATACTTCCTCAAAATTTAATTATTATTCCATGTTATATTGTGTTAGGAATTACTTGTATCAATTTTTCACTTTCAATGATACGAAATAAAGTTAAAACTAAATATAGAAAAGAAAATATTAAGACACAATTTTTTTCATATAGTACTTTTGTCATATTAACATTTTGTCTTTTAACAATAGGTAGCATAGTTGAAGCCTATATAACACCTGTATTTATAAAATCAATTACACAAGTATTCATATAATTTTTGGAATTAATTGTATAAACACAAAAAAACCTGTCAATAATTATCCAATAGATAGTTTTTAGAACATTTTTAATATGTTTAAATACGTTTTTAGAAGATGTAACTTTATGCAGGAATTTAGAAAAATTTGCAGAATATATATGTACAATTGCTAAAATTTTCTGTAAAATATATTTTATAAAGTAGTAATTTTTAACTAAATTGTGAAGGAGATATTTCAATGGAAGTTCTTGTTCAAAAATTTGTTGATTTTCTTGAAAATGAGAAAGGCTTATCCGATAATACTTTGCAATCATATCGAAGAGATATACAACAGTATATATCGTATCTAAAAGAAATGAATATATCAAATATTGCCGGTGTAAATAAAACAACTGTTATTACTTATCTTTTGTATTTACAAAAGAAAGGCAGAGCTACTTCTACAATTTCAAGAAATCTTGCTTCAATTCGTTCATTTTATCAATATTTAAATAAAGTAAATATAGCTGAACAAGACCCCACACAAAATCTTGAATCTCCTAAGGTTGAAAAAAAACTTCCCCAAATATTATCAACAAAAGAAGTTGAGCTTTTATTAGAACAACCCAAATGCGTAGATTTAAAGGGTTATAGGGATAAAGCAATGCTGGAATTACTATATGCTACTGGTATACGTGTTTCTGAATTAATACATTTAGATATAAATGATATTAATTTTGAAATGGGATTTATAAAATGTAACAAAGGAAATAAAGAAAGAATTATTCCATTGGGCACAATGGCTATAAGCGCATTAGAAGATTACATAAATAAATCCAGAACAATGATGATACAAAATCCAAGTGAAAAAGCACTATTTGTTAACTGCAATGGTCAAAGGTTAACACGTCAGGGATTTTGGAAAATTATAAAGCTATATAAAAATCAGGCAAAAATTAATAAAGAGATTACACCACATACGCTCCGTCACTCTTTTGCTGCACACCTTTTGGAAAATGGTGCAGACTTAAAATCAATACAAGAAATGCTAGGGCATTCTGATATATCGTCAACACAGATCTATGCACAACTAACAAAAAATAAAATTAAAGAAGTTTACAAGAAGACACATCCAAGGGCTTAGAAAAGCCCTTTTTAAATGCTTTAAAGACACTCTGTTAATGATCAAAATTTTTTGTGAATATATATTTAATAAAAAGAATGAGTAAATATTTTAAGAGATATACTTGATGAAAATATGCATTTAGTGTTTTTTAAAAGGAGGTACCTGAGAAGTGAGGATGTATGATATTATTGCTAAAAAAAGAGATGGTATAGAACTTACAAAAGATGAAATTTCCTTTTCCGTAAAAGGATATACAAATGGAAATATTCCTGATTACCAATTTTCAGCTCTACTTATGGCAATTTTTTTGAGAGGAATGAATAAACGCGAAACAGTTGATTTAACAATGGCAATGGTTGAATCAGGGGATAGGATGGATTTATCAAGTATTGACGGAATAAAGGTTGACAAACACAGTACCGGAGGAGTTGGCGATAAAACAACGCTTGTTTTGGCTCCTTTGGTCGCTGCTGCCGGTATTCCTGTAGCAAAAATGTCTGGTAGAGGATTAGGACATACAGGAGGAACAATCGATAAATTAGAATCGATTCCCGGATTCAATACCCAGTTAGACCAAAAAAATTTTTTAGATTCTGTAAAAAAAATAAATATAGCTATCGCAGGACAAACAGGCAACCTTGTACCCGCAGATAAAAAAATTTACGCTTTAAGAGATGTGACAGCAACAGTAAATAATATTTCTCTTATTGCTAGCAGTATTATGAGTAAAAAAATTGCAGCTGGTTCAGACGCTATTTTATTGGATGTAAAAACCGGAAATGGAGCTTTTATGAAAGACATTGATGCCGCTTTTAATCTTGCTCAAGAAATGGTTGATATAGGTAAAGGTATAAACAAAGAGATTATTGCTGTAATTAGTGATATGAACCAACCTTTAGGATATGCTATAGGTAATTCGCTTGAAGTAATAGAAGCGATAGAGACACTGAAAGGGGTAGGACCTCAAGATCTTACTGATTTATGTATTACTTTAGGAGCATATATGTTAATGTTAGGCAAAAAAGTTGATTCTATAGAAGCAGGAAAAGAAATAGCAAAGAATCAAATTAATTCTGGTAAGGCCCTTAAAAAATTATCGGAATTAATAGAATCTCAAAATGGAAATAAAGCAGTTATTAATAATTATGATCTGCTTCCTAAAGCCAAATATATCACTAAAATTTATGCTGATTTTGAAGGGTATGTAGAACATATTGATACTGAAAAAATAGGAATTGCAAGTTTAATCACCGGAGCTGGCAGAGTTACTAAAGAAAGTGCTATAGATTTAAGTGCGGGAATCATATTACATAAAAAAGTAGGAGATAGAGTTTTCAAAGAACAAGCAATCGCAACGATCTATGCAAATGATAAGGCAAAAATAGAAGAAACAAAGCAATTAATTTTATCTTCATATTATATGACAGAGATACCTGTTAAACCTAATCAATTAATTTATGGTATTGTTACTAAAGAAGGAATGCAAAAATTTTGATCTTAAAAGATTCGATTGCTTTGGGAATAAGATGAAAAATTATTGCATAACATAAACTAAGGAAAAAACCAGGAGGTTATGATATGAAAAAATTAATTAAACTAATTTCTTTGGTTTGTGTTATGTTATTATTCTTAAACTATTCAATAGTTACAAAAGCTGAACCAACAAATAACCTTGATATACAAGCAAAATCAGCTGTTTTAATGGAAGCATCGACGGGGCAGATCTTATATGAACTCAATAGTCACCAGAAATTACCCCCAGCAAGTGTAACAAAAGTAATGACCATGCTTCTCATTATGGAAGCGCTTGAGAGCGGTAAAATATCTTTAGATGATATGGTTACAGCTAGTGAATATGCAGCCAGTATGGGAGGGTCCCAGATCTATCTCGCCCCCGGAGAACAAATGTCTGTTCATGATATGTTAAAAGCAATAGCTGTTGCTTCTGGTAATGATGCTTCTGTGGCTATGGCAGAACACATTTTTGGCAGTGAGGAAGCTTTTGTAAAAGCAATGAACGATAAGGCTAAAGCTTTGGGAATGAAGGATACCAATTTTGTAAATTGCAACGGACTTGATGTTGAAAACCACTATACTAGCGCATACGATATTGCATTAATGTCAAGGGAACTTTTGAAATACCCAAAAATTCATGAATATCTGACAATTTGGACTGATTCTTTAAGAAATGGAGAATTTGGGTTGGCAAATACAAATAAACTAGTTAGATTTTATAAAGGAGCAAATGGAATCAAAACAGGCTCAACCAGTAGAGCACTTTACTGCTTATCTGCCTCTGCTAATCGAGATGGCATGCAATTAATTGCTGTAGTGATGGCGGCGCCAACATCCAGGGATAGATTCAATGCTGCTTCTAAACTACTTGATCACGGTTTTGCGAACTATACGATTGTCAACAGTACGAAAAAAGGAGAACTAGTCGGTGAATTAGATGTAATTAAAGGTATGGTAGGAAAAGTGAAATTAGCTACAGCATCAGATCTTAATTTATTAGTAAAGAAAGGTGAAGAAAATAGCATTACCAAAAACATTGATATTGTGAATAATGTTTTAGCACCTGTTGACAAGGGTCAAAAAGTAGGAGAAATAACTTTTTCTTTGAATGATAAACAAATTGGTAAGGTAGATATAGTAACATTAGAAACAGTTGAAAAAGTATCTGTAAATAAGGTTTTTACAAAACTGATTAAACATTGGTTAAATGCAAGGAAATAGATTTTCAATACTAAAGGCTTTCCTGAATTCAGGAAAGCCTTTAGTATTGAAAAAATCAAAGAACAATACAAAAGTTATTTTTTAAAATTATAATTAACTAACTTTAAAACTAAATATTATGATTTAAAGTTGGTTAATTTCATCGATAACTACATTAATTTATTTTAAATTTAGATATTGGTTATCGATATAAGCAGCTAAGAAGTTAAAATTTATGTCGAATTATTTTATTTCCATGGGAATATAAGAACAATGGAAATAAATAAAAAGTTTATGATAAAGTAGTTGACTTATCAAATCACACAAATTATTTAGAGAATAAAAAAAATAGCATTTTTTAGTATTGAAATATGGACACAATAGTTAATAAATACTATAATAATTACATGATATATAAATAACCTCTAGTTATTATATACTTTGCTAAAGAACAGGGTGTGATTTTTTGCTTAGAGGGATGAATCCGCAAGAATTATTGGTAAGTCTCCCCGCTTTATTACTGGCCATTACTTTCCATGAATTTGCTCATGGCTATATGGCTAATAGATTAGGGGACCCTACACCAAGATATTATGGAAGATTAACATTAAACCCAATAAAACATCTTGATCCAATGGGAGCAATAGCATTATATTTTATTGGATTCGGTTGGGCGAAGCCTGTACCTATCAATCCAGCATATTTTAATGATAAAAAAAATGGTACTGCACTTGTGGGTCTTGCAGGACCGTTATCAAACATTATTTTAGCTTTTATAGCGTTAATAATAGGTAAAATTTTTAACATCAGTATCTTTACACATTTATATTATCCGCATGCTATAAATTATTTATCAAGAATTTTATTTTATATAGTAATATATAATGTTGGTTTGGCGATTTTTAATCTAATTCCTATTCCTCCATTAGATGGATCAAAAATATTTATTTCGATTTTACCGTCAAAATGGTATTATAATTTATTACGATATGAACATTATGGTCAAATTATATTATTAATATTACTGTTTACAGGGATATTAAGCCCTATTTTACAGGGGTTATTACGAATAGTATTAAATATCTTAATCGGAATTGTAAATATATTGCCATTATAAGAAGAATAAAATCTAAGATTATGGTATAAAAAGGGAAATAACATGAAAACAATTTCTTTTAAATTAGAAATCTTTGAAGGACCCTTAGATTTACTTATGCATTTGATACAAAAGAATAAAGTAAACATCTATGATATTCCGATTGCTGAAATTACAGACCAGTATTTAGCATATTTAAATCATATGTCCGAAATGGATTTAGAGCTGACTAGCGAATTTTTAGTGATGGCTGCACATTTACTTTATATAAAGTCAAAAATGCTTTTACCAAAGTATACAGAAACTGAAGAAGAAGAAAACGATAGTGACCCACGCCAAGAATTGGTTGATAAGCTGTTAGAATATAAAAAATATAAAGCAATTTCTAAATATTTGGACGAAAGGCAAAATATATATAAAAATATTGCTTTTAAAAAACCGGACAAAATTGAAATTCAAATAGATAATGCTGATCTTAAGAAATTATCTGTGGATGACTTAATAAAAGCATTTAATAATATTGTAATTAGGAATGATAGAATAGCACCTCCTCCTAAAGAGTCATTTGAAGGAATTATTGGTAGAGAAAAGATATCTATAGATGAGAAGGCAAAAGAAATATTACAAACATTAACCCGTAAAGGCAGGGTACTATTTCTAGATATTTTTAAATATGTACATTCTAAAGCAGAAATTGTTGCAAGATTTTTAGCAATATTGGAATTAATCAAATCAAATCAGGTATTAGCAATACAACAGGAAAATAGTGACAAGATTTATATTTATTATTCAAAAATGGTGAGGTAGATGCATATTAAAGAAATAGAATCAATTATAGAAGGTATTCTTTTTGCATCAGGAGATGCTGTACATATTGACAGGCTTTCAGATGTTTTACATATAGATAAAGGAACTTTACGTGCAATCATTAATAGGATGAAGGATTATTATACTTATGAAAGACGAGGTATTCAAATTATAGAACTTGATAATTGTTTTCAGTTATGTACTAGACCGGAATATTATGAATATGTTAAAAAAATTGTTGAGCCGAAACATAATCAAACATTATCTAATGCTGCACTTGAAACACTTGCGATTATAGCTTATAATCAACCAATTACAAGAAGTAATATAGAACAAATTAGAGGTGTTAATAGTGATGGTGCATTAAATAGATTAATTGAAAGAGGATTGGTGGAAGAAGTAGGTAGATTAAATGTTCCAGGAAAACCTATTGTATTTGGCACTACCCAAGAATTTCTTCGTTGTTTTGGTTTACGGTCGCTGGATGATTTACCGCCAATAGATGGGTTAGATCAAGCTATTATTTCAACAAAAACCTAATTACCGGTTTATTTATAAAGTATAATAAAATTAGTTATTTTTTATGGCGATTTGGTATTTAATGCTTATTTTTTGGTAATAATATCTAACTGAGGTGCTTTCTATGATATACTTTATAATAATTTGTACATTAGGCTTTATTTTATTGTTTATTAAGTTAAGTATTAGTATTGAGTATTTAAGAACAGAAGAAAATGACAGGGCTATTTTAACATTTTCAATTGCTAAAAATCTAATAAAAGTCGATATACCATTTATTGATATAGATACTAAAGAAGGTTTTTGGGGTATAAAACTTGTGGAAAAATTAAAAAAAAACAAAGATTTTTCTTTGAAGCAAAAATCTTTTATTAGTTTTTCAAATATAAAAGATTTACTAGAAAAGAGCTATATACAGTTTAATCATTATAAAAATATATTTATTGCAGTTCGTAATTATTTAAAAACAAAAGTAGTATGTCGTGATCTTATATTTCATTTGGATTTCGGTTTAGGGGATGCTTCAACAACAGGAATTGCCAGTGGACTAGTGTGGGGAATGAGTTATAACATTTTATCGATAGCAGATAGTAATATGATATTAAAACATACAGATGTCAAGATAGTTCCTAATTTTAATGAGAGTAAATTACATATTAAGTTCTATTGTATATTTACTATACGAATTGTACATATTATTATTGTATTTTTTATTATTTTATTTTCTGTTATCCATACATTTTTTAAAAAACGGTTTTCCTTGAACCGGCATAGTTCAAAGACCGTATCAAATTTTTAAGTAAGAGATTATTTTTGTAATGCTATACGGTATTATTCAATTTTTATAAATAACTGTTTACTCCTAAAATATTTATAAAAATTAATAATAAATATTTTAAAGTAAAATAAATTCAACACAAGGTGGTGGCAAAAATGTCAGAACATCCAATTGAAGGGTTAATGACAACAGCAATGCAAAGCATTAAAGAAATGGTAGATGTCAATACTATCGTGGGAGATGCTGTAGAAGCTCCTGATGGTACAGTGATTATCCCGATTTCCAGAGTTTCATTTGGCTTTGCTGCTGGTGGTTCTGAGTTTGGAACATCCATAAGAGAAAAAAATGATGAAAAAGAAACAACATCAAAGCTTCCTTTTGGTGGAGGTAGCGGTGCAGGTGTTACAATTCAACCTGTTGCATTTATGGTGGTAGGACAGGGACAGATAAAATTACTGCCTGTTAATACGAATTCATCAGTTGATAAGATACTTGATCTTGTTCCAGATTTGATTGAAAAAATTAACGAAACTGTAAGGAAAAAAGTAAATATTAAAAAGAAAGTAGAAAAATCCGAAGGGGAAAAACTTTCAACAACGGAAGTAGAAAATGAATAAATAATTTAAAGAAAACATATCTATTATTTTTAGACCATATTATTGTCTTTATGATAAAAAAAGAATAAAAACATTACCTGCTCATATACATTATATATGGGATTATTGCAAAAACACATAACTGACTAACTTTTTACGTGTTGCTTTTAACCAAAACCATAAGACGGTAGATTTTATTACTATCTATTTTGTAGCACACTGTTTTTACACTAACCAATGGGCAGGTGATTTTTTTGAATAAAATTATTAAACTACTTATGATAATAATGATGATGTTCCAAAGCATTTATTATCCGACTTATGCTGAGGTAATAGATATTTCAGCATCTTCCGCAGTTGTTATGGATACGGTAACTGGTAGGGTCCTTTATGAAAAAAATGCACATCAAAAACGCCCCATGGCAAGTACAACAAAAATTATGACCGCAATTGTCGCTTTAGAAAATGGTAATCTAAATGATATTGTTACTACCAGTGCTAAAGCGGCCTATGTGGAAGGTTCTTCAATATGGCTGGAAGAAGGCGAGAAACAAAGACTTGAAGATTTAATATATGGCTTATTATTAAGTTCAGGAAATGATGCTGCGATTGTCATAGCAGAACATATAGGCGGATCTGTAGAAGAATTTGCAAAAATGATGACAAAAAAAGCACATGCTATCGGAGCCATTAATACCAGCTTTAAAAATCCAAATGGTCTAGACGAGGACGGTCATTATACTACCGCCTATGATCTTGGCCTAATCACTCGATATGCATTAAAAAATAAAAAGTTTTCCGAAATTGTAAAAACTGAACAAAAGAAAATTCCGTGGCAAGGTCATAAATGGGATAGGTTACTAAAAAACCATAATAGGTTACTGAAGATGTATGACGGTTGTGATGGCGTAAAAACAGGTTTCACTAAGAAATCAGGCAGGTGTTTAGTATCTTCTGCAACTAGGAATGAATGGCAAGTAGTTGTAGTAACTTTAAACGCACCTAATGATTGGGAAGACCATAAGAAACTCTTTAACTATGCTTTTGATAATTATAAACTGCAAGTTGTCTGTGAAAAAGGGGAATTTATGAAGACCCTTCCGGTTTTGGATGGAAAGAAAGATATGATTTCTCTTGTTGCTTCAGACACACTGTTTATCCCGTTAAAGAAAGAAGAAAAACCAAAGATACAAATAAAATATGAAGTACCCGATTATGTAATTGCTCCAGTAGTATATGGTCAAAAAGTTGGAAAGATTAACATATTGTTAGATGAAATGGAATATGGAATGTTTAATGATGACAAATTCTTAAATGACAAGTTTTTATATGAAAAGCTACTAAAATTCTAACGTTGTTTAAACAAGATATTTTGTCGGTATATGCCGCAATTACAAAATATCAAAATCTTTTATTTCATTCTTCGAGGCAAGCCTCGAAGTTATTTAATAGGTAGATTTTGATGAAACTTTGTGCGGCATTCATCTTACCCGCAAGTGGGCAAGTTTTCTGCCTCAGTCGTTATAACACTATCGTTCATATATTTTTTATCAACAAAAACAATCGGATGTTTCGATTGTTTTTTTGTTATTGATATAATACATTGCAAAAATTGGAGGAATAATATGAAGCAAGATAATATTATGAGAATTCAAAAATTTATAGCCCTTGCCGGTATTGCTTCAAGAAGAAAAGCAGAAGAAATGATTCTTGAAGGTCGGGTAAAAAAGAACAATCGAACGGTACAAACATTAGGTGAAAAAGTGGATGTAGAAACTGATATTATCAAAATAGATGAACAAATCATTAAAATTTCAGATAAAAAATTATACATTATGCTTAACAAGCCTGTAGGATACGTTACTACAAACTCAGACCAATTTAATAGGCTGACTGTTATTGACTTAATAAAAAAAGATATTCCAGAAAGAGTATATCCGGTAGGTAGGTTGGATTATGATACTGAAGGATTATTGATACTCACAAATGATGGGGATTTTACATATAAACTTACTCACCCTAAGCATAGCATTGAAAAAATTTATATTGCTACTGTAAAAGGTATACCCACTAATGACAAATTGCAAAAATTTAGAGAAGGATTATATATTGATAATTATATTACTGCCCCGGCAAAAATAGAAATTATCAAGACGATGCAAAAAAGTTGCCAATTGAAAATAACAATTCATGAAGGGAAAAATAGACAAGTAAGAAAAATGTGTGAAAAAATTGGACATCCGGTTGTGAAATTAAAAAGAATCGCAATTGGAAACTTATATTTAGGAAATTTACCTTCCGGTAAATGGAGATTTTTAAAGACTTCTGAAGTAAATAGTTTAAAAATGTTTAATGTCAAGTAAATAAAAGTATTAGGGCGTATATTTTTTATTTGAAGAATATTATGGAAAGAACGCTGCGGAAAGGTTTAGAGCCTGTTAATACAGAGGAGGAAAAGCCGCATCTAAAAATTCTTATCAGGATACAATAGTAACGACTATAAGGGATTGGATGCAATGCTAAGCACGAGGGGAATAATATTAGTAAAATACAAAACTTAAAATTCATAAAATTGTTTTTTATGAAATGTTCCATTTTTTAAATTTATCTGATATAATCACTTACGAATATTTCTAAAGGAGTGTCGATAATATGGACTTATGGTATACAGAAAAACAAACTTCCAATGTAGGTATTACATGCAAAGTTAGTAAAACTTATCATACTGAAAAAACGGAGTATCAGGACCTCGCGTTGATTGAAACTGAGCAATTTGGTAGAATGTTAGTTTTGGATGGAACAGTTCAAACAACTATAGAGGATGAATTTGTTTATCATGAAATGATTACGCATATTCCTCTATTTACTCACCCCAATCCAAAAAAAGTATTAGTTGTTGGCGGAGGAGATGGAGGTGCAATTAGAGAAATATTAAAGCATCCAAGTGTTGAAAAAGCTGTACTGGTAGAAATTGATGGTTCAGTAGTAGAAGTGAGTAAAAAATACCTACCTGAAATAAGCTGCGCTTTAGATGATAGTAGAGCTGAGGTGATTGTAACGGATGGAATAAAATATGTACAAGAACATAAGAATGAATTTGACGTAATTACTGTGGATTCAACCGACCCTGTAGGTCCTGCAGTAGGATTATTTGCACTAGATTTTTATAAAAATATTTTTGAAGCACTAAAAGACGATGGGATTTTTGTAGCACAAACAGAGTCTCCATTTTATAACAAAGATTTAATTAATCGAGTTTTCAAGGATATAAAATCAGTCTTTCCAATAACGCGTTTGTATTTATGTTCAATACCAACCTATCCAAGTGGATTATGGAGTTTTACGATGGGGTCGAAAAAATATGACCCATTAGAAGTTGATACAGATAAAATACCTGAATTAGATACAAAATATTATTCCGCCCGAATACATAAATCTGTATTTGCACTTCCTAAGTTTGTAGAAGATCTTATCAAATAGCTATATAAAATTGGAGGGAAACTATTTGTTTATTAAAGAAACTTTACATACTAGATTTATGGGCAGCCTGGATAACTATTCACAAACAGATATAGTGATAGTAGGGGTGCCAATGGATTTTACTTGTAGCTTTCGTCCCGGAACAAGATTTGGTCCTCAAAAAATTAGAGAAGTATCTATTGGAATTGAGGAATATAGCATATCTATGAATAAAAGTTTAAATGATAAAAAATACTACGATGCCGGAGACCTTGATTTGCCTTTTGGTAATGTAGATCGAAGCCTTGATATGATAGGAAATGTCTGTAAACAAATTTTAAAGGACGATAAATTCCCCATTTTTATTGGTGGTGAACATCTAATTAGTCTTCCGATTATAAAAGAAGTATACAACAAATACGGAGATGATCTTGTTATACTCCATTTTGACGCACATGCAGATCTTAGAGAAAATTATATTGGTGAATGTAATTCGCATGCTTCTGTTATACGGCGAATTACAGAATTTTTAAACGGGAAAAATATATTTCAATTTGGCATACGGTCTGGTACAAAAGAAGAATTTAATTTTGCAAAAAATAATACGAATATGTATTTATTTGATGTTTTAGATCCGTTAAAAGAGGTTGTAAGCCAAATTGGTAGACGTCCTGTCTATGTTACTTTAGACATTGATGTAATTGACCCTGCTTTTGCAAATGGAACTGGTACACCTGAACCGGGGGGCTGTACTTCAAAAGAAATTTTACAGGCAATTCTAACAATTAGTAAGTTGAATTTAATTGGATTTGATTTAGTAGAAGTGTCTCCAATGTATGACCAGTCAGATAGAACTGCCTTATTAGCGGCAAAAATTATACGTGAGGTTATTTTAGCTTGTAAAAAGTAGTTGATTTTTTATAGATTGTAAACACTGCATAAAATATAAACTAGTTAATAAATAATACTCTTGGGTATTTTCATACTAAATGTTTAAAAATTAAAAAAAATTTATTTTTTTAGAAGGAAATTAGAAGGAAAAAAGATATTTATGTCGAATAAAAGAAAATGGGGAAATTTGTTGCATTTCTCTGAATGTTTATTTTATAACAATGTTGTGCTATGCATATGTATAGACAACTTTAGTAAACCCTAAGCTTAAGTCGGATTTTCAAAACAGTTATCAGTACTACTAATAATACAATATTACAAATAATACATGGATTTGTATAGCGTATGAAAATTATGATTAAGCACAATATTAGTATTATGTAACTATAAAAAATAGCTATACAAATCATTTTGAAAACAACAAAGCTTTTGGGGGAAAATACATAGCATTAATTTTATAGTTTGGAGGGTTAGTAATGAGTACAATTGACAAACTTAATGACTTACAGTACCGTAGAAGTGTTATTGAACAAGGTGGCGGTGCTGATAAAGTCAAGAAGCAGCACGAATCCGGTAAATTAACTGCTAGAGAAAGAATTAATTTACTTATGGATGAGGGAAGCTTTATTGAAGTTGATGCCTTTGTAAAACATAGAGGCACAGAGTTTGATATGCCCAATATTGAAGCTCCTGGAGAAGGAGTTGTTACCGGATACGGTACTGTAGATGGGCGTCTAGTTTTTGTATATGCTCAGGATTTCACTGTAATAGGTGGGTCTTTGGGTGAAATGCATGCAAAAAAGATTTGCAAAGTTATGGATATGGCCATGGAAATGGGAGCACCTATTGTTGGAATTAATGACTCTGGTGGTGCAAGAATACAAGAGGGAATAGATGCACTTAGTGGATTCGGTGAAATCTTTTATCGAAACACTTTAGCTTCCGGGGTAATTCCACAAATTTCTGTGATTATGGGACCTTGTGCTGGTGGAGCAGTATATTCTCCAGCAATAACAGATTTTACATTTATGGTTGATAAAACCAGTCAGATGTTTATTACTGGGCCACAAGTTATTAAAGCTGTAACTGGAGAAGATGTAAGTTTTGAAGAATTAGGTGGAGCAATGACACATAATTCAAAGAGTGGTGTTGCACACTTTATGAGTGATAATGATGAAGCGTGTATGGAAAAAGTAAAGCTATTATTAAGTTATTTACCATCAAATAATCTTTCAGATTCTCCAATGTATGAAAATAATGATGACTTAAATAGATTGTCCCAAAGGTTAACTGAGATTGTTCCAGATGATGCAAATAAGGCATATGATATGAAAGAAATTATTACTGAAGTCGTTGATAATGGTGATTTCTTTGAAGTTCATCCTCATTTTGCACAAAATATTATTGTAGGTTTTGCAAGAATGAACGGAAGAACCGTGGGAATCATTGCAAATCAACCAAAGGTGCTTGCCGGGTCATTAGATGTTAATTCTTCTGATAAAGCTGCACGTTTTATAAGATTCTGTGACAGTTTTAATATTCCGTTATTAACTTTTACAGACGTTCCGGGATATTTACCAGGCGTTTCGCAAGAGCATAATGGCATTATTAGGCACGGAGCGAAATTACTCTACGCATATTCTGAAGCTACAGTTCCGAAAATCAATGTAATTGTTAGAAAAGCATATGGTGGCGCTTATATTGCCATGAGCAGCAAACATTTAGGAGCGGACATGGTATTTGCATGGCCTACAGCTGAAATTGCTGTAATGGGACCTGAAGGTGCAGCGAATATTATATTCCGTAAGGAAATAGCAAATGCTGCAGATCCAATTGCTACTAGAACTGAAAAGATTGAAGAATATAGAAACAAATTTGCTAATCCATATGTAGCAGCAGCGAGGGGATATGTTGATGACGTTATTGAGCCTGATTCAACAAGACCAAGAATTATTAGTGCTTTAGAAATGTTAGCAAGTAAAAGAGAAAATAGACCAGCTAAAAAACATGGAAATATCCCTGTATAAGACATGGTTTTGGAAGGTAAATCAAATAAAAGCGGGGTGAATTAATTGAATAGTCTATATGAAGGTTTATCAGTAACTGTAGTGGGAATGGGTATCGTTTTTGGTATATTGATTCTACTCTATTTCATACTGATAGGAATGAAGCTTGTATTTTACAAGGATCCGAAGAAGGCTCCAGTTGCTGTAGAAAAGCAAGAAATCAAACAGGATACAGTTACCGCTGATGAAGATAACGAAGATTTAGATGAAGACGAATTAATTGCAGTATTGACTGCTGCAGTAGCATCCAGTCTTAATCAATCTACGTACAACTTAAATATTAGATCTTTTAGAAGAATTGACCAAAATTCTCCAGTATGGAATACGGTCAGTAGAAAAGAACAAATTGCAAATAGATTATAATAATTTACTAAAATAATATAAATGTCAGGAGGATGTTGAAGATGAGAAAATTTGTAATAAATGTTAACGGAAAATCTTATGAGGTTGAAGTTGAAGAAATAAGAGATGGTGCTCCGGTAGCTGCACCTGTTAGCAGACCTGCAGCTGCGCCAGCACCAGCACCTAAGGCTGCCCCAGCTGCAAAACCGGCTGCTGCTGTACCTGCTTCAGCTACAAGTGTAACAGCGCCAATGCCTGGTACAATTCTGGCGGTAAATGTTAAAGAAGGCGATACTGTAAATGAAGGAGACGTTGTTTGTGTACTTGAAGCAATGAAAATGGAAAATGAAATTATGGCACCTAAAGCAGGAAAAATTGTAGCTGTAAATGTTACACAAGGCGCTTCAGTAAATAGCGGAGATGTTCTTGTTGCCATTGGCTAATCATTACCACTAGCTAATAGTAAAGAACAACGCTAGCTGAAATGGAGGGAGAAAATTGATAGAAACCGTATTAAATTTTTTAGATAAAAGTGGTATTAACGAGTTAAATATACCAACCCTTATTATGTTTGGTATTGTTGCAGTATTATTGTACCTAGCTATTGTAAAAAAATTTGAACCTTTATTACTTTTACCAATTGCTTTTGGTGTATTACTCGCTAATTTACCAAATGCTGGTCTTATGCATCCAGAGCTTTTTGAAGGTGGGCATTTAGACATTATTGAAATTGTTGATAAAGGCGGGTTATTGGATTTACTTTACTTAGGGGTTAAATTAGGAATTTATCCACCGTTAATCTTCCTTGGCGTAGGAGCAATGACAGACTTTGGTCCTTTGATTGCTAATCCTAAAAGTATTTTGTTGGGAGCTGCTGCACAAATTGGTATATTTACTACCTTTATAGGTGCAATTTTGTTGGGATTTATTCCTGCAATAGGATTTACTATAGAGCAGGCAGCATCTACTGGAATTATTGGTGGTGCTGATGGTCCAACAGCAATCTTTGTAACGAAGACACTGGCTCCTGAATTACTTGGACCAATTGCAATTGCAGCATATTCTTACATGGCACTTGTTCCAATTATACAGCCTCCCATTATGAAAGCATTAACGACTAAAAAAGAGCGAATGATTGTAATGGAACAGTTACGTCCGGTAAGTAAAGTTGAAAAGATTGTATTTCCGGTAATTGTAGCAGCTGTTGTAACTATCATTATTCCTGATGCTGGTGCACTTATAGGAATGTTAATGTTGGGAAATTTAATTAGAGAATCCGGTGTAGTAGAAAGATTAAATAAAACAGTTCAGAATGAATTGATTAATATTATCACAATTTTCCTTGGCGTAACAGTGGGAGCAACTGCTAACGCAAACACTTTCCTTGATCCGAAGACACTTGGTATAGTCGTTCTTGGATTACTGGCTTTTTCAATGAGTACAGCCGGTGGCGTACTTTTTGCTAAACTTATGTGTAAACTTTCAGGAGGAAAAATAAATCCTTTAATAGGTTCAGCAGGGGTATCAGCAGTTCCTATGGCTGCAAGAGTATCGCAAACAGTTGGACAAAAAGAAAATCCTTCTAACTTCTTGTTGATGCATGCAATGGGCCCTAATGTTGCCGGGGTTATTGGTTCAGCTGTTGCTGCCGGTGTATTCTTAGCTATGTATGCTAAATAATTCCTAGATTTAAAGTGAAAAATTTATACTTGGAAGTTACTATACTACTCTAAATCTAAATGTTGAAAATGATCTAATACTCAAAATTTATTAGAAGGGATTTAAAGTTTGAAGTTATCAGCTTCAAACTCCAAGCAATTGATATAAAGGAGGATAAACATGCCTAAGGTTAAAATTACTGAGACCGTTTTAAGGGATGCGCATCAGTCATTAATTGCAACTAGAATGACCACGGAAGAGATGCTCCCAATTTTAGATGAATTAGATAAAGTAGGCTACCATTCACTTGAAGCATGGGGTGGAGCAACGTTTGATGCTTGTTTAAGATTTCTAAACGAAGACCCATGGGAAAGATTAAGAACAATAAGAAAAGCAGTAAAAAACACCAAACTTCAGATGCTTTTTAGAGGTCAAAATATTTTGGGATACAAACATTACGCAGATGATGTAGTTGAATATTTTGTGCAAAAATCTATTGCAAATGGGATAGATATTTTGAGAATATTTGATGCACTAAATGATATTCGAAACTTACAAACGGCTATTAACGCTTGTAAAAAAGAAGGCGGACATGTACAAGCAACTGTATGTTACACCATAAGCCCCGTACATACTGTCGATTCTTTCGTAAAATTATCAAAACAGCTTGAAGATAATGGAGCTGACTCCATATGTATTAAAGATATGGCAGGACTTTTAACTCCTTATGCAGCTTATGACTTGGTTAAATCTATGAAAAAAGCAGTTAAAATTCCTATTCAGCTTCATACTCACTATACTAGCGGTGTTGCTTCTATGGCATATTTAAAAGCAATTGAAGCAGGGGTAGATGTTGTGGATACAGCGATATCTCCAATGGCATTAGGTACGGCGCAACCACCAACCGAACCCCTAGTTGCTACATTACAAGGAACTGAATATGATACCGGATTAGATTTAAAACAATTAAGCAAAATTGCTGATTATTTTAAACCTTTACGAGAAAAATATATTGAAAGTGGATTAATGGATCCAAAAGTTATGGGCGTCGATATAAACACTTTATTATATCAAATTCCTGGAGGTATGATCTCTAACCTAGTATCTCAATTGAAGCAACAGAACAAGGCGGATAAGTTTGATGAAGTGCTCAGAGAAGTACCAAGAGTTAGAGAAGACTTTGGTTTCCCACCACTTGTAACGCCTTCAAGTCAGATTGTTGGTACGCAAGCCGTATTAAATGTAATTATGGGTGAACGATATAAAATGGTTTCAAAAGAATCTAAGGCACTTGTAAAGGGTGAATATGGTAAAACTGCTGTTCCGATTTCTGATGAAATCAAAAAGAAAATCATTGGGGACGAGGAACAGATTACCTGCCGTCCGGCGGATTTAATTGAACCGGAGTTAGATAAATTAAGAGGTGAAATCAAAGAATTTATGGAACAGGATGAAGATGTATTATCTTATGCTTTATTCCCTCAAGTTGCATTAAAATTCTTCGAATTTAGACGTGCACAAAAATATAAAATTGATGGGGATATGGTAGATATGGAACAAAAAACTCATCCGATATGATTTAAGTTACAGTAATTTAATGGTGGATAATTATTAATAGATTTGATAACTATCCACCATTAGCAATTTTTATGTAAATAAATAATATTAGGTTTGTTACTTGTATACCTTAGGACTTTTACCTGTGTAAAAGGTTCTAGGGTTTTTCCACATTTTAGACAGCTATAATATTTATTAGGCATCGTCTCATAAGAGTACTGTACTGGGATACTGCCATATTTTTGCCAACTTTTCCATCCTACTTTACACAGTTTAGCCCGAGTATTATAGTCTGCATATACCCATCGTAAGATTTTATGAAAGTGAAATGGATATTTTGTATATTTAATGTATTGTTCTGGAAACCCGAGCGAAATAGTATATTCTTCAAATGTTCTCTCTATTTTATCTTGTAATAGGCCTGTGATTTGTGTACTCTGCCATATGTATTTCTCTTGATCAAGCCAGCTTCTTAATTTATCAAACATATAACCTTGGCATACTTCTATTGTATCTGTTTTGGATACCGACAAAGCTTTAAAACCGTTTTTTACGATCTGAACAACATAGTCTAAATATCTTTTTTGAGGAAAATTTTTTTGGTTATAGTATTTTATAGGAATAATATCATAAAAATATTCATTTGTTTCCGTTCTAAAAATTCCAATACAAGTTCCGCCTATTAAACTGCCACTTCCTGAATCATCTATTTGTATCAAGTTGTCACTTCCCCTTCAACTATAGAAAAAATCGTTAAATATAAAATAAGCATATACGATAATATTTTTATAACTACTAAAGATTCTTTTATTTTAAATTTTGAACTTTTGCACGTAAATTTAGTATTTGAAAAAGAGTGCAATCTTATCAAAAATAATAAAACTACTTGATTTTTGTTATATTAAATAATAATATAAGAAAAAAGAAAAAGCTTTTTAAAAATAATTTAAACTAAAATTTTTGCAAGACTTTAATTTTTAACATCGTATTATGTAATCTTTAAGGTATAAAAAGTCTGGAGGATTGTAACCATGAACGACAGTAGTAAACTACAACTAAAAGCAACGCTTGAAATTAGTATGAATGATGAACTGTATAAACTTATAGATTTTTTAAATAAAAATCTAAAACAAAAAAATCTAATATTTGGTTTGGCTCAAAAAGAAGATAAGATGATTGTTACAATATATGAAACATAAAAAAGCAAATTTAGAAAATTTTTTATAACACATAGGAAATTATAAACCTTTATATTCTGTGGATAAATTTATTTATAATTTCCGTTATGTGTTTCAAAAAAGTCAACCTTAAAATCTTTTATAAAAAGACTTTTTTATTAACATATAGGAGGCGGAGACGGATGGAGAAAAAAAAAGATTTAATTTCAAGAATTCACTCCTTAATGGCCGAATTTAGTAAAGGTCAAAAACTAATTGCTAATTATATACTAAATCATTATGATAAAGCAGCTTTTATGACTGCAGCACGATTAGGCAGTGTAGTAGGAGTCAGTGAATCTACCGTTGTAAGATTTGCCACAGAATTAGGATATGACGGTTACCCTAAATTACAAAAAGCTCTACAAGAACTTATTAGAACCAAACTAACGGCTGTTCAAAGAATGGAGATAACTTCTGATAGAATTGGTGAACAAGATATCTTATCTACCGTATTACATTCAGATATGGATAAAATTAGACTAACACTTGATGAAATTGATAAGCAAGACTTTGAAAAAATCATAGAAACTATTCTTAAAGCAAGAAAAATATACATACTGGGTGTTCGTAGTTCTGCTGCTCTTGCAAGCTTTTTAGGGTTTTATTTTAATCTTATATTTGATAATGTCCGATTAGTACATACTACCAGTGTTAGTGAAATGTTTGAACAAATACTCAGGGTTGGTCCCGAAGATGTAGTAATAGGTATTAGCTTTCCGAGATATTCCAGGCGTACACTTAAAGCACTGCAGTATGCAAAAGATCAGAAAAGTAAAGTAGTTGCTATTACTGACAGTTATCTTTCACCGCTTGTAAATTATGCTAACCATACAATTATAGCCCGGAGTGATATGGCATCTTTCGTAGATTCGTTAGTTGCCCCTTTAAGTGTTATAAATGCACTCATTGTTGCTTTAGGAATGAGAAAAAAGAATGAAGTATATAAAACTTTTGAACAGCTTGAACATATTTGGGATGAATATCAGGTATATGAAAAATACGCTGATACCATTGAGGAAGAAAAATAATGGCCGAGGTGAAAAATGACTAAGTTGTTTTTGATCAGACACGGTTTAACTGAATGGAATAAATTAAATAAGTTTCAAGGTTCATCGGATATATCGCTGTGTAAAGAAGGGGTTGAACAAGCAAAAAAACTTGCTAGTAGATTGAGTTCTTACAATTTTGAAGCTATATATGCTAGTGATTTAAGTAGAGCTTATGATACGGCAACATATATAGCGCAAGCTCATAATCTAGTTGTAAAAAAAATTCCAGAGCTAAGAGAGATTCATTTTGGAGAATGGGAAGGTTTAACAAAAGATGAAATTATAAAATTAAAAAATTATGATTTTAACCGTTGGAAAGTTTCACCTCATTCTGAAAAATTTCCTGGTGAAGGTAGTTTTTTAAATGTTCAACGAAGAGTTATGAAAGGCATTCACACAATTTTATCTAGGCACACAGAAGGTAACATTGTTATTGTTTCCCATGGAGGTTCTTTAAAAATTATTATTTTAAGCTTATTAGAATTGGATTTGTCTTTTTATCGCAAATTCTGGTTAGGTAATACTTCATTAAGTATTATTGAATTGCAGCAGCATCGAAGTATTTTAAATCTATTAAATGATATGAGCCATCTTGAAAACTCTGTATAGAAAATAATTTATGGGAGTGAAGTGATTGTCAAATTCAAAAAAGGTAATTGTAGTAGGTGGAGGAGCTGCAGGAATGATGGCTGCTGGCACTGCAGGAAATAGAGGATTAGATGTGGTTTTGATTGAAAAAAATAATCGACTTGGGAAAAAACTTCTAATTACCGGTAAAGGTAGATGTAATATAACGAATAATACTGATATAGAAGGGCTTATTCAAAATATACCGGTGAATGGAAATTTTTTATATAGTGCTTTTTATACTTTTTCAAATAGCGATCTAATAGATTTTTTTGAAGGATTAGGGTTAAAAGTTAAATTTGAACGAGGAGGAAGAGTTTTTCCCGCTTCAGACAAAGCTGGTGATGTAGTAAAAGCACTTGAAAAATATATTAAGAGAAGTAATGTTAATGTTGTCAATGCAGAAGTCACAGATATTCTCACAGAGAGGGGAAAAGTGATAGGCGTAACTCTTAAAAATGGACGTAAATTATATAGTGAAAGTGTCATTATCGCCACAGGAGGGATGTCTTATCCAGGAACAGGTTCCACGGGAGACGGTTATCATTTTGCAAAACAGTTAGGGCATACTATTACTCCTTTAAAACCATCCTTAGTACCACTTGAAGTAAAAGAACAATGGGTAAAGGAATTACAAGGATTGTCTTTAAAAAATGTTTCCATTACTGTTTTGGATAATAAATCTAAAAAGGTATATCATGATTTTGGAGAAATGTTATTTACTCATTTTGGAGTTTCCGGTCCAATTATATTAAGTGCAAGCTCTCATATGAGAAATATTAAAAATAATCAATATCGATTGAAAATTGACTTTAAGCCAGCACTTACGGAAGATCAACTTGATAAAAGAATTCAAAGAGATTTTGAAAAATTCTCCCGAAAGCATTTTATAAATTCACTAGACGAGCTACTCCCGCAAAAACTTATTCCTGTAATTGTTGAACTATCCAGTATACCTAAAGATAAAGTTGTTAATCAAATAACGAGACAGGAACGAAGAGACTTAATTGACTTACTAAAATCTTTGACATTACATATAACCGGATTTAGACCTTTAAAAGAGGCTATTATTACTTCTGGTGGTGTAGCAGTGAATGAGATTGATCCGGGCACAATGGAATCAAAAATAGTAAAAGGATTATTTTTTGCAGGTGAAATCATTGATGTTGATGGATATACAGGAGGATTTAATTTACAAATTGCTTTTTCTACAGGCTATATAGCAGGACTTTATTGTTAATCAAACTTATATCATACTGTACCAATCTTTACAGAAGATTACTTTAGTAGATACATGTCGATCAGATATAAGTATTGAGTATTTTTTCTCCGCTTTGTGCATAATATACTATGAATAATCGATTCTGGTAAATTTATGCTGACCGGAGGGATTAATACGATGAAATTAAAAAAAATTAAAAATTTCTTCCACCAATTAGGTAAAATCAATATTATCAATAAAAACGTCGAAAGATGCTTAGTGTTCCTTTCATCCTTTTTTGTATTGTTATTGATTATTTCACAAATAGGACTTATAAATAAAACGACAAGAACCTTTTTTACTGATATTGAGCAATATGAAGGGGTAAATATAAATGACCTGGAAGAGGTTTTTAAACATGGTGAGTTGACGCTGCAACTTATAGATGGTAATGTGAATCAAGACATAAAAATATTGTTAAATGGGGCTACGGTTTATAAATTTGAAACCGACACTTTAAATATAAAAGTAAGAAATAATTGTCTAGTTGAAATAGATGGTACAAAAGTAAAATCACCCTTTAAGGTGAAAATAATAGATGTAAGTGACAATATTGCTACATATTGTAAAGATAAAGAGGTTGAAGTAAAATCCAATATTGAAGTTTTAACTAGAATTTTTTTAAATTAATATTGTAGCAGTTTCATTATTCATATATAATAGATTCAAATATATTAAAAATAGGAGTATACTTATGAAAAATTTTGGTAGTAAAGATATAGCTAGTGCAGCAATAAAATTGTCTCTTACAAATGACCGGCAAGAAGAAAAAAAATTACAGGCACAATTTCTAGAATTGGGTATAAGAACAGCAGCTGTTGATTATGGTGGAGAATTTATTAGTTCGGTTATGAAAATCGTCGAGAGAGCAGTTGTATCTGCCAAACGTGAAGGGGTTATTGGCGATTCACATTCAGAAGAAGGTGCTGTCGCCGGTGCTACAAGAGAGGCTTTATCACAAATTATGAATAAGGCTATCGGTTTAAATGTTGGTGGTAAAATAGGAATTGCACGATATCAGGATCATATTAGCGTATCTATATTTTTTGGTATTGGTCTTTTACATCTAAATGAAGTAGCTATAGGTTTAGGTCATAGAGTTGCATAGAAAGTGAGGAGATGAATATGACTGTTAGAGCAGTACGAGGCGCGATAACAGTTGATGAAAATACTAAAGAACAAATTATTTTACATACAAAAGAATTGCTGAACGAAATGCTTGTATCAAATCATATCAATCCCAATGATATAATTAGTATTTTTTTTACAACTACTAAAGATGTTAATGCTGTCTTCCCATCGGTTGCTGCAAGGGAAATGGGATTTACCAATGTACCACTAATGTGTGCCAGTGAAATAGATGTTCCCGACAGTTTACAAAAATGTATACGAATTATGATGCATATAAATGTTGAAAAAAATTTAAATCAAATTTCTCATATTTATTTAAAGGATGCAAAAAAGTTAAGACCTGATCTATCTAAATAAGCTTTGCTTGTTAGTTATTTATGAATAGCTAACAAGTTTTTTTACAAAAAAAAAAAAAAGGATTTTCAATTTTTTTATAGAATACTTATAAATTGAATGTACAAGGGAGGTAGCAAAAATTATGTCGACTACTAATATAGCAATAGATGGACCGGCAGGTGCAGGGAAAAGCACGATGGCTAAAATTATAGCTGATAAATTGGGATATATATATATTGATACTGGTGCAATGTATCGCGCCGTTGCATTATATGCCATACAAAGAAATATTGATACAAATGATGTAGAAAAAATTCGCAGTATACTAGATCATATTGATATTGATATAAAATATGATGAAGACGGACAAGTTATTTTGTTAAATGGCCAAGATGTTACAAAAGAAATCAGAACACCAGAAGTTTCAGTAGGTGCCTCCAATGTTGCCGCTATTCCCGAAGTAAGACTTAAACTTGTCGAACTTCAAAGAAAACTTGCTACAGAAAATAATGTAATTATGGATGGCAGAGACATAGGTACATATGTGTTACCGAATGCAAATATAAAAATATTTTTGACGGCTTCAGTTGAAGAAAGGGCTAGAAGAAGATATGAAGAAATGATTGCTAAACAATATTCTTGCAACTATGAAGATATAAAAAAAGAAATTGAATATAGAGACAGAAATGATAGCAGTAGAGCTTTTGCTCCACTCACAATTGCTGATGATGCTGTTGTAATTGATACTTCTAATAATAAATTAGAACAATCTGTTGAGATGATATTACAGGTAATAAAAGAAAGGTTATCATAATGTTTTACAATATAGTAAAATTTTTAATTAAAATAATCGCAATAATTTTATTAAAAATTGAAATAAAAGGGATACAAAATATCCCAAAAGAAGGACCTTGTATCTTATGTTTCAATCATATAAGTACTCTAGATCCACCAGTAGCAGGTGTTTTTATGCCAAGACAATTAACTTTTATGGCCAAAGAAGAGTTATTTCATGTACCAATTTTAGGACCGGCCATTAAAGCTTTAGGGGCTTTTCCGGTTAAAAGAGGCGCGGGAGATATTGCAGCGATTAAGAATTCTTTAAATATTCTGAATAAAGGCAAAGCCCTTGTGATATTTCCAGAAGGAACAAGAAGTAAAACAGGAGAAGTAAAACAGGCAAAGCCAGGCATAGCTCTTATAGCGACTAAAGCACAGGTACCTGTTATCCCAATAGGAATATCCGGTAAATATAAGTTATTTCATAAGTTGCTAATTAATATAGGAACTCCAATTTTTTTAGAAGAGTACTATGGCAAAAAACTATCAATCGAAGAATTACAGAAAATTAGTAATAGTATCATGAATGAAATTAAGCAATTGATGGAGGTTGACAACAGTTAATAAAAAGTTATAAAAAGTTATAAAAAGTTATAAATCAATGTTGATATTTATAATTTAGCATAGTATAATACAACTAGAGG
>JASGMB010000076.1 GCA_030156665.1 Clostridiales bacterium
AGGTATGAAGGTTATTTAAGAGCTTTGAAGGATTATTGCATACCTATAGAAAAGGAAATTATCAAATTCGGTAACTTCCATATTCAAAGTGGATACGATTTAATGAAGGAATTAATTGAAACGAGCGATCCTCCGCAGCATGTATTTATTTCCAATTATTATATGCATATAGGAGCCACAAAATATTTAATTGAGTATAGAAATGCACTCGGAAAGACTGTATCAATCGCAAGCTTTGACGATATGGAACTTTCCGCTATACTAGGATTTTCTAATATAGTGGTAGCACAACCCATGATGGAAATAGGAAGCAAGACAGCCGATTTATTATTGGGTAGAATCAATGGAGAAAAAACTGATTTTCCCCAGATTGTAAGGCTTAAGACAAATTTGATTATTAATGAGAAATAGAAAAGTTGAGTATAGAAAAAATAATTTTTCAATAAATGCTTGTTTAACATGGCAGGTATTAATATTTTCATTCGTATGTAATCGAATGCATAAATTATCATTAAGGAGGAAAACAATATGCAAAAAATTATAAAGATGTTAGCATTTGATTTCGGTGCAAGCAGCGGAAGGGCAATTCTTGGTACTTTTAATGGAGAAAAGTTAACAACTGAAGAAATACACCGATTTTCAAATGACCCAGTACAGGTAAGAGGTGCCCTATACTGGGATATACTAAGATTATTCTATGAGATAAAACAAGGCATTTTAAAATGCGTAAACAGGGGGCATAAAGATATAGCTTCCATTGCTATTGATACTTGGGGAGTGGATTTTGGTTTACTGGACGAGAATGGAAATTTATTAGGCAACCCCTATCATTATAGGGACAGCCGTACAGAAGGTATGATGGAAGAAGTATTTAAGATTATCCCCAGAGATGAATTGTATAAAAAAACAGGAATAGAATTTATGTGGTTTAACACAATCTATCAGCTTTATTCTATGAAATACTATAATTCACCTTTATTAGACAAAGCAAGTACTTTACTATTAACACCTGATTTGTTCAACTATTTCCTAACTGGTGTAAAAAAGACTGAATACAGTATCGCTAGTACAACGCAGTTACTTGATGCTGAAAAAAGGCATTGGTCAACAGAGATTATTGAAAAATTGGGGTTGCCAAAGGAAATATTTACTGAAATAGTACCCAGCGGAACGATTATCGGAAATCTTTCTACTGAAATTGCAGAGGAACTTGGAGTTGATCAGATTCCTGTCATAGCAACTGCTGGACATGATACACAGGCAGCAATTGCAGCAACTCCCACGCAGCAAGACGACTTTGTATATATCAGCTGTGGTACTTGGAGTTTGATGGGGGTTGAAACTGAGAATCCTATTTTGAATGAACAAAGTTTGAAACTTTCTTTCACTAATGAAGGTGGTGTAGATAATAAAATCAGTTTACTTAAAAATATTATGGGTCTTTGGCTTGTTCAGGAATGTCGAAGGCATTGGTTTAAAAAGGGCGAAGAAGTAAGCTTTGATGAATTAGGAAAAATAGCAAGACAGGCAGAGCCGTTTGTATCTTTTGTAAATCCTAATGATAAGATATTCATCAGTCCGGGAGATATGCCTAACAAAATCAAAGAATTCTGTAGAAAAACAAATCAGCCCATTCCAGAAAGTAAAGGACAAATTATCAGATGTATTACTCAAAGCCTCGCATTGGAGTATAAGATGACGGTTGAAAGTCTAGAAAAGCTATTGGGAAAAGAGCTGCCGGTAATTCATATGGTAGGTGGTGGAATAAAAGACCGATTATTGTGTCAGTTTACTGCTAATGCTACTGGAAAACAAGTAATAGCCGGACCGGTAGAAGCTACATCTATAGGTAACTTAATGGTACAGGTAAAGGCTTTGGGTGCGGTTAGCAGTCTTAAAGAAATGAGGGAAATAGTGAAGAATTCATTCTCTACAAATACGTACCAACCTCAAGAAGTTGAATTGTGGAATAAAGCATATGAAAAATATAAAAATGTATTATAGATGGATATACAACGTACAAACAGACTATTAGTTATTAACCATTAGCTGATATTTTTGTATATTTATAGTTAATTAAAAGAGTGAGTGCAAATGCTTTTAACGGCGTTGGTATCAAATACAAAATCATAAACGGATTACTTGGTCTGGATAAAACTATAGAAATATCTGTTACAGATGAAAACACTGCTAAAAGAAAAGAAACAATACGTGCCTGGAAAGAAATTGGTGAATGGGCACAAGCTACGACTGTAAAGCGTACATTGCAACACAGCTATTTTGGTTTTCTTGGAAACAATTACAGTGAAAAGTTACTCCTGCTGAAATTAAGAGAAAAATGGAACAGGTACAGGAGTTTTTCCAGATCATAAGCAGTAGTACGGGTAGCACTTTTAAGATAATTTTAAAATAATTTGTTTCCATCAAAAACCACTTTTTACATGGTTTTTAATATTATTATTTCACTTAATTTAGAAACCGTTAATAAAATTATACTCTAATTATATTCGAAATAAGTTTTGTTGACATAAAAGTATGGATGTATTAGCTTATAACTATACTTGAGAATATTGTAACTTGATTGGTGTTTATGAGGGGGAAGCAAATGTATAAAATTATTATTGTAGACGATGAAGAAATTGTTAGAGAAGGAATTCGCGATAATGTGCTGTGGAATTCATTAGGAATTGAGTTTGTAGGAGAAGCAGAAGATGGATTAGCTGCATGTAAGTTGATTAATAGCAAACAACCTGACATTGTTTTAGTGGATATTTGCATGCCTCATATGGATGGATTGCAACTTACACGTTTTGTAAAAGATACACATCCTGACTGTGAAGTTATTATCGTAACTGGATATGATGAATTTGACTACGCACAGCAGGCGATACGATTGGGAGTATACGATTATATATTGAAGCCTATTACATGTACAGAATTGACAGAGCTGCTAAAAAAAATAGTGAAACAACTGGATTTGAAAAAAAAGAAGAAAAAAGAAGTAGCACAGGTAAAAGAACAGTTATATGAAAGCATACCTTTACTAAAGAATAAGACCTTAAATCAACTCATCAATGGCGAAGTTAGTCAGCAAAATGTAAAGGAAAAAATGGATATGCTGCAAATAGGAAATGATGCTCGATTATATTGTGTGGTATTAATTGATATAGATAATTTCTCAGAAGTTGAAGTGAATTTCAGGCATGACGAAGTGAACTTAATACAATTTGCACTTTTAAATATTTCTAATGAAATTATTAGCGATTCATATGCTATAGATAGTGAAGTGCCTAAAGAGCTGGTACCAAATGAAACAAAAAGCGTTAACGGCTTTGCGTTTAAAACTGAACAAAATGAGATAGCACTGCTGTTTTATTCGGATACCAGTAAAGAAGATACATGGAAAGAAATCCATCAAATTCTTTTGGAAATTAGACAAGCAGTAATGGATAACTTAAAATTTACAATGTCCATAGGAATAGGAAGGCTTTATTACAATATTTATGAAGTGCATAAGTCATACAGAGAAGCACAAAGAGCATTGGATTATAGGTTTTTTTTGGGTGATGATTCCATCATTCATATTAATGATATTAAACAGCAGGAAGATATGAAATTTCAATACCCTAAGCAGTTGGAGCAAAAACTTGTTAGTGCGTTAAAAGGTTCTTACAAACAAGAAGTGATGGAGATTATTAATGAAATGTTTCTGCATATGAAGAATTCCGGCGCAGGTATAGAGATGTGTAAAAATACTATTTTAGAAATGATAATTGTGATGTTTAAGACTTTTGCTGAAATGGGTTTTCAATTGGATGATGTGTTTGAACAGCGTATTGATATTTTAAATGATATGAAGCAGTTTAAAAATCTAAAGGAAATAGAACAATGGATTGAGTCAATATATGTAAAAGTTGTTTCATATATTGAGAATAAGCCGGATGACCCAACTAAGATGCATATTTTAAAAGCCAAAGAATATATAGATACGAATTACAGCAACAAGGATATTTCCTTTAAGGCAATGTGCAGCTATATGCATTTAAGTCCGAGTTATTTTAGTTGGATATTTAAAAAGGAAATGGGTGAAACATTTACAGTGTATTTAACGAAGGTAAGGATAGAAAAGGCAAAAGAGTTATTAAAAAACTCATACTTGAGAACTTATGAAATTGCCGATAAAATTGGCTACAGTGATCCACATTACTTTAGTTCTATTTTTAAGAAAGTTACCAATATGTCTCCCACTGAGTACAGAGCAAAAGTAAGGGAGGAATGATAAGGTGATAAAACTAAAGTATGATAAAATAAAGTTTCGTAGCATTCAATCCCATATTTTCCTGTATTTTTCAACGCTTATTATCATTACTGTTTTAATTATCGGCATCATATTTTATTATGAATCATCTAGAACCATTGAAAAAAACGCTGATGAATATGCGTATCAAATTGTTGAGCAGGTTAGCAGAAATATAGAGTATTATATAGGATATATGGAAGATGTGTCATCTCTGTTATATTACAATCCTAGCATTAACAATTATCTTTCACAAGGACAGGCTGAATATAAACAACAGAATGTACTTGAAAATGATTTAGAAGAACAAAAAATTGCCGCATTACTGGATTCCATTATGAAAATGAGAAAAGATATTGTGTCTATCTTTATTTTTGGAAAAAATGGGAAGATTATTACCAATGGAAATAACTTTGAGTTAAAAGAATATATTGATATTAACGAGCTTGATTGGTACAAACAAGCATCGCAAAAAAACGGACAGCCAGTAGTATCTTCTTCTCATGTGCAGAAGTTTATAAAAAATCAACATCCCTGGGTGGTTTCTTTAAGCCGACAAATCAATGATTTCCGCACAAAAAAATCTCTTGGCGTTCTATTAATCGATTTGAACTATAAAGTCATTACAGACATATGTAGTAAAATTAATTTAGGACAAAAAGGATACGTTTTTATCCTTAATAAAGAAGGTAATATTGTGTATCATCCACAACAGCAATTAATCTATACAAACTTAAAAAGTGAGAATATTGAAAAAATTATATCTACAGAAAGTAGAAGTTTTATAGAGAAAAAGGATGGGAAGAAACGGCTTGTCACAATTAAAACCATTCCTAATATAGGATGGAAGATTGTAGGAGTTTCCTATCTCAATGATTTGTTAATTGCCAGAGAGGATATTAGAAACTCATATATTATTGTAATATTTGTTTGTCTACTAATTGCTACATTAATATCGGTGAGAATTGCTTCTAATATTTCCAGGCCGATTAAAAAGCTGGAAGCATTGATGAAAAGAGCAGAAAATGGAGACTTTAATGTTAATAATATTGATATAAAAAGCAGCGATGAAATAGAACATTTAGCTGCAACATTTAAAATGATGTTGCAAAGAATAAAAGCATTAATGCAGCAAATAAAGGAAGACCAAAAGGCAATACGTAAAAGTGAACTGAAGGCACTGCAAGCTCAGATTAATCCCCATTTTTTGTACAATGCACTGGATGCAATTGTTTGGATGGCAGAGAGTAAAAAACATGATAAAGTGGTATTGATGACATCGGCACTGGCTAAATTTTTTAGGCTTAGTTTAAGTAAAGGCGATGAAATAATTTACATTAAAGATGAGATTGAACACATCAAATATTATCTCATGATACAAAAAATCCGGTACAGCAAAAAGCTTGAATATGAAATACTCGTTGATCCTGAAATTTTGAAATATCGAATTATCAAATTAGTATTGCAGCCGCTAGTTGAAAATGCCATATATCATGGTATTAAAAATCTACCCGATGGAGGAAAAATTGAAATAAAAGGTAAACAGGTAGAGGGCAAGATATTACTTCAAGTAGTAGATAACGGAGTGGGGATTCCATCCCAAAAGCTGCAGCACATACTTGAAAATGAAAACAGATCAAAGGTTAAAGCGGGTGGTGTAGGTATAAAAAATGTACATGAGAGAATACAGCTTTATTATGGAGAGGATTACGGTTTAACCTTTGAAAGTGAAGAGGGGCAGGGTACAACTGTTAATGTATGGCTGCCTGCTGTTATATAACAGGGTAGCAGGAGGAATAATATGAAGGAGAATAAATTTACGTTAGTACTGGTGGTGTTTATTATAGCGGTTTTAATAGTGCTGTTGGTTTATCAGAGTTTTTCTGTTTTGAAGAATGGCTCTAATGAGAGAAAAAGCATTTATGTAATTGTAAAGTCTACCGAAGCAAATTTTGATTTTTGGGAAAGTGTTAGGATGGGAGCTGAGGCTGCGGCAAAAGAATTTAATGGTGAATTGATTTACACTGGGTCTCAAAGCGAAGCAGATCTGCAGGAACAAATAGAGATTTTGGATCAAGCCATTGAACAAAAACCTGACGCTATTGTGCTGGCCGCCGTTGATTTTAAAGCATTGGTGCCAATGGCGGAAAAAGCAGCGAAAAGAAACATTCCATTAATCACAATTGATTCCAATATTGATTCTGATGTTGTAAAAAGTTTTATTGCTACCGACAATATCTCGGCTTCACAAGCCGCTGGACACACAATGGCAGAACTTATTAATAAAAAAGGAAAAGTGGCTATTGTAAGTTATGTTCAAGGAGTAGCAACTGCAATTGAAAGGGAGAAAGGATTTATTAATGCGATATCTGAATATCCTAATATAGAGGTGATAGGTATTGAACATAGTAATGGAGACCCTCAAGAGGCTTATAGAATAACAAAAAAAATTATACAACAGCATCCGGATATTGCAGGAATATTCGGTGCCAATCAAAGGTCTTCTGAAGGTGTGGGGCGTGCAATCAAGGAAATGAAAAAAAATGGGAAAATTAAAGTTGTTGCATTTGATAGCTCGGAAGAACAGATTCAGTATATTGAAGGAGACATTATTCAAGCAGTGATTGTACAAAAACCTTTCAATATGGGATATCTTGGCGTAAAAATTGCATTACAGGCAGCCCGGGGAAAGCAAGTGAAAGAACGTATCGATACGGGCTTTGCAATAATTACCAAAGATAATATGTATAGTCCGGAGAATCAAAAACTATTATTTCCATTTATAGAGCGATAAAAAAGCATCAAAGATGCTTTTGCTAAGGAACCCTAGGTTCCCGCAGGCGTCAGCTTCGCAGTCCAAGCACCCTCCTAAAACCGGCGTGGAAATCCTTCCCCTGCACCTTTTATTTTAATGCATAAGAAAATTATAATTTTCTTATGCAATAAAAATGCGCGTTAGCGCATTTTTTTTTGCATAAAACCAGAAAATATTCAACCATTAAAGGAATATTTTCTATTCATTGTACATCAGCTATAGCCTATAATATAAGCACATTGAAGGACAATGGAGGAGGTGAAAAGAATGGATGGAGTTTTAGTTTCGATGCAAGGAATTGAAAAATATTTTCCAGGCGTACATGCTTTGAAAAATGTTTCTCTTGAGTTGCGTAAAGGAGAAGTTCTTGCTTTGCTTGGAGAGAATGGAGCCGGTAAGTCGACATTAATGAAGATTTTGACAGGTGTTTATAACAAAGATGAAGGCCAAATCTTTTTTGAAGGAAAAGAAGTACAAATTGATAATCCAAAAGCTGCACAAGAGTTGGGTATTAGTATTATTCATCAGGAATTTAACCTACTGCCTCATTTGACAGTGGCTCAAAATATTTTTATAGGTAGGGAGCCAAGGACAAAAATAAGAGGTGTCCTTAATGAAAAGGAACTCAATCGGAAAGCGCAAATAATTTTGGATGACCTTAATTTGAGCATGAGCCCAAAAACCAGAGTGGCTGAGCTTAGCGTTGCAGAGCAGCAAATGGTTGAAATTGCAAAAGCTTTATCTGTTCAATGTAAAGTTTTGATTATGGATGAGCCTACAGCTGCATTAACGGAAAGTGAAGTTGAAGAATTATTCCGTGTTATAAAAGACTTGAAGTCAAAAGGTGTAGGAATTGTTTATATTTCACATCGCTTGGAAGAATTGGAGTATATTGTCGATCGTGTAACAGTTATGAGAGATGGAGCTTATATTGGAACTGTCAACTATAAGGATACAACCTTAGATGAACTTATAAGTATGATGGTTGGAAGAGATATAACGGAGAAATTTCCTAAGCGTAATGTAAATGTTGGCGAAACAATACTGGAAGTAAAAGGGCTGTCTCGAAAGGACGTCCTAAAAGATATCAATTTCAAGTTAAGAAGAGGTAATGGAATAGTACCAAATAACTTATAAGCAGATAAGTTTTTAAAGAAAGGTGCATTGTTAAAATATACTGGTTTCCCTTCAGTCAGTACCAATGTAAGTCCTCTTGCTACCAACATTAATCCTAAAGTAGCAATAAATGGAGGAATATTAAGCTTTGATACTAGCCAGGCGCTTATAAAACCAAAAATAGTTCCAACCATCATTCCAATAAGTACACCTAAAAAGATGGGAACACCTGCTGCAATAGCCAATCCTGTAGAAACACCTGAAAGTGCTAAAACAGAACCAACTGATAAATCAATACCTGCTGTGATAATAACAAAAGTAACTCCTATAGCAATGATGCCTATAACCGCTGTCTGAAGTGCTATTGTAATCAAATTATCAAATACAAAAAAATATGGAGTTGCAATAGAGAAAAATATAATCATCAAGATCAAACTTAAAAATGCTGCGAATTTTTGGATAGTGTCTTGAGTAAGCCAATTCCTACCACTATTTGTGGAAGCATTCTTTTCAGTTTGCAACTTTTTCACCTCCCTGCTTTTTTCCACCTGTCGCATGATACATAATTTTTTCCTGACTGGCCTCTTTTATATCCAGTTCTCCTGTTATTTCACCTTCATGCATTACCAAAATTCGATCACTCATACCTAAAATTTCAGGTAATTCTGAAGAAATCATAATAATCGCAGAACCTTCTGCCACTAATTTATTCATAAGCTGATAAATTTCGAATTTGGCACCAACATCGATACCTCTTGTAGGTTCATCGAAAATAAGAATTTTTGAATCTTTACAAAGCCATTTTCCTATGATTACCTTCTGCTGATTACCACCACTTAAAAATTTTACTTTTTGCGAAATAGTAGGTGTTTTAACCTTTAGATTTTTCACTTGCTTATTAGTCTCTTCTATACAATCCTTTCTCTTCACAATCCCCATTTTATTCGAGTAATCCATAACACTGGCAAGTATAACATTGCTTTCTACATCCAAATCAAGTGCTACCCCATCTTTCTTACGGTCTTCGGAAAGATAACCAATGCCGGCATTAATAGCTTGTACCGGTGAAGTTATTTTGATTGGTTTTCCTTCCAATAGAATTTCACCTGTATCAATAGGGTCAGCTCCAAAAATTGCCCTAGCCAACTCTGTACGTCCTGCACCCATCAGACCGGCAATGCCAAGGATCTCTCCCTATCTATATAATTATGACGCACAATTTCTTGAGCAATTGCTTGTAATTCATCATCAAAAATAACTACATGGTCACTATCCCACCTTACTGGACGAC
>JASGMB010000077.1 GCA_030156665.1 Clostridiales bacterium
ACATGAATCCCTAATTGCTTTGCTTCTTCTATTATTCTATTATTAATACTTTCATAGGTTTCCGAACCGTATATGTTTTTCTCCCTAATGCCTAATAAGTTTAGGTTAGGCCCATGAATAACAAGAACACTTTCCTTTTCTTTGCTCATCATATTTTCTCCTTTAATTATTATATTCATAAATATTCATACCTAATTTTTTAACCACTTTGGCATTTGAACAGAAGATTTATAGCCTTGTTCATAATAAATATCTGAATTCCCTGCAGGTCCAAACTTAATGGTCATTTATTTCCCCTTTCTTACAATAACATATCTATAAATATTATTAGTAGTAAGTTGCCAATTTATATAAGCAGTTTACCATAATTATATTACGTTTATCACCCTGAATATTGTTGATAGATCTTTATTATCTCTGATACTACTTGTTCTATCGTCAAAAAAGATACATCAATTTCATAATGATTATTCTGATAATATTTTTCTCTTTGCTTTAAAATTTCTTCAATTCTACTTCTAACATCACCGTTTTGTAAAAGCGGTCTGGTATTGTTTTTTGAAGTATTCCTCAAAATTGTTTCAATATTTGCCTTTAATCGAATAATAATACCATTCTTTTTGAGGTTATTGATGTTATCCCTATTTAAAACAACACCGCCACCAGTTGCAATAACCACATTAGTATATTGGGAAACCTTTTGAACAAATTTACTTTCTAATTCACGAAAATACGCTTCCCCTTTTAATGAAAAAATTTCCGAGATATACATTTCCTGGTCTTGTTCAACCAGATGATCAATATCAATAAATTGCATACCCAGCTTATCTGCAACACTTTTTCCCACAGTTGATTTTCCTGTTCCCATAAATCCGGTAAGAACAATATTTTTCTCCATCTTAGCCTCCATTATGATAAACCTATTTTTATTCATCATGCCTTGGATTTCGTTTGACAATCACAGCAGCTTTAATAATCGCTGAGATTACATCAACTTCAAATTGCTGCTGCAACGCTTTAATTTTTACATAAACCTCTCCTTTTTCAGTAACAACATACTTGGATGGTAAATCGTTTAAAGCAAGCGCTGCTATATCCAATGTGCATTTCTTACAAGTACAGCAATTGAAATCTTTAAGTACACCGTCCATCAAATTAAATACCACTGCTTCCATATAATTTTTCAGATACATTATGAATTGCCTCCTATCTTTTTATCTAATCTCTTTCCAATCTAAAATCTTTACATTTTCTTTCGTTGGCATCTGTCCTATATCGTTTACGGCAAAAACTTTTTGGGCATCTTCAGAAAGATTGATTACATTTTGTACTGTCATTTCATCATACTCAATAAACTTTTGTCCGTCCCCCTCAAAAACAATGTTACCAGCTGCTACTATTGCGCCTTCAAAATCCAACTTTTTTTCAGCAAATATATTTATGTTTCTATTGGAAAAAATAAGTCCTTTAATTGTATCATTTTCCACATCATAGGGCCCAAAATTTTTTGAACCTATGGTAATAAGTAATTCTTTTTTGTTACCATACCCGGACAGATATAAATTCACATCATTATGTGCACCTATAATACAAAGATTATCAATAGTACCTGTTACACTGTCACTAGATGATTGTACATTCTCATGCACTGTCGTAAAAGCATCGGTTAATATAAAATTTTCATCTGTGGTAATGGTAACATGGGCATTCTTTTGTATATTCCCGGAAATTTCCCCGGCTACATATACATTTGCCATACTGATGTTTTGTTTGCTTTTATTATGTATGTGGACATTTCCTCCACTAATATTCAAATTTCCATTCGTTGTTATTTCTCTCATCCAGATAAGATCTGTTTCTTCTACCGTGGATTCTTTTCGTTCATTATTTTTTAACAAACGGAAAACAGCTTGAACTTTTTTAATAATCTTATTCACTGAATAAGGTACTTCAACTAAAATATCAATATCGGCTCCCGATTTTAATTGTGAAGAGTCGGAAAAAGTATAGGTAAGGGTAAGGTTCATTGCACTAAATGCCTCGTTGAGAACTTCGGATTTTCCATCATGATTACTATCTATATATTGATTATAGTATTCATTGTATACTGCTAATAATCTTTCTTCCAGTAATTTTTTATCTAAAAATTCTTCCCCTGTTTCCGGATCCGCTATTGTACATTCGGCAACAATCCTGTCATACTGACTTTCTACTTGCTCATTAGCATATGCTTGAGCAGTTGCCGATACTTTATCCAACACTACATAGACCTGCTCTAATATTCCGTCTGCACGATAAAAAGCCCTATTGGAATCAATATAGGAAGAGGCCATCATATAATTGGTTGTTGAAGCAGCCATGAGAGCAAACCCTAAAATACTCAATACTGTCAACGTCATCATCACAATAATGAGTGTGGCTCCTTGCTGTTCTGCAAGTTTTTTATGAAAAAGTATCATCATATCACCTATCATGATTCATTTTTCTGTTGTGCTTTATTGGAAACTAGTTCTACCAACATATTCTGTGTTGGATTGGTTATTAAATCACTTTGTGTAACATTTAACACCCGTATCGTAACTTCCAGATTATCCATTGTACCATTTACATCTCTTAATTTTAAAGGCGGAATTTCAATTAACTTTACCCTTATTAAAACCTTATAGTCCGAGTAGTTAGATAACAATGCATCCCAAGCGTCATAAGCTGCTAACACATCATCCCAATCTTCCAATTCTTCATCATTTCCGTTTCCATTATCACTTATTTTTAGCAAAACATCTTTCGTTTTTTCCATACACTGATTCGCAATGGAATAAGCCTCCATTTTCTTTTTTGCATTATAATTATATTTGACAGACGTAATAAACATCGTGGTAAAAGGAATAGCAATAACGCCTAATATTACTATTGAAACTAAAACTTCAATGAAGGACATCCCTTTCTTTTCTTCTATCATTTTAATGAAATTAATTATGATTTTCCTATTTATTTTCAATGGAGACATCACCTTCATTTCGTGAGCAATCTCTAAAGCCTCTGCACAATTATGCTTTTTCTTATAAAAATCGTAATGGCTTTACATGCATTAGAATATAAAAATCAAAAAGTTTTACAATCTAAAACTTTTTGATTTTTATCCTCGGACTTTCTAATGCAAGTAAGAGGTATAAAACAGAACTATTGTATATTGTCTTCAAAAGATTCAAAAAGTTCACTCTTTCCAGTTGTCACATCTGTATGCCAATCAGTTTGCTTATATGCGTTATTTTTAAATCCATAGAATTCTAATATAAGGTTACCGGTTAAAGTATTTTCTTTTTCTCTTGTTAAAGTGATACTTTTTACTGTTATTTTACTTTCATTGTTAATTACTGCAGCTAAAAAATTTTTTATCTCTGAATAAGTAGCTGTATAACTAGCATGTACTTCCATTTTAATACCTGTTTCATCCGGTATCTCCAATCCGCTATGCTGATTTTTCTTATTATCATTATTTATTTTGTTTAATATCAATTGATTTTGCCCCTCATTCTGCTCACTTTTTACTTGCTGTGGATTTGAGCTATCAGATATAACCGGTATGATTTCTGTAAAAGTCAAATTTTTTAAGTGGACGCCTGTAGATAGCTGTATATCCTTTAATATGAGAATAATATTTTCTTGTAATAGATCAGGTGGAATTTTTTTATTTAATTTTTCCAGCTCATCGTGGAGAACCTCTAATCTATTATCAAATTGATTCTTTTGAACAGCTATTCCTTGCATTATATTTAGATCATTTTGTAATTTTTGGACTTCTCGTCTTAGCGTATTTAATTTAGCATATAAAGGGGAATATATAAAAAAATATACCGAAGCAAATATACCTAATAAAATCAAAGCAATAAGTACTTTTTTATCTTTATCAGATAATGTCATAAACTAGTTTCCCTTTCCCGTTTTTATAATACAATTCATGATAAATTTTTTTGTCACTACTTTTTCATTATTTTCTCCAATATTCTCTTCTATCTCTGAGATGCTAGGTACAAAAACATTTTCAAAAATATTAAGTGCTTTCATGCTATGAATAAAATCAGCAAGTACAATATCGTTTTTAGCTATTCCACTGATGAAAAGGTTATTTTCTGTGGTAGATATCGATAAAAAAAACATATCAGTTGGCATCAATTTTTCTATTTGTTCCAATATCAGTAAAATATTATGATCTTTTTCAATTTGATCTAAAAATTTCTTTCGTGAGTCAACTTTGTTTTTTGCTATCGATAATAGTTTATCATTTCCCACAACATTTGACATACCAAAAATATTTTCTTGTAAATCTCTTTTTTGTTGTTCTAATTGGGTTAATTCTTTATAAGGTATTAACAGTAAAGAAAACATAGTTAAAACCATTAATATAGTAAGTAAAATAAATACATTTGCACGTTTTTTTCTTTTTCTTAAATTAAGTATATCCGGTGGTAAAAGATTGATATCTTTTATTATCAAAAAAAATCATCTCCACTACTTATTAATTACTGCACCTAAGCAGTTTGAAAAATAAATGATATAGTCATTAAAGTTCGTTTTGTTGGAAAAACGAATACTTTTATACCGATGGATTCTTTCAGTTTTTATGGTTAATGCATTTTCGATATATTCTTCTATTCCTTTTACCAATGCCCCTCCACCAATAAGATATATTCTATCTATTCTGTTTCCTGTTTCTCGCGAGTTGTAAAAGTCAAAAAGGCGTGAAACATCATCAATAAAATTAAGCAGTACTGCACGTATACTTTCACTAATGACTATCGTCTCACTATCTTGGGCAATATCCTCCGATAACATAATCATCCCTCTTGATATTTTTTTCTGCTCTGCCTGTTCCAAAGATAGATGAAGATTGCTAGAAATATTTTTACTAAAATCATTGCTGCCATACAGCAAAATTCGATTGAATTTTAAGACACCTTTTGAAAGAATAGTGATGGTAGTGTTATGACATCCTATATCTATAACAGCAACGGTATCTGACTCTGCTACCTCTTCGTTTTGGGTGTGCTCTATCTCTTGCTTTTCAAGTAAAGCAGTATTGACCGATAAACTTTCGTTCTGATAAACTTTAGTAATTCTTTGTTCTAATAAAGTGTCAATTTTATTATTTTGTCTATTTTGGTTATTGCTCACATTTTTTTTATTTTTTAAATTTTTATTTATACTTCTTTCCAAAATTTCATTTTTCATTAACTTGACTATACTATTTCCCACAAAATCAATTGCATTGAGGTGTAAATTACACTTTGACATCAGCTGTACATATCCATCTATCACTTTGAACGGCACAGCCACTAAAATAATTCTATATTGAACTCCGTCTTCAACTTTAATTTCTTCCAATACCTTATAATCCAATATATAGTTATCCATATTAACCGGAAAATACTGGGGAGCTTCTATATTAATCATCGCCTGCAATTCACGCTGATTCGCTTTAGGCAGCACAATTTCTCTTGTAATAATAGAGGTTCCAGAAATAGTAATAACTGCTTTCTTTTCTTTCATTTTATTGGATTTCAAATGTTTTTTTATTTGCTCAGCCAATACATTTACATTCAATATATTGCCATCATCCACTGTATTTTGTGGCGTAGAAAACATGGCAAACTTACTTACATTGATCTTACTACCTCTTATAGAAGCTTGTACTATTTTTGTATTATATGTTCCTATATCAAAAGCAAGAAATCTTGAAAAAAACAAATTAATTCACTCCATTAGTGTCTTATTTTATGCGAATTACTTAATTCTAACTCATATCCATTGACTCCGTCAATCTCAATCTTAATTGTAATGGTTATTAAATCATTATTTTCAATAACTTTAAACTGTTTCACATTATACATTAGTTGATTTGCTGCTTTTTTCCCCCAATAGCCGGAAGGCTGCTGTTCTTCTTCTTTTTGCAATAAGTTGGTACCGCTTAGATAATATGTGTATCGTTTATTGATATTACCTTCAATAACCAATTCAAGTTGATAGGTTGTATGTCCGTTGATAGTATTTTTTATAATCCGAATGGAGGATTGTTTTGCTTTCCTCATATTCGTCATCATTACATCCATACCTGTACGAGCTACCTGTTGTACATCAAGCTTATTACTCTCTTTTAAATAAGTAGAATAATTGGAAATAAAAAATGTCATGATAGGAATGGTGATAATTCCCGCTACTGCTAAAACTACTAATAATTCAATTAATGTGTAACCTGAAAAATAAAATAAATGATTCTCTTTGCTTTTCATAAATACCTCAACATATCCATCAGTAAATCTTTTATTGGATGTATTGCATTCTAGCGCGTCCGGTCGTAAACTCAATGGTAATCTCTATTTTGGTACCTTTGTTATTTCTCAGTATAAAACTACCAGGCGGCGTAGGTATACCTGAAGTTGTAAACTTAACATAGCTACCATCAATGGTATCAGCAAAATAAACGCCTTGGTCTAATTTTACAATCTGTACAGCTTTATTAGGTTCATAAATCTTATACTGATAAGGATTGGCTCCATAATTTGCATAAATTTTATAATCGGTATTTTTTTCATATACTGTCTTCAGTTGTATATACCGAATATCCTGTACCAATTTACTTGCACACTTTTTTAATAATATATCTTGATCTATCTGTGCATTTATTGCTGTAACAGACAAAATAATACCTATAATAGCTATGACTACGATAAGTTCTATCAGTGTATAGCCTTTGTCATTTAGAAAATTTCGCATTGATGATCGATTCCTTTATGTAATAAAGCATTACGTATAAAATCCTAAATACCATTTAATTATCTCATGCCCATACAGCATGACTATAAAAATTCCTGCTGCCAAAAAAGGTCCAAAGGGTATTAAGTCCTTTCTTTTTTTTATCTTTAATACTATGAGTGCAATGCCAACCACTGAACCAATCATTGAAGCCAGAAAAAGTGCAAGCAATATCAACTGCCACCCTAAAAAAATGCCTGCAACAGCCATTAGCTTCACATCACCGCCACCCATACCACCCTTGGAAAGAACAGCAATCACCAACAAAGGGAAGCTGGCAGCAAAAAAACCAGCAATAGAATCAACATAGGTCAACTCTTTATCAAGAATATTATAAATGATTCCGCCAATTAAAAGTACTAAGATAATTCGATTAGGAATGATACTGTATTTAAAGTCAATAAAGCTTATAACGATTAACGTTGATGCTAAAAATGCCATACCAAAAAACTGTACAGACAAACTATAAATAAAATACAACCAAACGTATATTGATCCGTTAAGCAGTTCTACGCTTGGATATTGTATGGAAACTTTTTCTTTACAAAAACGGCACTTACCACCTAAAAATAAGTAACTAAATACTGGAATTAGGTCATACCATTTAATGCGATAATTACACTTAGGACAGTGGGATGGTGTAGTTACCACTGTTTGATTTTTAGGAATACGGTAAATGCACACATTGAGGAAACTACCTATTAGAAGTCCTAAACTAAACAGTAAAAAATATATCATTACGCATCACATTCTATTAAAATAATTTGTTGTACTAGTTTCATATATTATTTCAGTCGCTTAAGTTACGAAGCAAGAACTTCTAAACTTGCTCCAGTTCACCTCAAACTCGCTAATGCTTAAACAAGTGATGTGATTATTCCTCCGCTGCGTTAAGAAGTTTCTAAGACTTCTGAACAATGCGGCTTCCATAATATGATTGAAACGTAGTACAATATATTAATATATCATAACAAAAATTTACTCATTCTAATAAATGATTCTTTGTTATCGTTTAATCAGCTGACGGATTATTCATTAATAAGTTGTATTATTAGGATATAACTCAGTAATAGCATCTACATTATCTATATCCGCATTATTACCTGCCACCCCAACTACTACTCTTCCATCATTATCTATCCATACAGCAAAAAGCAAATCACTTCCGTACTGTGGAGTAGGTATTTCTGAATTATTTAATGAGTTTTTAATAGCAGTTACTATACTACCTGTAGCAGTAGACGATAATAATACACCGTCACCATAATCATCAGGTTTAATAGTTTCATCAGCAATACCTGTAATAACCGCATTTGCAATAATAGTTGCATTAGCAACATCAGCCTTCTTTCTTGATTCATCAATATATCTAACTAAATTTGGTGCTGCCACTCCTGCGAGTACTCCTAAAATAGCAATGACTACAATTAATTCAATTAAAGAAAAACCTCTACTATTTTTTAAACCCTTTTGAATCTTTTTTAACATTTTTAGTTACCCCCTTCTTTTTTATCTTTGCTTATTGTCTTTTATAATAAATGCTACTGACGTACGTAGCATTATTTTAGATTATAATTCTTAATTGTTAATTAAAACCTTATTCCTCCATACATACTAAACATTGGTTGTACAATAGATAATACAATAAATGCAACTATCACTCCCATTATAATCATGATGAGCGGCTCTAATAAAGTGGTCATCTGCTCTATTGCTGTCTCTACTTCAGTGTCATAGAAATCTGCTGTCTTTTCCAAAATACTTTCTAATGCTCCGGTATCTTCTCCTATTTGCACCATATGCGTTACCATAGGAGGAAATGCTTTTATCTGAGCGATGGGTTGGGCAAGGCTAACGCCCCGACTTATTTCCTGCTTGGCTTTTTCTAAACCTTTTGCCACCACATAATTGTCTACTACCTTTGCAACTATTTCTAAAGCTGTTAAAAGTGGTAATCCGGAAGCAAGTAAAGTGCTTAAGGTTCTGGTAAATCGTGATGAGATTACTTTCTTATGCACTGAACCGAAAATAGGTAATTTTAACTTTACATTGTCTATTATATTTCTACCCCCAGCAGTCGCAAGAAAATATTTTAATAATAATATGAAGCCTATCCCGCCCCCCAAAATAGCATACCATCGTGTTTTAATAAAATTACTGAATGTCAAAAGAGCTTTAGTTGTTGCAGGCAATTCTATTCCCATTCCTTCAAACATCCCCACAAAAGTAGGTACCACAAAAGTAATTAGTACTAAAATTACAATCGTAGCAACAAAGGCAACAATAATAGGGTATGTCATAGCACTTTTAACCTTTTGACTAATTCTATTTTCTTTTTCAAAGTGTAAAGCCATCCTCTCCAAAGCAGCGTCTAGCGTTCCGCTCATTTCTCCAGCTTCAATCATATTCAGCAGTATAGACGGAAAAACCTTATGTTCTCTCATTGCACTAGAAAGCGTACTACCTTTTTGTACCGATGCATACACCTTTTCAATAACTTCTTTTAATTTTTTGTTCTCTGTCTGCAATCGTAAAATATCCAAACAACTGAGCACTGAAACACCAGCGTTAATAATAGTAGCAAACTGTCGACAGAAAATTGCAATATCTTTAATTTTTACAGTTTGTATCAGACTTACTGATATCTCCTTTTGTAATAATCCCTGTTCAACTATATGCACGGGATAATATCCTTTTTCTTTTAAC
>JASGMB010000078.1 GCA_030156665.1 Clostridiales bacterium
CCACAGTGCCGATGATACTTGGAGGGTGACCTCCTGGGAAAGTAGGTCGTTGCCGGAACTGATAAAAAAAGGACATTTCCTATGGAAGTGTCCTTTTTTAATAACACATAGGAAATTATAAACCTTTGTATTCTGTGGATAAATTTATTTATAATTTCCGTTATGTGTTTCAAAAAAGTCAACCTTGAGAATCTTTTATAAAAAGACTTTTTTTATATTAGAAGATTTGTGAACTAAATATTGAGTTTTTACTACAATTTTTACAAAATTATTATGAATTATGTTCAATATTTTTATTGCATTAACATACAATTTGTTTAAAAGGTGGATTTCTTTTTATTTTATTGTTTATTCATTGACAATTGTTTGTCTACAATATAATATATTTACATAAGTATTTTAAATAATGGATGTGTAAATTATGCGGTTAGTAAGTGCCATTGCATATAAATGGGCAGCGGCTATTGCAGACAGATTTAATCAAAATAACAGTTGGAAACGGTCTTTCTATTATTGGATACGTTTATTTTTTGGAACTTTAGTAAAGATGGCTATTATTTTAGGAATTGCAGCTTTATTAGATGTTTTTTGGCCTACGTTTTATTGTGCAGTTACCTATGGTATTGTGAAGGTCATCTCAGGTGGTATACATTATAGGTCTTTTGGCAGGTCGATATTACTTTCGGTAATGCTTTTTATTACAATGGGAGTAGTGGCTGATACCTTTAACTATATATATACACCTTTTGATGATACATTAACGAAAGGGCCATATATTTATGTATGGATTTCATTTGTATTTTCTCTATTGTGTGCAATAGTATTTGTTCCAGTTAAGGTTAGGCATAGGGTTAAATTTTGGAACTATCTTAGATATATTTATAAAGTCCTTACCGTTGCTTTTGTTAGTTATGCAATGTATTATACGTTAAACATCTTTAGTTTAGACAATTTGAGATATATTTTATCTATATGGACAGCTATTGTTTTTGAACTGGCAGCTTCTATCCCATTGGTATATTATAGTGTGGTTAAATTAAATCAGATACTTAACTATAAATAAATTTATTAAAAAGAATGCAGTTGCACTGTGTTCTTTTTTTGTTTATAGTATTATTAATGAAAAACCAAATTGCCAATGAAAGAACTTGTTAACAGTTAACGGTTCACAGCTCACAGAATTTTATCCTTTTTATTTATACTGTAAACTGTTAACTGTGAACCGTGAACATTTTATAATTGAATATTCAAAGGAAATTTTGAATTTCATTAATAACTAAACTAGCAACAAATAGCACATAATAAATTAAAAAGAGGTGTTCGTATGGAGCCAACTGTAAGAAGAAAAAAAATAGTAGAGATACTAAAAAATGAACAAACAGCAGTAAGAGGTTCAGAGCTAGCATCCATTTTTAATGTAAGCCGTCAAGTAATTGTTCAAGATATTGCATTATTAAGGGCAGCAGGTAACGAAATTATAGCTACACCACAGGGATATGTTTTGTTATCAAAAACACAAAACAAATATAGAAAAACCATTGTAAGTAAACACGGTAAAGATGAAATTAAAGATGAGCTTATTACCATAGTAGATGAGGGAGGGACTATACTGGATGTCATCGTAGAACACAATATTTATGGCCAAATTTCAGGAAATATTATGGTAAGCTCGCGAAGAGATGTGGATGAATTTATGAAAAAGATAAATGAGGATGACACGAAACCTTTAAGTGCTTTGACAGGGGGTATTCATTTGCATACCATTGAATGCAAGGATGAAGAAACCATGAGAAGAATTGAGAATGCATTGTTTAAAAAAGGATACTTGTTAAAGTAACAAATTTGTGATATATTTTTTCTTATATATGACAAGACAGCTATCATTACATGGAGGTTAAATGATGATAAGAGAAAATAGCAATCAACAACATTCGCCACATCAAAAAAAAACTGTTGGATTTTTAAAGAGAAAAAATGTAGAGTTTTCAGTAAAAAGATATGGTATTGAAGCATTAAGTGCAATGGCACTAGGTCTATTTGCTTCACTCATTGTTGGATTAATATTAGAACAGGTTGGAAAAGGGTTAAACATTCCAATGTTGATTACTCTTGCAAAAGTTGCAAAAGTGATGATGGGCCCGGCTATTGGCGCAGCGGTGGCAGCAGGTTTAAAATCTCCTAATCTGGTGGTCTATTCTTCTATTATAACAGGAGCAATTGGAGCACAAGCTTTATATTTGATTAATAATAATGTTCCTTTATTTTCACTGCCTGGTGAGCCGGTAAGTGCATTTATAGCGGCAGCGGTGGGGGCGGAATTTGGCAAACTTATAGCAGGAGAAACAAAAGTAGATATTGTTTTGGTTCCGTCAACAACAATTATTGCCGGAGGATTAGCGGGTATATTTGTTGGCCCTTTTATGGCCTCTTTGATGGCGCAAATCGGCAATTTTATAAATTTTGCTACAACACAAGAACCGGTGATCATGGGAATATTAGTATCTGCCACAATGGGAATCATTTTAACTTTACCTATTAGTAGTGCTGCTTTAGCTATTTCATTGAAATTGGGTGGGTTGGCAGCTGGTGCTGCTACTGTCGGATGTGCCTCTCATATGATAGGATTTGCAGTGGCCAGTTTTAGAGAAAACGGATTTGGAGGATTGATTGCACAGGGATTGGGTACATCAATGCTTCAGGTACCGAATACTATTAAAAATCCAAGGATATGGATTCCACCTATACTTACAAGTATTATTTTAGGACCTATAGCAACTACAGTATTTGGTATGAAAAATATTTTTGCCGGTGCTGGAATGGGAACGGCGGGATTAGTCGGGCAGATTACTACATTAAGTAATGAAGCTATGGGGGCAAATCCCGATGTATTTATAAAAATTGGACTTATGCATTTTATATTACCGGCTGTTTTGTCTTTTACTTTCTCTGAACTACTTAGAAGAATAGGTTGGATAAAATATGGTGATATGAAATTGGAACTTTAATAAAAATGTATTGAGTATTTATTGTGGATTGTGTTGTGGATATCATCCTGACATATCCACAGCGTTTGTGGATAAACTTAAATAAAAATAGCTTGTAATGTATAAAACTCTAGTTTAAATGCATATTGGAGTACTATTTGATAAATTTGAGTTATCCACAAAAATGCTATATAAGTTGTGAATACAATGTGTGAAAATATGAATGGCCTAATAAAATTTAAGTATGCAGTTATTATGACAAAGTAAAACTTTATGATTTGTCTTTTAACTGCATTTTTTATTGATGAAAAATAGATATTTTAATTAATATTTTTCGGTTCAACCACGAATTTTGTAAAAAGATAATATTGCCATAAATTATATTACCAATTAGCTGGTAAAAAGGGTTACAACTATGATACCGTTATCTATAACCAGGAAACTGGCAATGTTATTGCTATGCTTTAAAGTAATATAGGCAATTTTTTAAAGATAATTTATGATATAATATTTTACGTGTGAATTTTTAATGTAAAAAATTAAAATTTAAGATTACAAAGTAATATTTATAATATACTGTAAAGGGAGAGAAAAGTATTGGGCAATATATTTGATCAACAAAAGTTTGAAATATTGAAATGTCATTATGGAAGAGAAGCAGTGGTAAAAGAAGTCAATCTAAATATCACAAACAGTGAGTTTTTTGAGGAATTTAAAGATAAGATTGAAAATGATAGAAAGGGAGAAGTTGCGTTTGCTGTTGAAAGACCTAATGGTAAAATTATAGTGGTAAGGACTTCATTCTATCCCAAAACTATATATAGGATTCCTACCGGAGGAATTAACCATGGGGAAGATATTATTGAGGCTCTTCAAAGAGAAGTAAAAGAAGAATTAGGATTACAAACTAATATCGAAAAATTCTTAGGTGTAATTCAATTTAATATTCTTCATAAAAATAAAAAATTAAATTTTTATTCTTATCTTTTTTGGCTTAAAGAAATTGGTGGTAATATATTAGAAGATGCTTTGGAAGATGAGGTTAGTGAGTATAAAGAAGTCAACAAAGAACAATTAATAGAGATAGTAAATATATTAAAAGAATTTCAGGGGCCATGGAGAAATTGGTGTATATTTAGAGCTGAAACAACAGGTTTCTTTATTCAATATATGAACGTATAAAAAACTTTCAGCAAAATTGATAAAAAACGTTTGTAAAAAGGTGAAAAGAAAAAAGTCTCCTTATATATCAATAAGGAGGCTTAGTATGAAAAAAGTATTAGTAGTAGTTTCATTTAAAGTCTAACACCATTTGTAAAGATTATCAACATATAAAATGACTAAATCTTTGTATATATTTTAACAATTTCATGTGCATTATGATGATTTGCTCAAAAATACATCGTTTTACATGCAATGCGCAAATATGATCATAAACTAAAAGGTAAGGAAAAGTTGAAACTTTTAATATAAATAAGATGTCTAATATATAATATTTATGCTGAAAGAAAATATGTATATAAAATGAAAGGAGGGGGGGAAGGCATATGGACAACTCATTAAAAAGTCAACAGGAACAAAATATACGACCAATGATTACACCCCGTACTTTTAAGTACGGATTAATATACTTTTCTATTGTATTCATTGTGATGATTGTTTTAGCAGCATTTGGCATACATAATATTCTATCCTATCCTAATATATATGCGGGTATATATATAAATGAAGTACATGTAGGGGGAGAAAGTCAACAATCTGCTATTAAAAAACTTAAAGAAAAATATCAATCCGGATTAGATAATAAAAAAATAAGAATAACGAGCATGGGCAAAAGCAAAGAAATTTATTATAAAGAAGTGAATGCTGCCTATGATATTGAAGAAACAGTTTCCCAAGCATTTGATATCGGTAGAAAAGATAATTGGTTTAGAAGATTGTTTACTATTTCAAAGATAAAGAGAAATAATATTGTTATTCCATTAAAAATTCAAGTCGATCAGAAAAAATTAAAGAGTCATATAAAAGCATTAGCCAACGAGGTTAATATACCCGTAAAAGAATATAGGGTAACCATTGAAGGTGACTTATTAAAGGTAACCAATGGAACTCATGGTGAGGTAATAAATATTGCCAATGCTGCCAGTCAAGTCTTGGAAGCCATTACATCTGAAATTTTTCCTGCGGATACCATATATCCTGATATTGAAATTTTTCCGGAAAGGGTAGACCCTAAGCAAGTAGATGTGGAAAAATTATATGAACACGTATGTGAAGAACCTGCCGATGCACATTATGAGGTGAAAAATTATAGAATCAATATCATTCCACATAAAGAAGGGAAGCATTTTGATAAGGCAGAAGCGAAAAAAATCATTGAACAGCACCGTTTAGAAGGTGAAACATTTTCAATTCCTCTTACCATTACGCAGCCTAAAATAACCCGGGAAGCTTTAGAGAAAAAGCTATTTAAAGATCAATTGTCTCAATATAGTACTTTTTATGATATAAATTACTATGAACGAAGCAATAATGTGGAATTGGCGGCGAATCAAATTAATAACGTTGTATTGGCACCGGGAGATACTTTTTCTTACAATGAAGTAGTGGGAGAAAGAACGCCCGAAACGGGTTATAAAAATGCTAAAATTTATGTGGCAGGCCAGATTGTTGATGGAATAGGTGGAGGAATATGTCAGGTTTCATCAACACTATATAATGCTGTACTCTTTTCTGACCTTGAAGTAGTTAGCAGAACAAATCACTCTATGACGGTAAAATATGTGCCTTTCGGGCAGGATGCAGCAGTAGCTTACGGTATAATAGATTTTAAGTTCAAAAATAGTACGCAGTGGCCTATCCGATTAATAGCAAAAGCACAAGGGGGACGGCTTACTTTTGAAATTTGGGGAACCAGTGAAACAGTTGGGAAATCGGTAGAAATAGAAAATGTAATAATCGAGACCATACCATTTACTGTGCGATATGAAAATGATCCAAATTTAGAAGAGGGTAAAACAACTATAAAGCAAAGAGGTTCAAATGGATATGTAGTAGATACCTATAAGATTATAAAGCAAGATGGCAAAGAAATAAGTAAAAATTTAATTACCCGAAGTAGATACAGGCCTATTGAGCAGATAGAAATAAAAGGAACGAAGAAGGTAGAGAAAAAAGTTAAACCAATAAAAGAAGAGCAAAAGATGGAACCGTCTAAACAACCGGACCAACCTCAACCTAGTCAACCTGAAGAGACGGAACAGCCGGCAGAACAATCACAGCCAGTGATGAATCCTGAACCATTACCGGAGATGCCTAAAACACAAGATAAGCATGAGGGTCAATCTACAGAAATATAATAAATTTTTTAGATATTAAAATACTAATCCTTTTGGATTAGTATTTTTTTCACCATCTATTTCCTGTAGAAACGAAGTTTACATAATGTTAAGATAGAAGTAGCGTGTTTTACCAGCAGTTAGTGCCGCTTAGCATAGCAGATAAGTTTTAGGAGGGGGTCAATTGAGAAAAAGTATAATAAATAAGAACATATTGTTTCCGATTTTCTTTATCTTGATATCGTTTGTTTTTTCCTTTCAAGTGTATGCATTTCAAGGAAAAGATGATTTTTACATGAAAGATATTTCAGGACATTGGGCAGAAGATGATATCAGAGAATTGGCTTATATGGAAATATTAAAAGGAGATAATAGAAAAGCCAATCCCGACCAGCTCATCAGCAGAGCGGAATTCATTGCATTATTGGTCAGAGCATTAAATTATGGAAATGATTTAACGTCAGATGAGCAGTATTTCAATGATGTAAAACCGACAGAGTGGTATTATCGTGTTGTATCGATTGCAAAAGAAAAAGGGATTGTGAAAGGTAATGGGAATGGAACATTCTTTCCGGATAAGAAAATTACCCGTGAAGAAATTGTACTTACACTAATAAGAGCTATGCAATTGGAAGGGAAATCGGTTGTCTCTAAAAGTTTTAAAGATATCAAAAGCAGTTATCCGTATAAAACAGAATTGAATGCAGCTATAAACAGTGGAATCATCAATGGATATGAAGATAATACGTTTAGACCCGGAAACAATGCCTTAAGAGCTGAAGCAGCCGTGATGATAAAAAGAATGTTAAATATTATAGATGGTGCTTCCGGTACGTCCGAAGTCCAAGGACGCAAAGAAAAAACAGAGCTAACAACATTGATAAAGAAATATATAAATGAATATATTAAAAAGAAAAACAGCGGAAATACAGATTTGAAATATAATTTAACCCATTCTATTGGTAGAGAATATAATGATAATCAAATAAAAGCAGATATTATTGAATTATACCGACAAAAAGATATAAAGGTACAAGAGTCCAATAACAATATGGATATAGAAATTACGCAGTTAACCAAATATCTAGCAGAAGCAGAAGTATTATATGATGCAAAATACACAAGGACATTTGACGATGGTTCCCGTAGAGTAAAATCCTATAAAGTTGAAAAAAAGTTTAGTCTTAGAAAAATGCAGGATGGTTGGAAAATTTATAACGTGAAAGATAGACTGTATCAAGACCAAAATATTAGTCTGGTGTGGGAGCAGGTGTCTGTAAAAACTCCAGATATGTCGCAAGTTAAAAGTATGGAAGGATTAGATGTTATCTCTCCAACATGGTTTGAATTGAGAAAGGATACACATCCGTTAGGAGTAAAAGCGAAGGATCCTGTTATATATAAAGATAGTAAAGAAAAAATACACATGGTGGATATGGGAGATGATGATTTCATTCAATGGGCCCATCAAAAAGATTATGATGTATGGGGACTTTTTAGAAATGAGTTTGATAAAGATATTGCCAATAAAATGTTAAATGATAAAGAGGCACGTAGAAAATCTATTGAACTATTATTAGACTACACTAAGAAATATAAATTAGACGGAATCAACATCGATTTTGAAAATGTATATTATGATGATAGACATGAACTCTCCCAATTTGTACGGGAATTAGCCCCGGTATTAAGGGAACAAGGACTCGTTACGTCGGTGGATGTTACCAAGATTGAACCTACAAGTTGGACATGGTCAATGTGTTATGATAGAAAAGTTCTTGGGGAAGAAGCTGATTATATCATGCTAATGGCTTATGACCAAAATGGAAGTTGGAGTAAAAAAAGCGGGTCTGTAGCTCAGTACAGTTGGGTAGAAAAAGGGCTGCAAGGAGTTTTAGAGCAGGTTCCAAAAGAAAAGATGTTTTTAGGAATACCGCTTTATACCCGAGTATGGGAAGAAGTGAATGGAAGAGTAACAAAAACGACGGCTATTTCTATGCAGACTGCCGATGAATTGATTAAAAATAATGGTGCAATCCTAGTTTGGGACGAGCAGAGTGGACAATATTTGGCCACATATAAAAAGGGATATAAGACCTATAAAATATGGATGGAAGATGCCAATTCCATTAATCTTAAGACATCTCTCGTACACAAATATGGGCTTGCCGGTGTTGCAGCATGGAGAAGAGGATTTGAAAAGCCTGAGATTTGGCATGTACTGGATAAAAATTTAAAATATGATAGTTATGATGAATGGGCTAGAAATAATAGCGGTAAGTGGTATATGAATAGAGATTAAAGTTTTAAAAAGATATGTGCATTATAGGTTGTACATATCTTTTTTTAATCTTAAAAGTACTGTCACCATATTGACATAAATTCATATAATAATAATGAGATATTTTATAACCAATATATAAAAATGTTAGAAGTTTATTAATAAAATTAAGTAAGGAGGTCTATATATGAATTACGGATATTATCAAGATTATATGCGGCAATATTATCCAGATATGATGGATTATGAGCCCATGAAATATCCGGATATATATTATATTGTATATCCTGTAGTTAAGAGAAAATGTGAAATGATGGATATATCTCATAATCCAATGATGTATCCATATCCAAGCTATGATATGATAGAACAGATGACAGATGAAATCTATGAAGAATTTATGTCACAAAATCCTGATATGATGAGAGATTATGGTATACAATCAGATACAGAAAGTGAAACAAAACAATATTATGGTTCACGAGGTCTGTTCAGAGCATTAATTACTATTCTATTAATTAGAGAACTACTGAGAAGAAGAGGTTATTATGGCTACGGATACGGTCCAGGTTATGGGTATGGTCCAGGTTATGATATTTATTAAAAAATAGAGAAATTTTGTTTACAGTTCACGGGGGCGTATATTTTTTATTTGAAGAATATTATGGAAATAACGTTGCGGAAAGGCTTAGAGTCTGTTAACGCAGCGGAGGAAAAGCCGCATCACTTGTTTGAGCGACAGCGAGTTTGATGCGGCCCGCAGCAAGTTTACAGGCTCTTAGCCTTGTAGCTCC
>JASGMB010000079.1 GCA_030156665.1 Clostridiales bacterium
GGTCGTTGCCGGAATTTAGATAATCCTCAATAGCTCAGTTGGTAGAGCATGCGGCTGTTAACCGCAGGGTCGTAGGTTCGAGTCCTACTTGAGGAGCCACAAAAAAGCTGATTGATAATTCAATCAGCTTTTATTTTCTTTTTATCACCATTTAAAAACTTTTCAACATCATCTAAAATAGTATTTCCACCTACAACTACAACCAGATCTCCTTCTTCTAATACTGCGTATGGGCCCGGTGAAATAATTAGGTCATTTCCTTTGCGAAGAGCTACAACCGTTCCACCTGTATTTTGCCAAAATTTTAATTCTGAAATGGTATGACCGATATATTTAGATTTGTGGCTGATTTCTACTTCGATTGGATTATAAGGAGAAAGATTTTTAAGTTTGTCCGAATATTCTATAATATTATTTAATGTTTCTTCCAATTTTTTATCAATTTCTTTTTTTTGCTCTAACAGTTTTTCCACATCATGTTTTAATGAACTGATAGAATCACGAAATTTAAACCTTTGAATAAAATTATATGCCTTATCAATTGAGTTAATAACAATACCACTACCTTGATTAACCTGTAGAACGTCCATGTTCTGCAGTAAAGCAACGGCCTTTCTGATTGTTTCCGGAGATACATTATACATACTGGCTAATACAGATCTTCCGTGAACTTTTTCTCCTATAGCAAATTCTTTGTTTACAATTCGTTGTGCAATATCTAAAGCGATTTGCTGATATCTTGATGGTGTACTGCTTTTTGGCATAGCTAACCTCCGAAATTAAATTATTAATATATAGTATTATACATCATTTGTTGATATATCCTATTAAAGTATTATATATTATAGCAATAAATTTATAAAGTATTTTTTTTAACAATTTAACAATGTACCTAAAACCATTTTATACATAAAATGAATTGAATGACACGCTCAATATAAAATTATTTATCTTTAAAGAAACACAAATATTGACAAGTAACAACTTAATGTGTATAATTAAGTTGTTACATTCATATAATATAATGAGGGCTCAAATACACTAAAATATATGGGAGGGATATCGATGGCTGATGTAATTCGTGTATGTCTAATCGGTATGGGGAGAACAGGCAAAGAGATTGCTAAAATCTTATTACAGCAAGAGGATATTGATTTAGTCATGGCGGTATGCAGTGAAACGAGTAATAAAATTGGCAAAGATTTAGGTGAAATATTAAATACCCGAGACACAGGAATTATAGTAGATAGCTGTAGAAACTTGGAAACCAACATCTTTAAATACAAGCCAGATGTAGCCATTGATTTTTCAAATCCTGAGGGTACAGTAAGGAATGCAGAAATTCTTGCAAAAATGAAAGTACGAATGGTTATCGGTACTACTGGTTTTAATGAAATACAAACCAAAAAATTGATGTCTATTGCTAAAAATAATAAAGTTGGCATTGTACATGCGCCAAATATCACTTTAGGTGTTAATGTATTGATGGTTCTTACTAATTTGGCTGCAAGTATTTTAGAAAGTTATGATTGTACAATTGTAGAATCTCATTTTAAAGATAAAAAAGATGCACCTTCCGGCACCGCAAAAAAGATTGCCAACGAGGTATTAAAAGGTATGTCCATCAATCGTGATATCAATCTTCACGACCTTGATTATACAGAAGTGCCAATTCATGCAGTGAGGGCTGGAGGAATTATTGGAAGACATGAAGTTGTTCTTGCCAGTGAATATGATAAGGTTGAAATAGCTCATGAATCATTTTCTAGAACAGCATTTGCATTAGGAGCGTTAAAGGCTGTAAGGTTTATTCATGACAAAGTCGGTTTCTTTGAAATGAATGACGTATTAGATTTACGGCATGTTATGACAAGATACTTGGAGAGAGAAGCTTACTTTAGAAAACAAAAAATTTACAATATGGAATTACAAGAAGATCAACTACCTGTATAAGGTAGTTTTTTGTTGATCTAACATACATATAAGCATATAAGCATACATATTGCAAAATGTGAAAAAAACATATAAAATAATATATTGAAATATTTATATATTTAAATATTCTATTTAGAGGTGAACGATGACTAATACTGAGGGATTTGCGGAAGTATTCAAGGCGTTATCCGCCCCATTAAGACTTGAAATACTAAAGCTGCTTTCCGGAGAGAAGCAGGTGCAGCAAAAAGATTTGTGTGTCTGTGAATTAGCAGAGGAACTGGGCGTATCTCAACCTAATATTTCACATCATTTAAAAATATTAAAGCAAGCAGGATTAGTAACTTGTGAAAAAAATGATACATTTTGTTATTATGTGGTAAACATAGAAAAAATAAAGCAAACTTTTAGTGAATTTGCAAATGAAATTTAACCAAAAGTAGGGAGGATATAGAATGCAATATAAAGAATATGGAAAAACAGGAAAAAAAGTGTCTGTTATTGGTTTTGGCGGAATGAGATTTAGAAAAGAAGATTATAAGAGCGGCTCTCTTGAAAAGTGTGCACAAGTTGTGAGAAGAGCCAGTGAACTAGGGGTCAACTATTTTGATACTGCACCATTCTATTGTGATGATACAAGTGAAGACATTATGGGAGAAGCTTTTAAAGATATGCCAAATCCTTTTTATGTATCAACTAAAAGTATGCTAAACTATGAATCCACAGCAGATGCTGTGAGAAGAAGAATAGAGAAATCATTAAAAAGAATGGGTCTGCAAAAGATTACGTTTTTCAATATGTGGTGTATTCTAAACCTAAACCAGTATAGAAAGGTGATGGCGCCTGGGGGACCTTATGAAGGGGCCTTAAAAGCAAAAGAGGAAGGCCTGATAGAACATATTGTTTTTTCCACTCATTGTAATGGAGAAGAAATTCAAACCATTGTAAATGAAGGCTATTTTGAAGGCGTTACACTTGGTTATAATGCAACAAACTTTGCGTTTCGACAAAAAGGAATAAAAGCTGCGTATGAGAAGGGTTTAGGTGTAGTGACTATGAACCCATTGGGAGGAGGCATTATACCACAAAATGAAGATTTCTACAGCTTTCTAAAAGAAAATGAATATGATTCGGTGGTTCAGGCAGCACTAAAATTCAATGCATCTCATAAAGAAATTACAGTTGTGCTTCCGGGAATGGGAACGATAGAAGAGGTTGAAGAAAATGTAAAATCTGGAGAAAACTTTAGAGAAATGACAGAAGAGCGATTAAATGAGATGGCTAAAAAATTAAATGAATCGCTAGATGCGCTTTGTACCGGATGTCAATATTGTAAAGGCTGTCCAAAAGATATTGAAATTCCTAAATATATGGATGCCTACAATATGCGTATCCTTAAAAAACCAGACAAGGAAGTAAATAACCGATTAAAATATCATTGGGGTATCAACAAGAAGAAGGCAGCTGAGTGTATTGCCTGTGGAAAATGTGAAGAACTGTGTACGCAGCATTTGCCGATCATTGAGCGATTAAAATATATTGCAAATTTATAGTATAAGGCGGATGTGTTATTCGTAATAAAAGAATCTTCGATTTTAAACACGGGGCATAAAGCCCGAGGTATTTATCAAGGTAGATTCTTTTGAAACTTTATGCGGCATTCATCAATGATGAAAAATTATGTATAATAGATTTAAAAAGAACATTTTTAATAGAAAAGGAAGATCATCTTGGATTTACAAAGCAAATATAATCATTTAAAACAATATATCAAAGAACTGGGAAGTTTGGGTGTGGCTTTCTCAGGTGGTGTAGACAGTACTTTTCTTTTGGCAGTAACTCATCAAGTACTTAGGGACAAGGCTATAGCTGTTACTATTCGGTCATCCATGTATACCCAGAGAGAAAACAAGGAAGCAAAAGCATTTGCCGCCCAGCTTGGTGTCAAACACATTATCATTGATGCAGACGAATATAGTGTAAAAGAATTTGTAGAAAATACTAAGGATCGGTGTTATTTTTGCAAACATGCTATATTTACAAAAATAAAAGAGATTGCTGTACAGAACGGGATTCATTATGTTGCAGATGGGTCTAATGCAGACGATGCTAATGACTTTCGTCCAGGGACAAAAGCAATAACAGAGCTAGAGGTAGTAAGTCCATTAAAAATTGTAGGGCTTACAAAACAAGAAATAAGAGAATTATCCAAAGAGATGAATTTACCGACATGGGACAAGCCTTCTTTTGCTTGTCTGGCATCAAGAATTCCCTATGGCACAAAAATTACGCGGGAAAAATTACGGATGGTAGAGCAAGGGGAAGAATATCTAATGGATTTGGGATTTAGGCAATTTCGTGTGAGGCATCATGGTGATATTGCGAGGATTGAAGTATTACCTGAGGATAGAAAAAGATTTTTCAATGAACAATTTCTTGATAAAATAGCAAGCAAATTCAAAGAAATTGGTTTTACATATGTGACATTGGATCTTGAAGGGTATAGAACCGGTAGTATGAATGAAGTGTTAAAAGAAGAAGAAAAGAAAATTTAAAAATTCTTCGACATTTTAAAAGAAAGTGTCTATGAAATAATAAAAATGTGAAGGAGAATAACTTATGGATATGGAAAAATTACGTTTGCTCCTGGAGAATGTAAAAAACGGAGAAACGGATATTAACACTGCGTTAGAAAAATTAAAAACCCTTCCTTATGAGGATTTAGGTTATGCAAAAGTGGATCATCATCGGGCGATTCGAAATGGTTATCCTGAAGTGATTTACTGTCCGGGTAAAAGTTTGGATCATATCAAGGGCATTGTGCGCCATATGATAGCGCATAAAGATAACAATATTATTGCCAGTAGAGCAGAAAAAGAAGTATATGAAGCCATAAAAGAGGTTACCAATGATGCAGTATATTATGAATTGGCCAAAACGGTAGTGATTAAGCAACAAGATATACCAAAGACCAGTAAGAAAATTCTGGTGGTTACGGGAGGGACTGCCGATATTCCTGTAGCGGAGGAAGCGGCAGTTACGGCAGAAACATTAGGTAATACTGTTGAGCGCCTCTATGATGTAGGTGTAGCCGGGATTCACCGTCTGCTTTCCAAAACGGATTTACTTATGCAGGCTAATGTATTGATTGTAGTTGCAGGCATGGAAGGTGCACTTGCCAGCGTGGTGGGTGGACTGGTGGACAAGCCGGTAATTGCTGTACCAACCAGTGTAGGCTATGGAGCAAACTTTAATGGTTTATCAGCATTGTTATGCATGTTAAATAGCTGCGCCAGCGGAGTAGGTGTGGTGAATATAGATAACGGTTTTGGAGCCGCATATTTGGCTAGCATGATTAATAAGTTAGGAGAAAATAGTTAACAGTTCATAAGTGTACAGATTTTATTGTAATTTTAACGTATGTGAACCGTGAACTGTAAACTTTCAAACTAAAATATGGAGGAATACATATGAGAGTATTATACTTTGACTGTTTTGCAGGTATCAGTGGAGATATGACGCTGGGTGCGTTACTTGATTTGGGGATAGACAAACAACAATTTTTAGCTGAATTAGGGAAATTAAATGTAGAGGGTTTTTCCATTGAATTTTCCAGAGCGAAAAAGAATGGTATAGAAGGTACCGATGTAAATGTAATACTATATGACGACCATAATGCCCACCATAGCCATTCACACCATAACGACGAACATCACCACCAACATAGTCATGGACATTATCATCGAAATTTACATGATATTGAAAAAATGATCGATGAAAGTGATTTGGATGAAAAAGTAAAGAATCTGAGTAAAGCTATGTTTTTAAAAGTTGCTCAAGCTGAAGCAAAGATACATGGTACCACCATTGAAAATATTCATTTCCATGAAGTAGGAGCATTGGATTCAATTGTAGATATTGTTGGCGTGGCAATATGTATCAATATGCTAAAGATAGACAAAGTGATTAGTTCACCGTTACATGACGGGACAGGTTTTATCAAATGCCAACATGGCTTAATCCCCATACCGGCTCCTGCAACACTGGAAATATTACGTAACGGTTCTATTCCGTTTTATTCTACAGGGATCAAATATGAATTGGTTACGCCAACGGGGGCGGCAATCATTGCTGTGCTAGCCCAGGAATTTGGAAATATGCCTGAAATGATTGTGGAAAAGGTAGGATACGGCACAGGAAAAAGGGATATGGAAATTCCAAACCTCTTACGAGTTACGCTCGGAGAGGTCAAAAAAAAAATAACCCCTCATAATGAAGTAATGATGTTGGAAAGCAACATTGACGATATGAGCGGAGAAGTTGCGGGATACGTAATGGAGAAGCTTTTTGGTGCCGGTGCGCTGGATGTTTTTTATACTCCTATATACATGAAAAAGAACCGTCCGGCAGTAAAACTAACAACAATATGTTCACAGGAAAAGGTGGACGACATTCAACAAATCATTTTCAGGGAAACCACTACAATAGGAATTCGAAAATATAAAACAGAAAGAGTATGTATGGATAGAAAAATTATCAGCGTAGATACACCTTACGGACCAGCTAGAGTGAAAGTTTCCAATATGGATGAGTTAGAAAAGTACGCCCCTGAATATGAGGATTGTAAAAGGATCGCAGAAAGTAATCAACTAGCGTTAAAAGATGTTTATCAATTAGTTCTAGATAACGTGAATAATTATAAATAGATTGAAGATAAGATTGAGATTAAGAAAGAATTACCGACTATTTTCTTAATCTCAATCTAAATCTTTATCGTATTGCGGCTGCGGCTTCTTTGACTTTTGCTTGATGTTGAGGATCCACCCTATTAGTTCCATGGGTTTTGCTTCCTAAGAAGTGTATATCAATGTGTCCATCCATTCCATTTCCTTTTACAGCATCTAAATTGTATCCATAGCCATATCCTTTACTTCGATTACTCACCTGAATATTCGCAGGTTGGTCGTCACGGCCTGCATGAGGCATTCCGGTTATGGAAGCAGCGATTTTTTGCCCGTTAATTTCTACAATAACAGCCCTTCTTTCCCAACTCCACTGTCCACCGTAAATTTGTTTGAGTATTTCGGTATCTTTTAATGTGAGTGTTTCGCAATCAGCATGATTATAGCCGTAAGTTCTTTTAAGCTTAAACTTTAACCCGGTAGCCACATCGGTTACTGTTGCAACAGTACCAATTGAAAATATGTTCTCAGCTTGTCCAAACCAAGGGAGAGCAGGATTAGCTGTTACTGTATTCCTTGAAACTTCAGAACTTATAGATCTTTTTGAATCACTTCCAATACTTGCAGCAGCAACACTTGAAACTTGGGTGTCTTTATTTACCGCCTCAGTCTTTTTTTCTTGCTGTGATTGGTCGAATTGCTGTTTTGGTGCTGCCTGAAAATCTTTTTGAGGCGCCTGCATAATGGTATTCTTGTTTTCATTATCATTTTTAGTGCTGATTTGCTCTGTTTTTTTTGTTGCAATTTGTGCTTCTTTCACAGTAGCATTGTCGTGCCGACTAGCTTTTGAAAGTTTTACTGACTGCTTAGATATTATGTATCCTGAAGGAATTATAAGTCCCGTTATTATAATCGAAATAAGAATTTTTTTAAAATGAGTCGTCATATCGTTCACCTTTCATTATTATGCTACTGTATTATATAATACTAAATATTACAAAATTATTAAATGATAAAAATATGGTAAAATAGTCAAATGTGCTATATATCTGGATTTGTGCTAGTCAAATTATTAATAATCTATTGAAAAAGTTAAAAAAATATTAAAAATATATAAAAATGCGTCTATCATTTTTGATATAGACGCATTTTTATATATTTTTATTTAATTTTTTTAATTGCCCTTTCTGCGAATTCGGTTGTTACAACTTTTTCATAAGGAACTTTTTTATCCAATTCACCGGCTTCGGATATAATGGTTTGAAGTAAATCAAGTGCCTCTGGCGTTAAGATGGGATTTTTAGCCCAGGTGTCCTGATCCTTGTACCTTTTTACAACTGTTACTAATATTTCATCATTAGCATCCGGGAAAAAAGGTTTGATAGCTTTAGCAATTTCTTCATATGAACTTTTTTCTACCCACTGCTGCCCTTTGTATATCGCATTCGTAAACTTCTGGATAATATCTTTGTTTTTTTCTATGTAACTTTTCTTTGCAGAGTAAACAGTATAAGGTACTTCACCACTGTCTTTTCCTATAGAAGCAACGATATAACCTTTTCCCTCTTTTTCTAACATACTGGCTGTGGGCTCAAACAATGCAACATAATCACCGGTTCCACCAGTAAAAGCGCCAGCCATTAGATTAAATTGGATGGTAGTGTCACATGTTACATCTTTATTAGGAATCATGCCGTGCTTGCGGATGACGTATTCTAACGTCATTTCAGGCATACCGCCTTTTCTGCCTGCAATAATATGTTTTCCCTTTACCTTATCCCATGTAAAGTTAGGGTCAGGTTTTCTTGCCATCAGGAAGGAACCATCTCGCTTAGTTAATTGAGCAAAGTTGACAGCGTAATCTTCTTTACCCTGGTTATAAACATACAATGTTGCTTCAGGGCCCATGAAACCGATGTCACACTGTCCAGACAGTAAGGCTGTCATTACTTTATCAGCTCCACCACCATTAGTAAGTTCAATTTCCAATCCTTCTTCTTTAAAGAATCCCTGGCTAATTGCAGCATATTGTGGTGCGTAGAAGATAGAGTGTGTAACTTCATTAACTCTTACTTTAGTTAATTCCTTTTTAGTACTACAACTGGTAAAGTTGATGGCTATAAAGCTTACAATAAAGATAGGAAGCAATATTAGTCTTATTTTTTTCTTCATCAGTATCACCTCCCTTCTCGTACAGTAACATTATATTCTCAATTAAGAATTTGGTGACAATACGGGTGAAGAGTTTAAAAGAAACTAGAAAAATTATAGGGAAAGGTAGTTTGTCAAGCATATCAAACTGTTACTTGCAATGGGCTCTAATCCGATTGTTCCACCAATACCCAGAAGAAGAGGCAGATATTCAAATTAGCCCTACAAAAGGTATTCAGGTCAACCGGTATATGCAGACAAGTGATAATGATATATTTGCATGTGGAGACTGCGCCGAAAAAGTTTCATTTTTTGATGGAAAGCCGTCTAATTTAAAACTGGCTTCAATATCAACAATGGAAGCAAGAATTGCAGCTTCTAGGTGTAAACACAGCGAAAGATGGTTAACGGTTGGCTTGCTATGTTACTGTAGGGTGTATTTAATTTAGTTGATGAATAATATTCCAAGGAAAGAATTTCATTTAAAAAGAGACAAAAAATAGTCTAAGATACCCATGTAAATTCAATTTTAAAAAGGGGTGTCTTAGACTATGATCAAAAATACCAATGAGATTTTAACACAAAATCTCATATAACGCAATTGATACTATGTATGGCAGGGGCGTTACTTACCAATATTATTGTTGGGATTTTATTTTTATTAAAATTCTTTATTTAAACTATTCGTGATATATAAGTGAATGATATATTAGATCAAAAATAAGACTTTTATTTTTTCAACACGATAAATTTATTATTCTTCAAAATGTTAATATAAGTACCTAATCGTTGATATAAAGGTTCTACTTCTTGTCCGAATTCGGCTTTTAAAATTTTCCCGATTTCTTCAATATTTTTTTTACCATCGATATTTTTCCAAACACAGCTTCCTACTTTATCCAATTCAATTCTCATTACTTTAGGTGTTTTGTGAAATATTCTAACAATTCGATCTAAAATTTTATTTCTAGGAATGATAATTTCAATAAGTCCATTTTCTTTTTTTATCCAAGATTGATTTCGTTTTATCACAGGTATTAAGTCTAAAAAATTATCTGTTTTTTTAATTTTTTGACTCATGATTTCACCTCAAAATGTAAAAAGTAAAAAGAGGATATTGAAGAATATCCTCTTGGTTTATTCTATTGTTATATATTATGACTTTTTCCAAAAAGAATATTTCATAAGCGATAATACTAATAAAATAAAGAATATTAATGCACCTATTTGTCCTAACGCATAATTTCCTATGTTGATTTTTAGATTTGCTGCTGCTAATATGGCTAGTATAATTCCGACTAAACCTTCGCCGGCGATTAAACCTGAAGAATAAAGAATTCCACCTTCAATTTTATCCTTAATAGATGCTTCGTCTGCATTTTTCTTATTTAGATGTTTATCCAGTATGCCTCTTAGAACGCCTCCTACCATAATAGGCGTACTTAAGTGAATCGGCAAGTATAAACCAACAGCAAATGGAAGCACTGGTATACCTAACATTTCAATGGCAATACCGATACCTGCGCCGGTAAATATCAATGCCCAAGGCAAGTTTCCACCCATAACCCCTTCAATAACCAGTCTCATTAGAGTTGCTTGAGGAGCTGGAAGTTCAGAGGAACCAAATCCCCATGCATTATTAAGAATCATCAATACAATACCAATTGTCAATGCAGAAGCTACGGCACCGATTAATTCTCCAGACTGCTGCTTATATGGAGTTGCCCCCACAAGAAATCCGGTTTTTAAATCTTGAGAAGTATCTCCGGCCATCGCAGCAATGATACAAATGATAGATCCTACTGTTAATGTTGCAAGCATTCCTGTTTGACCGTCATTTCCAGTTGCTTTAAAAACAATTGCAGTAATAATTAATGTAGCTATTGTCATTCCGGATACAGGATTGGACGAGCTTCCTACAAGCCCTACTAATCTTGAAGAAACTGTTGCAAAGAAAAATCCAAAAACTGCAATTAATAACGCACCACTGATTCCTACCGGAATGATAGGTAACATCATCATTGCCAATACGACTACTAATATACCGATTAGAACAAATTTCATTGGCATATCAGCATCGGTTCTTTTGGTTGAATTTCCGCCAATTCCTTTGGAATAATCTTTAATTGCTTCTTTAAATGTGGAAACAATTAACGGGAGCGATTTAATTAAGCTAAAAATTCCTCCAAATGCAACAGCTCCGGCACCCACATATCGAATATAGTTGTCCCAAATTCCCCAGTGATCCAATTCACTAATTGGAATAGAAGCCGGATACATAATAATTTCACTAATATTGCCAATGTGAGAAATTAATGGAATAATTGCAAGCCATCCAACAACGGCGCCAGCTAACATGTAGGCTGCAATTCTTGGTCCTATAATAAAGCCGACTCCAAGTAATGCCGGCAGTACATCTCCACCAATAGCACCTCGATTAATACCAGGAATGGTAGTTTCAATTTTGCTGGGAAATAGCTTCAGTCCGTCAGCGATGAATTTATATAATGCACCAATTCCCAAACCAGTAAATACGGATTTAGCTTTGTCCCCTCCTTCTTCACCGGCAAGAAGCACTTCTGCACAGGCTGTACCCTCGGGATACGGTAAAGTTCCATGTTCATTTACAATTAATGCTTTTCGCAGAGGAATCATAAATAGTACTCCTAAAATACCGCCGCAGAGCGCAATAACCATAATGGTTATAAGATTAGGGGTTCCCATATTCCACTCATTCATCCAGATATAGAGCGCAGGTATTGTAAAGATGGCACCAGCTGCCAGCGATTCTCCTGCGGAACCGATTGTTTGAACCATATTGTTTTCTAAAATGGATTCTTTTCTTAAGATTCCACGGATTATTCCCATGGATATAACAGCTGCTGGTATAGATGCACTGATAGTCATGCCTACTCTTAGTCCTAAGTAAGCATTTGCCGCACCGAATACTGTAGCCAATATAATACCAAGTATAATCGATGTCCCGGTGAATTCCGGCATAATTTTTCCTGCAGGAATAAACGGTTTAAATTCCTGGTGTGTATTATTCTTATTTGACATATAATCCCCTTTCTAATATATTGTAATAAATCTTAGTAGTGTGTTGCATTAAAATGATAGAAAGTGTTTTTTCAGAAATACAAAAGTTCCTTTTACAAAAAAATAGGTTATGTAAACTTATGATACATACCCTAAGCTTAGAAAAGGAGATACATGAGGTATTATATCAGGAACTTCATAAAAAATATACAAGTAATTTATTCCAGAGTTATACGTGATATTGAAACACAGTATATGTCTAACGATTATACTAAAAGTTTTTTGAAAAACATTAAATGGTAAACTTTCCACAATAAAAGATTATTATTAATATTGACACATTATGTTATTTTCTTATGAACATCTTATAAATATAGAGCATATGATACTATAAGGGCATGTGATCCTGCCCAAGTATTTATTATGTAGGGGGAATAAGAGATGCAATATTATGATTACTATTCATACAGACCTGGATATATGTATCCGATGATGCCGCATGATCAATATATGATGACGCCGCGAGACCAATATAGTTATCCATATAATCTGCCTATGGCACTACAGCTTATAAGACAAGCAGTAGCAGGTGAAAGAGAAGATGAGATGTTTTATGACTACCTGTTAAATACAGCACCATCAGAAGAGGATAAAAATATTATTAGAGGCATCAGAGATGATGAAAAAAAACACTTTGGTCTGTTTAGGCAAATTTATTATGAATTAACAGGGCAGATGATTCCGCCACCGCCCAAGACTGAATTTACTAAGCCTAAATCCTACTGTATGGGGTTAAAAAGAGCACTTAAGGGGGAATTGGGAGCTGTAGAAAAGTATAGAAAAATACTTTTTGCTTTACAGGAGAGAAGACAGATCAATATACTTACTGAAATCATTACGGACGAATTAAGGCATGGGAATTTATATAATCTTTTATATTCAAAGAATGAATGCTATGAGGAAGAGTTAGAGAAAGAAAAAGAGGAAAAGGAAGATTAAATGCTTGTTATGTAAACACTGAATTGAAAAGCATCTGGATAGAAAAAAGGTCAGGCCTTGAATAATTTACTCTAAATTAATAAATTATTTAAGGCTTGATCCCATATTTTACTGCTTTTAAGAAATAAACTCAAAACTAAAATAGATAGAATTTGCTTTAATATTGCATCAAGCATTTTTTACATCATTTAATAGTTTCTTAAATATCGTTTTTACAGGAAGAATTTCTTTAATTTTATGAACATATTCACCGGAAAAAACCAATGCTTTATCGCTATCGCCGGATTTGCATGAATTTTTCAATGCATCCATAATACAGAAGCTATGAGAGCATCGTTTTAAACATTTTACACATGTTTCTATTTTAGGTGTGTTTCCACCCTCTATTAAATTAAAAAAGTGATTTCGTATACCTTGTCCGGGTAAGCCTACAGGGCTTTTTACAAGAATAATATCTTCTTTTTGTGCTTTTACATATAAATGTTTAAAGTGATCGGAAGCATTGGATTCGCTACTGGCAGCAAACCGAGTACCCATTTGAACACCGTTGGCACCATGTCTCATAACATCTGCAATATCTTTACCATCAATTACCCCACCGGCACCAATAACAGGGATTTTAACAACTTGACGAACCTCTGGAAGGATTTCTCTCATAGACCGGTCGGTACCAAGATGTCCTCCGGCTTCCTTGCCTTCAACTATAACAGCGGAAGCACCTAATTTTTCTGCAAGGATAGCTAGCTTTGCAGATGATACGATAGGGACAATAGGAATGCCGCTTTCTTTACCCCAGGCAAACATATCACGGGAAAACCCAGCACCGGAAACTACCAAATCAATTCCTTCCTGGATTGCAGTCTTAACCAGGTTAGCAAATTCTCTCACTGCAAAAAGTACATTTACTCCAACAATTCCTTTGGTCATTTCCTTTGCTTTACGGATTTCAGATCTAAGTTCATCCAGACTCATTCCAGTACCTGCAATTATTCCGATACCACCTTCATTAGCCACTGCTGCTGCGAGTGGGGCAGTTGATATACGTATAGCCATCCCGCCCTGTATGATAGGTACCGGTATAACAATATTTCCAATTTTTAACTCTTTTAACTGCATAATACTTTTCTCCTTATATTTTTATGACCTGGTATTATTATATACTACCAAATTTATCTATAGTTTATCATAGTATTTACCAATATACAACTGTTATTAAAAGGCATTTCACTATCAATTTGCGGTATGCTCATGTACACTCTAATATCTATATGGTTTTTCCATATATTTTGAAAATAATAATTCAACAATGACAGTATCAAATAAAAACTTGACAAAGTTTATAGGATTAATTATAATTAAATCGTTGATAATAATGATAATTATTATCATTTAATACAGAATAATTAATGATAACTATTATCATAGTTATTATGAGAACGAAACTTTTAAGGGGGGAAGTCAATAAGCAGTTTTAGCAATAATAGGAGTTTTAGTGACAGATAGTTGCGCAATAAAATATTTGAAAAATGTAAAATTACATAATCATTATTTTACGTGGAGGTTTTTAAAATATGAAAAGAAAAGTACATATTTTTTCGTTAAGTGTAATATTAATATTTTCGTTGCTGATATTTGCAGGGTGTTCAAGTAGTTCAAAAGAGGTTGCAAATAGTGAAAAAGAAGCTGCAAACAGCAAAGAAGAAGTTGAAAACAGTCAAAAAGGAGTTGTAAATCTTTATACCGACAGACATTATGATACGGATGAACAGTTATTAAATTTATTTACTGAAGAAACAGGTATAAAAGTCAATCTAGTAAAAGGCAAATCAGATGAATTGATTGAAAGACTTTCGAGAGAAGGAAAAGATACGCAAGCGGACCTGCTGATTACAGCAGATGCAGGAAGACTGCATAGAGCAAAAGAGAAAGAACTATTACAACCTGTAAAGAGTGAAGTTTTATTTAACAATATTCCTGAAAATTTAAGAGATAAAGATAATGAGTGGTTTGGACTTACAGTAAGAGGAAGAGTGATTGTATATGCTAAAGATAGGGTAGACCCTTCTGAGCTATCTACTTATGAATATTTAACAAATGCGAAATGGAAAGGAAAAATTCTGGTAAGGTCTTCGTCCAATATATATAATCAATCTTTATTAGCTTCCTTGATAGCAATAAACGGTGAAGAAGAAGCTAAAAAATGGGCAAAAGGGATAGTAGAAAATATGGCTAGAGAACCGAAAGGTAATGACAGGGATCAAGCGAAAGCTGTAGTAGCAGGCGAAGGAGATATTGCCATCATGAATACTTATTATGTAGGGAAAATGCTCAACTCCTCCGATGCTGAGGAAGTAAAAGTAGCGAAACAGGTAGGAGTATTCTTCCCAAATCAAGAGGGAACGGGAACCCATATAAATGTTAGCGGCGTTGGACTTACCAAGTATGCAAAAAACAAAGAAAATGCAATAAAGCTTATGGAGTTTTTATCCAGTGAAAAAGCGCAAAAGCAGTTTGCGGAAGCTAATTATGAATATCCTGCAAATCCTTCAATAGAGCCTTCTGAGCTGTTAAAATCATGGGGCGAATTTAAAACACAAAATATTAATTTATCCCAATTAGGAGAATACAATACCAAAGCAGTACAGATATTTAACGAAGTTGGTTGGAAGTAACCTTGATAAAAAGCAGCCTTTCAGGCTGCTTTTTAAAAATTGTCCTTTTTATGTAAATACTATTTTAGTTACATAAAAAGTTCTAAGGAATGTAAAGGAAGTGTAAAAAATTGTTTAGAATCAGAGAATGGAAATCAAATTTAAATATTTGGTCAATTTTAAGCTTTCTATTTATATTATTAGTTGTATTGCCAAATTTCCATATCATCATAAATATTTTCAATAAGCCAAATGAAAATTGGAGTCATATTAAAGAATATCTATTAAAAGATTATATTATTAATTCTATGACCTTGGTTGTATTTACGGGGTTGTTTAGCATATTGATAGGTACCAGTTTAGCATGGATGATTTCTGTATATGATTTTCCTTTTAGAACTTTTTTTAAATGGGGATTGGTTTTACCCCTCGCAATACCGCCTTATATAGCAGCATATACATATAACGGCATATTGAATTACACAGGAGTAATTCAAACCTTTTTACGAAATGTTTTCAATATACAGGTGAATCAAAAATATTTCGATATTATGTCAGTAAAAGGGGCAATATTTATATTTACGATGTTTTTATTTCCCTATGTGTATATTATCACAAAGTCATTTTTAGAAAAACAAACGGCATCCTTAATTGAAAATGCCAGACTTTTAGGGAGAAATTCTTTTGAAATTTTTTTATATGTGGTATTACCCATATCAAGAGCAGCAGTTGTAGGAGGCGTTAGTTTAGTTATATTGGAAGTTTTAAACGATTATGGTGTTGTAAAATATTTTGGAATCCCGACATTTAGTACTGCTATTTTTCAGACATGGTTTGCCATGGGAGATATAGACTCAGCAATTAAATTGTCTGCTATATTAATGTTCTTGGTTTTTGCGATTTTAATACTAGAGAAGATAATAAGAGGAAGAAAAAAATTCAGCTATACTACTTCAAAAGTCAGACTTATTTCACGTCAAGAATTAAAAGGGGCAAAAGGAGCACTGGCGTTTATGTTTTGTTTTTTGATTTTTAGTTTTGGATTTTTTATTCCCACTTTACAATT
>JASGMB010000080.1 GCA_030156665.1 Clostridiales bacterium
TGAAAATTCCATTATTAACCAAATGGTAGGCTTGTTTAGTATTGCCTTTTTTACGTTTTAGTCAATAGTTCACAGCTAATTGTATTTTTCACGCTATTTTCCTATCTATCGTTTATTATATAAGTATGATGGTCATACCAACAATATACGTAAATTTCTGCTTTAAAAATGTTAACAACTGTATACTGATAAATATCGAAATAATTACTTATGTTTATCTATATAATCATCAATTAACTTGTCAAATGCATCTCGTATAGCCGTAATTGTAGGATGAACACTTGAATTGTATCTATATGCATCCACATTGGAAACCGGTAAAACTTTAATAGACGTTCCGGAAATAAATACCCCTTCTAATTCACACAGCTCATCTACACTTGTAAGTGTCTCGACTACTGTTAATCCTATTTTCTTGCATGTATCTATGATATACTGTCTTGTAATTCCTTTTAGTATATATTCACTAGGAGTTGTAAATACATTTGATCCTTTCACAAAAAAAACATTGGACCGACTGCCTTCGGTAATTTTATTTTTACTATTTACAAGCAAAACTTCAAATACATTATTTGCCTTAATCTTTTTATTGACAATATCTTTGTATGTTTGATTCATAAGCTTGACATTTGGATTTTCTCTCTCTAAATACACTAAATGAACCGGTACACCTGCATTAATTTCTTGCATACTCGGATAATAACTCTTACTTATATATAAAAAACAATTTTGAATGTCAGATTCAGAATAAATCATTACTTTTACATTACAATTTAATTGCTGATTTGCATCAACAAGTTTTTGAATTTGCTGTTTTAACGTCTGTATTGTAATATTTAGGTCGAGACCAAGTAAATTAAGAGACCTCTTCAAACGAACATAATGGTCTTCTAAGAAAAGAGGTACTCTTTTTATAATACGAATTACCTCGTAAACTGCATGCTTTTGGGATGTATTCATGCTTTCTAATTTATGTACAGGTTCAAGCGTATCATTCAAAATATACAAAGTTCCTGCATTATCTACCATCTTGCTCCCCTCTCTTTTATACGCCTTTCTTATATGAACTATTTTGCCGCTTTCAATCGATGCTCCGCAATCAATAAATCAACCATTCTGCCGTAACTATATATACCATCCTTTTGTCTGTTTGCTTTAAGGTATGCATCATTAATTGCAGAAGATATGTCTTCAATCGGCCCTTCATACTTCTTCCAGAATTCCCGCATTGCGGTTAAATCCCGTTGAATCCCTTCGCTATATTTTTTACGCAATTGATTATATTTATCCTGATCATAATGGTACAACGCATTCATAACGTGTATTAATGCCAAAAGAGTCCCAGAATATTGAAAATCTACATCAGGGTGCATACTACTTGTAAGATATGCAATATAATTTGCTTCATCTTCCCTGGAAAATCCACGTTGGTGCGCCATCTCATGACTGGCTGTGCAAGGTATCATTGCATCGGTGATTGCTGTATTAACATTGGCTTCTGCAGTAAAAGGAAAGTACACTCCCGTTATCCCGGTAAAACACATCGCTTTTGACAAAAGGATTGCTTTTGGCCGTCCATACCTACCGCCAAGCTCCGGGTAAATTTTTGCCGCATTCATATACCCTTTGTAAGCGCGATTCAAAGCGTCCAACTTACCATTAGGAAGGTGCATTACACCTTGTGTGTCTTCATTCACTTTACTGCGTAATTGGTTTGCACGGGCTATAATACTTTCACATACTTCCGCTAATTCTTTTACCGAAGCTGGTCGTGTATCAAGGTGCACAATCTTAGAAAAAGGCAACCGATTGTAATTCAATCCCCAAAGAACTACAAAACCAAAATAAACCGCACCAACCAAAATAAATATACGTATTAAAAAATTGAGAATGATGTGCTGTCTGTTTAATTTTCCATTGAAGACCATTATCATTGCCTGAACCGATCTCCAGATAGTGAAAAAAAATAGAAATACGACAATCAATTCAGCAATTGAGAACGGTATAAAACCGGTAATAAGACTTAAAATTTGCCTGGTGAATCTATTAATACCATTGGAATATATATTCTCAATAAACTGCGGTATAAAGGATGAAAGATAAAATAACAATGCTCCCATAGGCAAAAATCCAACGCATATCAGTTTTGGAAGTAGTCTTTTATTTTTCATACAGTCTATTCCAACTTTCTTTTTATATCACTAGCCCTTTTTCATCTAACATGATTGTATCATATTTTATAAATTAAGTTAATCATTACTTTATATTATTTTTTTTACTTTCTCTCTCAACCTGTTCATAAGAGTATCATCAGCTTTTTCATCTGTCTCAGGTAGAATAATGGCCATTTCGTCACCACCATAGCGTACCGCCAACTCTGCCATAGATTGATAGAAAAGAGCGTTTTCTCCTGCGATGGATATTTGAGATGCAATCCTTTAACAGTTTAAACTCCTTTCCAGCTTTTTATTCATAAGATATTTCTATTTAAAATTTTTAATATCTTATATCGATAACCAATATCTAAATTTAAAATAAATTAATGTAGTTATCGATGAAATTAACCAACTTTAAATCATGATATTTAGTTTGAAAGTTGGTTAATTATAAAATAGGTTACAACTAAATAATAACTTTACAATAAATTTTCATTTTAATAGTGGTTAAAGCTTAACATTCCCTTATCCAGACAGGTTTCAAGGTCTAAATTTCTTTCTATCCCATTAAAACTGACACGCAGTATCTGCTTTTTTTGATTTTCATATACACTTAATACAGTGCCTTCACCAAACTGTTTATGACACACTACTGTACCTTCATCGATTTCATCTAGTGCTTTTTTATTCAAACATTCTTTTACTTCATCAATAAAGATAGACCTCGTTACCTTTTTATTACCCTTCATTTGTGGAGCTATAAGATACAAATACGTTTTTGCCCTTGTCATGCCCACATAACAAAGCCTGCGTTCTTCTTCTAACATCTCACTATCATTTCTTTTTGTCATCATTTCAATGCTGCGGCTTCCCGGAAACTCTTCATTGATTAAGTCTACCATGATTACGCAGTCATACTCCAAGCCTTTGGCTGAATGAATGGTAGATAACGTAACATTACTTTTACATTTATCCCATTTGGGCTCATTCAGTATCTCTTCAATCTCTATTAACCGATCTAAAAATACAGGAATTGTGGAACAGTTTGTTGCAATTGTCTTTAAGGTTCCAAAAAGATTATACATATATTCGAATGAGAATCCCCGATTTTCACAAATTTCTTGTACGGTTTTAAAATAACAAAAGCTATCTTCAATATACTGCAGCGCCCTTGCAGGTGATAATTTTGCCATACCTTCAAATTCTTTTTTGACCTCAGCAATTTTAATACGCTGATACGGGTGCAATTCATCGAAAGTTAAAATGGCATCGAGTAAAGAACCTTGATTGTTAGAAAGCAAAGCATGCTCTAACATTCGCTTGGACAAATAGCGATTCATTTTATAATAAATTCTTTCAAAAGCATTTTTATCATTTTGATCCAGTGCAAATTTTAAAAAAGCAAGAATATCTAATACAACCCAATGATTAAAAAAGAATAATTTATTCTGCTTTATGTCAAATTGAATGCCCTTTCGTTCCAAATTATCTATGATAACAAGGGATGATAAATTGTTTCTATAAAGGACAGCAACACTTTTGTTTTGATCTTGAGAAATCTTTTTAATAACTTCTGCAATAAAATCCAGCTGCTCATACTCGTCTTTCGTTTGTATAAAAACAGGGTCATATTTGTATCGGTTATTTGTCCTATGTTTTTTGTCATATCGCTTACTATTGCACTTGATAAACGCACTGCTTATCTCTACAATATTTTTAGATGAACGATAATTATGCTCCAGATAGTGCCGCTTGCAATTGGGAAACTCTTTTTCTATATTAAGAATGCCATCCGGCTCTGCCCCCCTAAATTTATAAATACTTTGATCATCATCAGCTACAATAAATAGATGATTCGTAGGGTGTACAAGTAATTTTATAATCTCGAACTGAATTTTGGAAAGGTCTTGCGCCTCATCAACCTGCACATATCGATATTTACTTTTATACTTGTTAAGAATATCCGGACATTTTAACAAAATAGCATATGCATAGGTAAGCATATCATCAAAGTCCATTAAAAAGTTAGTCTTCTTGTATTTTTCATAAGCACAGTAGATCAAATCAAAATTTTTTGTCCGTAAATTAAGACCATCAAATTCTTGGAGCATTTTGTTCTTCACAAAACTGATTTCACTCATTAAATCTTCCAGTTCATCATCACTGATTAAAGAATTGTTGATCTCATAGTAGATATTCTTTAGTATGTTGCGTTTATTATCCTCTTTGTCGTGCCCCTCAATACGGATCAATCTTCTATTTTGACGTCTTTCATAATCTCTCACCACAGTATTACAAAAGCTATGTAATGTAGCAAAATGTATTTTATGTTCCCCACGTGAACTAAAAACTTTATGAAAGCGCTGCTCCATCTCTCTTCTTGCTGCTTTATTAAAAGTAAGCGATAGAATGCAATGAGGACTTACTCTTTTGCGGAAAATTAAATATGCCAGTCTTGAAATAGCTACTACAGATTTATCGGGTGTATGTTGATGCAGCCAATCCTTCATAAGTTCCAAATCCTCTTTTGACACCCCTTCAGGCACATAACTGCTTTTATAAATTGGACCAAATGTCATTAAATAATGTATTCGACTGATCAATACATTGGTTTTGCCCGACCCAGGTCCTGCAATCACCATACAATTTCCCTTACCGAATAATGCAGCTTTTATCTGTTGTTGGTCCAGATGCTTATAATGCGCTTCAATTATTCTATCTCTTAATGCACAAAATTCTTCATTTATTTTATTCTTCATAATATTATGTCATCCACCTATTTTTATCGACTTCATAAATTCACATTATAAAATAAAAAGAGAAGTTTTTCAACTTTCTTACAACATTTAGGTGCATTTAATTTGTTTGAAGAATATTATTCCAGCCACGAAGCTACAAAGCTAAGAGCCTTTCTCCATAATATTCTTCAAATAAAAAATATACGCCTACAACATTTTATGTAATATCTACTACTAAAAGCAATATCTATGCTGCTAGGCTGATTGAATTTTAAAATTTTTGCAAAATTTGATTTCCCCCCATGCACATTTACATAACAACATTCATATATTTATTATGTAAATAATTTTAGAAAGGAGAATTGCAATGCCCCATATGTTTCCAGATTATTCGCCAATGTGTCCCGGAGCCTATGATTATGGCTATGGACTTCCCTACTCTCATCAAGTTCACCATAAACAATTAGTAGAAACGATTCAGGAATGCGAAGCTATTTGTGAACACATGACTACTTTACTCAAAAGAAGACCAGATATGCAAGCAAGGATAAGACAGCTTCAGTTATTACGTGATTGTGCCGACATTTGCGGACTGACAGCAAAATATGTTGCACGTAATAGTGCCTTCGCAAAACCTATGGCCGATTTTTGTGCCAATATTTGTGAAGTTTGCGGAAGAGAATGTGCGAGATTTCCTGATTCGGAATCCCAGCATTGTGCTCAAATCTGTTTTAATTGTGCACGAGAATGTCGAGCTTTTGCAATGACATAATACTGAACATAATCAAATGTGAAGAATGATGATATATAAACTGGTTTAGAGCTTGAAAATACCATGATGACTCAACTTACAAACTATAAACAATATATTCTTTATTAAATCATTCAGAAAATAAAGCCTGCATTATGCAGGCTTTATTTTTCATATACAACAATTATAAAAGCTGGAAGTCTATCCCCTACTGTCGTGGTAATAAGTTTTAGAAGCCCAAGATCTTTAGATACTCTTGCAATTGGCTACGCTACTGCTAAAATGGCAATTGTCATCATTAATCAATTTCCACATTTTATAAACCGGCTAACCATTTCCTTTAAATGCTTCCCTGTACGCGATAAAATATTGCTGAAACAAAAGTAGTAATTATAATGCAGAAGCCTTGCTTTTATCCTTCTATCTTTACTACTTCATATCCGGCTTCATCTATTGCAGCTTTTATTTTTTCATTATCTACTTCATGGGCGAGCTCCACCGTTGCAAATTTATCTTCTAAGTTTACGGCAACAGATTTTACACCACATATCTCCTTTAATGCTTCCTCAACATGTCCTACACAGTGACCACAACTCATTCCTTCAATAAATATTTTTTTTGTCACAAAAATCATTCCTTTCATATTTTATTTATATTAAAAACCAGAGGCCTTTAGTTTTTTAATGTAGCGGCTTAAATCTTTTAAGCCTTAGGGCATTCGTGAGTACCGATACAGAGCTAAATGCCATAGCTCCTGCTGCTATCATTGGATTTAACAGCGGTCCGCCAAATAAATGAAGCAGTCCTGCTGCTACCGGAATACCGGCTGTATTATAAGCAAAAGCCCAGAAAAGATTCTGTTTTATATTTCTTATGGTTCTCTTGCTCAACTGCAGTGCCGTTGGTACATCCATTAAATCACTTCGCATGAGTACAATATCTGCCGATTCCATGGCAACGTCTGTTCCGGAACCAATAGCAATTCCTATATCTGCCTGTGCCAGTGCAGGAGCATCATTAATACCATCTCCCACCATTGCTACCTTCTTGCCTTCCTCCTGCAGTTTCTTTACTTCATTTGCCTTATCTTCCGGCAATACTTCCGCCAGTACCCTGTCAATACCTACCTGCTTTGCGATTGCCTCTGCTGTCCTTCTGTTGTCTCCTGTTATCATGGCTACTTCTATGCCCATCTTGTGCAGCACTTCTATAGCTCTCTTACTGCTTTCTTTCATAACATCGGCTACCGCTATAATGCCGGCCAATTTATTATCTAAGGCAATAAACATAGGTGTTTTCCCTTCTTCAGCCAATTTGTCCGATTCTTTTTGTAGCGTAATTTCAATATTTCTGTCATTCATCAATTTTTTATTTCCCAAAAGTATATCTTTACCTTGTATCCTTACTTCTATTCCATGTCCCGGAATTGCTTCAAAATGTTCAACGTTTAAAAAGTCCATGTTTTTTTCTTTTGCGTTGTTTACAATGGCTTCTCCCAATGGATGTTCCGAACCTCTTTCTGCTGACGCAGATAATTTTAATAATTCATTTTCATCAAAGCCATTAGCTGCAATAATATCTGTTACTTTAGGCTTCCCTTCGGTAATAGTACCAGTCTTATCAAATACAATCGTTTGAATTTTATGAGCAGTTTCCAGTGCTTCTCCGCCTTTTATCAACACTCCGTGTTCTGCCCCCTTACCGGTTCCTACCATAATTGCCGTAGGTGTTGCCAATCCCAATGCACAGGGACATGCTATAACCAACACAGCTATGAATATGGTGAGTGAGAAAATAACCGACATTCCAGATAAGTACCATGCCAATCCGGCTATAACCGCAATTGCAATTACAACCGGTACAAAATATCCGGATATAACGTCTGCCATCTTTGCAATAGGTGCTTTAGACCCTTGCGCATCTTCTACCAACTTGATAATCTGAGCTAACGCTGTGTCTTTTCCTACTTTTGTGGCTTTAAATTGAATAGTACCATTTTTATTAATACTTGCACCAATGACTTTACTACCTACGTTCTTTTCTACAGGAATACTCTCTCCAGTAAGCATCGATTCATCTACTGAGGTCCTTCCTTCAATCACTTCACCATCTACCGGGATTTTCTCTCCTGGTTTTACCAGTAAAATATCGCCTACTTCCACCTCTTCTATCGGAATAGTCATTTCCTTGCCATCATGTATTACTACTGCTGTTTTAGGCGCAAGCCCCATTAATTTTTTAATTGCTTCGGAAGTTTTTCCTTTCGTAACAGCCTCCAGATATTTTCCTAATAAAATTAATGTAATAATAACTCCGGCTGTTTCAAAATATAAATCACCGGCATACGCTATGTTTCCATTTATAATTTGATAGATCGCATAAATACCGTAAAGAAAAGCAGCACTTGTACCCATAGCAATTAATGAATCCATATTTGGTTCGCGTTTTATCAACCTGCTAAAACCTACAGTATAAAATTTATATCCTGCTATTACTACCGGAATGGACAATATTAGCTGTATTACCCCAAAGTTTAGTGGATTTATTTCAGGCATAATGGCTTCCGGCAGCTTTAAACCGAGTAAATGTCCCATTGCAATATATAGAAGCGGTACAGTAAATATTGAAGATACTAAAAATTTAACCCACAGAGATTTCATCTCTTTTTCTCTACGTTCTTTCTCTTTATCCACCTGTTCTTCAGCTTCAATCTCTAATGCCTTGTATCCGGCTTTCGCAATGGCATCTTTTAGCTCGGAAATCCTTGTTTTTGAAGAATCATATATTACTTTTGCTTTTTCTGTTGCAAAATTTACACTTACTTCTTCAATTCCTGGGAGCTTTCCTATCGATTTTTCAATCGCTTTTGCACAAGATGCACAAGTCATACCCGATATCGGAATGTTTACCTCTCGTATCGTATCACTTTGCTCCTCTTCTGCACTATATCCTGCTTTTTGCACTGCTTCTTGAATTTTTTCAATGCTGGTTTTATTTTCATCATATTCAACTGCCAACTTTTCTGTTGCAAAGTTTACATTCGCTGAATGTACCCCTTCTACTTTACTAACACTTTTCTCAACTGTTTTAGCACAGGACGCACACGTCATTCCTGTCACATTTAATGTTTGTTTTTTCATATCATTTGGCACCTCCTTCGATGTATCCCTACCCCACTTTGGGTGGGGATAATTTTATTATAACATACTATTCCGATTTATCAAATACAAATTGCTATTTTTTTATATCTCTATTTAACATTTTTTATGATGATCTTTTTTACAATATCCAACCAAAGGTCTGTTACCTCTATATTTGAAAATCCTGCTTTTGTAACATTTTCTATTGTTCTTCTGTTTATATTCGCCCCATAAGTGCCCACTACTAATGGATTAAATAGATCCATTAGAATACCTAGAACCTTTTTCTCACTTCTGACATGTTCAAGTAATATGACCTTCCCGTTGTTCTTACACACTCTTCTAATCTCTTTAAGTCCCTTTATAGGGTCCGGTACAGAACAGAAAACACAACTGGCAAAAACCGTATCAAAGGTATTGTCCTCAAACTTCATATTTTGAGCATCCATTTGCAGCAGTCTAACATTTTTGTTTAACTCCTGAGCTCGTTTTCTAGCTTTTGCAAGCATTTTATCGCTAAAATCTATTCCTGTA
>JASGMB010000081.1 GCA_030156665.1 Clostridiales bacterium
TATGTTACACTCATCATGTCAACGGCAGGTGAGTGAATAATTTGAAAGGAGGAACCATATGGAACTCACCAAAATGCTGGAATTGGTCAGATTGACCGAGGATGAACTGATAGGAGGGTTCATATCCCCAAAGAAGGGATATTATTACATCGTTCTCAATCGAAAGGATAAGGACGGGAAACGCAAACCGCTTTGGATTTCAACAGGGCTTCCTGCAATCGAAGAAAATAAAGCAGAAGCTGAAAACAAATGTTTATCGGCCAGAATCCAATATTCGCTTGACGTGAAAAATAGTGTGGCTGATAAGACCTTCGAGCATGAAACACCTGAAAAGAAAGTTGTTCAGGACAATTCTGATGACAACCATTCAGCGAATCCCTTGTTTGCGGATTTATTAAACGAATGGCTTGAATTCAGACACCCGGATAACATCGTTGTGGGCGAAGACTTTAATTTTGACAAGACGATCAAGCTCAATACCTGGGCCGGATATGCGGAAAACATCAAGCGAAACTTATATCCGACATTCAAGGCTTACGGATGCACTGTCAAGGAGATTACACCCGAGCTGCTCAAGGGACATTATGCTTACCGGCTTAAACACGGTAAGAAGAAAGCTACGGTTGCCAAGGATTACACTATTATCAACCAGGCATTGAATTATGCCGTCAGCAAAAAGATGATCAGCGTGAATCCGAACAGCGCCCATATTGCTGGGCGGCTTTTATGGGATGAGGCGCAGTGAATGTCTTGGAGTTAGAGAATCTCAATTTGATTTTAAGCACAAATTCTTCAGGGCAAATCACACTGTAACGACAGCAGTGATCGACAAGAAAAAAATATACATTCCGTCCGACAAGCTCAAGACGGATTTGAGCAACCGTACTTATCCCCTAATCCCTTATGTTGAGGAACGAGTAAAAGCTAAAATAGCTGAAAACAAGGAGTTGAGGGAGCTTTGCGGCAACTCCTACAGCAACGAATGGCTGGGATATATTTGCGTTGATCCCCTGGGTGAAATCATTGATCCGAATTACATCACCAACAGACATGCAGATTTGCTCAAGAAAGCCGGATTGCCTCATGTTCGATTTCATGACCTCCGTCATTCCTGCGTAGGCTTGATGATGGCCAATGAAGTGCCTATGGAGCGTATCAGGGATTGGGTAGGCCACAGCGACATCCGCACAACGGTCAATACCTATGGTCATTTGGAATATCAATCCAAGAAAAAAACCGCAAAAATCATTGAAAAATCTTTGCCGCTTAAAAAGGTAGGAGCTGCTAATCTTTGAAATTAACAGCTCCATGGCGGAGGAGGTGGGGGTTGAACCCACGCGCCGTTGCCGACCTATCGCATTTCGAGTGCGACCCCTTCACCACTTGGGTACTCCTCCAGATATTATTAACTTGTAAAACTGCCTCGGATAGAACTCGGATAGAACAACTCAAAAATTACCTTTATTCGAACTCCGAGTGCAATAGAAACCGCATAAAATCAAGGTTTTCGGCTGCACGACTTCCACATTGCCCAACAGATTTCGAGTGCGGCGCGTTACGACCACTTCGCTACTTCTCCATGTTAAATTTTGACTGGCGCGGCCCCAAAATTATGATTTCGAGTCGAGCGCATTCGACCAGCTCTGCCATCTCTCCACATATATTTATCTATTTTTTTGCCTGAGTTCTTTAAAAAATTGTTTTAGTATCGCAGCACATTCTTGTTGAAGAACCCCTTGTATAACTTCTACTTTATGATTGAAGGTTTTAATATTAAATAAATCAACTACTGATCCCCCAGCTCCTGCTTTTGGATCAGTAGTACCTATTACCAGTTTTCTTATCCGGGACTGAATAATTGCCCCTGCACACATAGGACAAGGTTCCAATGTTACATATAAGTCACAATCAGTTAATCGCCATCCTCCAAGCTTTTTACAAGCCTTTTGTATAGCTAAAATCTCCGCATGTGCTGTAGCATCGTGCTTCTTTTCTCTCAAATTGTGTGCTCTTGCAATAATTCTATCATCTTTTACAATGACAGCTCCAATGGGTACCTCACCCTGACGGTATGCCTTTTGTGCCTCTTTTAATGCACGCATCATATAGTATTGATCATCTTTAATGTTTTTCATTTTAAATTCTTCATTCTTCATTTTAAATGGTACGCCCGAGAGGACTCGAACCTCCGGCACGCAGTTTAGGAAACTGCTGCTCTATCCTACTGAGCTACGGGCGCATATCACAACGACTTTATTTTACAGTCAAATTGCAAGTTTGTCAACTCCCATGAAGGCAATATTTCACTTGAATATATTTCTACAAGCTATCGTTTAGTTATACTATGTATTTCATTTATCGGATATAGAAAAAAGAACCTATTAGTTTTTCTAATATTTTATCAACTTCTTATTTTCTACTATATATACTGTTATAACTATACTTTTAAAAATGAAATAATCTTCTCATGCATGATTTCTCTTTCTAGCCCTAATGTACATATATGTTTGGATTGTTCCAGCCAGAAAATTTCTTTTTGTGGAGCAGCAATACCATCATAAATTATTTGTGCACTAATAGGCTTTACCGTTTCATCAGTATAAGATTGAACAATCAGCGTAGGGCATATAACCTGTGATAAGCTTTTTTCGGCTTTCTTCATTAAATTCAGCAAACTGGGTACACACTTTACAGGAACTCCAGAATATCCGATATTATATTGCGTGTTTTCACCTGTACTCGGTTCTGAATTTTCCCACCTATTAAAGCGTTTAAAATATTTAAAAATACATGCATAAGGTGCCAGTCGATCATAGATACGAATAGGTGCGGCAATGGATACAATTTTATCTACCGGATACTGTTCGGCCAGTAAAAGAGTTAGAATCCCTCCCATAGACAAGCCCATTACATAAACTTTACTGCATCTTTTTCGTAGCTGTTCATACCCTTCCTTGGTATCATTTAGCCAGTCTTTCCAATTTGTTTTTTCCATATCCTCCAAGCAGGTTCCATGACCCTTAAGTAAAATTCCGTTCACTGTATATCCTTGCTTGTGTAATGCTTCGCCTAATAAGCGCATGTGTGCAGGATAACCAGTAAAACCATGTATCATCAGACAACCTTCATCATTTCCTTCAAAGAAAAAAGGCTTTGCATATTCGTGCAAGTATTTCATGTTGCTTCCTCCATTATGTCAACTGCATGTTTTTTGTTTAGTTTCTATTAAACTTGTGTTTTTGCTTCATATGTATAGCAATTAACTCATCTAGCTCCTGACTAACATTAATTATTTCTTCGGTTAATGTTAAATGTCCTTCTTTGCCAGTCAACTGATGTAATTTACTTCTCATTTCTTCAATCAATTGTTTTAGACCGTCTTCTTTTAATGCAGCTTTCTGTTCTTGTAAGTATCTTTGAACTTCTTCTTCTGAAAGTTTCCTAATTTGCTCAGGTTGTACAGGTAAATACTTTTCAGAAATATATAAAGGTTCCATTGATATACATATTTTATCGGAATTCTTGTCTAGATATTCTTTTAATTCTTTTTTAGTATGGAATATTTTGTAAAATTTTTTCCTCTTTTACTATGAATCTCATAAATTCCACAGACATCTTGCACCATTATTTCGGCAGTTTTCAAATATAATTTGGCAATCTCTAAAATTTTAAATGGAAATTGCCAGCGGTATTTTCTAAAAATATTACTGTTAATACAGGTGCAACGACCACACATTGAACATATGTATTGAATATGATGGCTCAAACACTTTTCCGGATTTAACAACGGCGTGACTCTAGGATTGTCACTATAGCATTCTGGACACTTCATTTGATATCCCCTTCCACCTAGCAAGGATAAAACGTCACTTAACGCAACAATAACTATCGTCTCAATTGACAGCCATGGGAATATAGTCAGTATTTCCAAAATAGAGCAGCAAAAAAGGATTGTAACTGATTATGGTTACTTTCCCTTTCTAAAGTTCTTCAATTAAATATAAATTGACTGTTAGGGGCTAAATAGCTCACTATCAGAACATGTTCATTTCAAGCATTTACCATATTTATCCTAGGATATTATAGCACTACAACAAAATTTTGTAAATAAAAAATTTTTATTGAGATACTCGTCTATCGATGCAAAAATCAAGGTAGGTCGTCTTGATATTATGCTTGCTTCGTAAAAAAGCCGACCTTTACTTTGAACTTAGCTGGTCGACTTTTTGTAAAACATGTAATTGAGCTGTTATGCTAGTACAACGCGTTAATTAAGCTGCTTTAAATACGGCTCCAATTCTTGCAGAATTGCACTATCCTCAAATAGAAATCCCTGTGTCCAAACATATTTTGGACTATTTTTTAGATAAAATCCAACAACAATGGCATCTTCATTTCTTCTCTTATGTTGGTAGGGGCTGTACGTTTCCAATATCTTTTGAATAATCTGTTTATCTTTAATCTCTACTCTTTTTGCCGCTTTATCTTCCATCATCTTGCCATAATAATATTCTGTTGTCACTTTACCTTTTATCAAAACTGCAGATTCGATTTCTTCTGGCATTAGCATTATTTTTTCATAATAACCCTTATCCTGCAGCCACTGAATAACGGAAGTATAGCTCTTTCTAAGATTATAATGCACTATCCTGTCCTCTACATCTCTAATACGAATATACACATAACCTTCATTTCTTTCACTAAATTCTTCAAAATCTGCTTCACGCAGTTCTTGCTGTAAATGCTGTATTAATCCTTCAATATCTTGTTTATCTGCCAAAATCATCGGGTTTTTATCAGTTCTACTATCTTCTATTTCTATTGTTTCAATGTCTTTTGCTTGCTGCTTTAAAACAGGAAACCTTTGAATCTTATATTCCATTGATGCGTATATGGGTTTTAGAAAAGGTGCTTGATGCGTTTCATCAATAAGATAATTTCGAACAAGATATCTACCATTTTTTAACTTATATATTATATGTCTGCTCATTCCTTCTTTTTGATACGGCTTTTGTATTAAAGCTTTGTGTAATTGAATAATATTTTTAATATTTTCTGTTTGCTGAATGACATATATATCACTATACTTAACTCTGCTATTACCTATTTCTACTGCTTTATCTAAATCTGACCAATTTCCAAAATAGTTGCCAAAATATACTTTTTCTATTTGTCCTAGTTGAGGTATACGACGCACATATCCAAATACATCCACAGAAAGAGACGTTAACAATACCACTACAACAGCAGCATATGCAATGTATCCTTTGTATGCACGCCATACCTTAAAAGATTTCTGTAATAATATTTCAGATATCCAATAACCAAAAAATGAACTAATAAAATATCCAAACAAAAGCATACCAAACGATTGATTTGCCATGTGGTAAAAGTAAACGCCACCTAATAGCATTCCGCATGCTGCCACACCATATTTAAATACAGGCTTCATTACTGGAAATACAACAATGTCTCCCGCTGTTTCTAGCTGTCGCTTTTCATATAAAATCATTGCCATAAATAAAAATAACGCTATTGCAACTATATATCCTACTGTATAAATAACTGTAAACTCTTCTATTTCAAAGCCTAATAGTTTAAATAATGGAAGTATACCTATCCATGTCTGAGAAGAAATACTAGTTTCACTAAAACCATGCAATAAATACTTTAAATTATATCCTATAAGTACATAAATACCTGCAGGCAGCACATGAAAAATATATGTAAAAACAATATGTGCTATAGCACTCCCTGTAAACATTCCAACAAAAACAGCAATAGCAAAAAATAGATAGTTAAAAAGGAGTGTAAGACTTACCCACTGCAAAATTTGCGGTAATGAATAGACCTCTCCCAATGGAGTTGAAATTTGTAGTGCTGTTAATACCATACCTGTAACAATCACAGGAATAGTAAGCAGTAAAAATCCTGCCGCTCCATGATTGAAAAATAAGGTTTTTCGACTATAGGGCATTGCATGTATTATCGCTGCAGATTTACTTACGTGCATATAGCGAAAAAGCAGGACTGCCAATATAACAGGTACAATATAAATTAATAGAATTTGTGGAGAATTATTATCAAGCATTAGCATATCTAAGATTTCTTTTCTTCTCCACTGGTCTTTTATAGGGAATTCTACAGTTATCTGCTGTAAAGGTAGTATAATAAGAAGTATTATACCATAAAGGGTACTTACCCACCAAAAACGCTTTATATCACTTATAATTAACCCTCTGCTAAATAAGGACTTCTTCAATTTCATAGCCCATTCCCCCCAATTCATAGATAAAAATTTCTTCCAGCGTCAGCGGTAATATATCCAATAATACCGGATTAGCATTCTTTATCTCTGCCAGCACTTTTTCTTTATTACCTTTTACAATTAACATTAAAATGCTTCCTATTTGTGTGCGTTTCAGCACTTGGACGTTGTTTAGAAACGCTTCTGGTATCTCTCCTGAAAACGCTATCTGCAGCTTATGTATATCTGACTTGATATCATCTAGCTCTGTTTCAACCACAATCTTTCCATCATGTAGTATCCCTACGTAGTTACAAACATCTTCCAGTTCACGCAGGTTGTGAGAAGAAATCAGTACCGTGGTTTGCCTTTCATAAACGTCCTGTAGTACGAGATTCCATACTTTTTTTCTCATAACCGGGTCCAGACCATCCACTGGCTCATCCAATATCATCACTTCAGGCATTATACAAATCCCTAACCAAAAAGCCACTTGCTTTTGCATTCCTTTTGACAGACGGGTTATTCTTCTCTTAACATCAATCGAAAATACATGTTTTAAACGTTCATATCTTTCCCAATTCCAATTCGGATAAATACTGGCATAAAATTTCGCCATTTCCTCGATACTATATTGAGAAAAAAAATATAATTCATCAGGAATGTATACCATAGAAGCTCTTATATTTTCATTTTCAAATACTGATTTACCATTTATCATTACCGTGCCAGAATCTTGACGGTAAATGCCCGTTAGAAGCTTAATGAGTGTTGTTTTCCCTGCTCCATTAGGACCAATAAGTCCATATACTGACCCTTTCTTTACATGAAGGTTTAAATCTTCAAGTACTTTAAATGTATTAAAAGATTTATTTAAATTCTTAACCTCAATCATCTTCCATCTTGTCCTGCCTTTCCTTATATATTCTGTCAACAGATGAAATGATCTGTTCCTTTGTTAGTCCTACATACATCATTTCTGCAATCAGTTTTTCCAAATCTTTAGTGAGTTCATTTAATCTAGTCTGATTAATCACATCATTGAGCGGCGCTACAAAACTCCCTCTGCCACGAATGGAATAAATAAACCCCTCTACCTCCAAATCTTTGTAAGCCTTTTGGATGGTATTAGGATTAATAGTAAGTAACTGTGCCAGTTCACGCACCGAAGGAATTCTTTCATCCTGTTTCAAAATACCATTAATTATTAATTCTTTCATCTTTTCTTTTATTTGTTCATATAACGGTCTACGATCCCGATAATCTAACTGAAGCATAGGCACCTCCTTGATGTATTATTTAAACTAATACACTTAATACATTTTTATTATATATAGTTGTTTTCAGTCTGTCAATTAAATTTTTATTTTTTAATAGAGTTAATTTGCTGTTTGGTGTAGTTCGCATTGGATTTAGTACATATGCTATAGGAATACTCACAGAAATTTCACCTTTCTTTTTTTATATCACTTTGAGGTTCACACATTTTTTACCAAAAAATATTGCATTATTAAAATAGTTTCTATATAATGAAACTAGCTTTACAGTACTATAAAAATAGTACTAAATTCTTGTTGTATTAAAATTTTATATTGTATCAGTAAACGGCAAACTTATCGAAAGGTAAGGACGCAAAGCCACGAGTCTAACGTATTATAATACTATGATAGTCGGGCTGCCTATCTCTGCTCATTAACATAATGAGCAAAAATTCAAAGCCGTAGTACATTTAATACTACGGTTTTTATTTTCGACCAAGTATGTTCAAAGGAAGAAATAACAGGGTTAATGGTCATCTTCATTACTTCTTTTTACTATGGTAGTGAATTGAAAACCATTATGTTTTTAAAAATAAATATAGATAAAGGAGCTAGTTTAAAATGCGGGTTGTTCCAGTTAATTGTGTGAAAGAAAATAGTTCTCTAGCAAAACATATTTATGATGCTGATGGAAGAATATTATTAAAAAAAGGAACCTGCTTAACCAGAGGTTTAATAAAAAGGATTTTAGACATTGGTATACATACGATATATATTAATGATGAATACAGTAATAATGAAATAGAAGATATTATAAAACCAGAAGTCAGGCTTAGAGCAGTCAAGGGTATTAAAGATACCTTTGAAAGTTTTAGCAAATACAGTAAACAGAAAAATATGAATACAAGTAGTGTGAAAGAGAAACAGTTTTTAAAAGAGCGAGATAAGCATATTGAGGTTTTAGGAGATGTTTCAAAATCTATCGTGGATGAAATTTTAGCTAGTAAAAGTACATTGATTAATTTAGTTGATATTAAAACAATGGATAGCTATACTTATCAGCATTGTGTAAATGTGGCAGTTTTATCAATCATTTTAGGAGTAGAATTTGGATTCAATACTAAGCAGTTGGTAGACCTCTGTACTGGCGCTTTACTCCACGATATTGGTAAGGTCTTTATACCGAAAGAGATATTAACAAAGCCAGGGAAGTTAACCGATGAAGAATATGAAATTATAAAAGAGCATCCAACAAAGGGATATCAATACTTAGATGGAAATAGAGATATATCTGCTCATTCTAAAATGATTATTTTGCAGCACCATGAAAAAATTGATGCTACAGGGTATCCAAGGCAAATTGATGGTTTTAAGATACATACAATGGCAAAAATAGTGGCAATTGCAGATGTATATGATGCAATAACATCTGATAGACCATATAGAAAAGCACTGTTACCTAGTGAAGCAGTAGAGTTCATTATGGCAGGGGCAGGAAGACATTTTGATTTTGAAATGGCACAGACTTTTGTCAGAAAAGTAATCCCATATCCAGAAGGGACATTGGTAAAATTAAGCAATGGAGAGGTAGGGGTGGTAGAGGAAGTTAAACCTAATTTCCCTTTAAGACCCAAAGTGAAGGTTATTAAACAGAAGGCTGTTAATATAGAGATGCAATCTATAGATCTTATTAATGAAAATAATATTATAATAGAGGGAATACAATATGAAGCTCCTAATTTATCTATACCACACTATTTAAAAAACAGATAAGAACAAGTTTGCTGTAATTAATAAGAGCAGAGAACTATGGATTTTATATAAACAATAGGGAGGAAGATAATCAAGATAAAATCTATTAAAACTAAGATTATGATGATATCTAGTATACCAATTACTTTGTCTTAATTGCTATCAATTTAATGAATGATATCATGCTATTGTTTAGTAATTTAAAAAATTTTCCATTTCCTAAAAAGCTAATAAAGCTTATAATAAGTAATATAGGAATATTCATGGGGACCTCACTTTTCTTTTTTAATCACTTTAAGGTTCCCACATTTTTTGCCTTTTTTAAGTTGATTTCACTGCAATAACTCATTTTTATTAAGTTCTGCTTATAAATATACAGTGAATGCACCTTTATAAGACCTAAAAGCAGTATAATCATTCACAAGATTTTATATTTTTGAGTTATTGCAGCAGAATCAAGTTATAATTATTGTAAACTTACCATAATGTAATTAACTTTTAATGCCTATGATATTTCATTTAAAAGTTTACAATCTGTTCATATTTTTTTCAAAAAAATAAATGGAATCAGGATGATTTTCAAAAAAACGCAATTAGTAAGGAACCAGTACAATCGAATTATTCATATTCCTACTACACAGAAAATGTTCCCCATAAAAAGAAGAAAAAAGGTCTGCCGCTAAATTATATCACTGTTTCAATCATTA
>JASGMB010000082.1 GCA_030156665.1 Clostridiales bacterium
TATTGTAGCGCTGGTGTTTGCACCATTGTTTATGTAATCAAACGTATTAAAGAAGCATATAAGCCAAACAGAAGTTTTTTCCTCTTTAAATTTACCCGTAGCAAATGTTATACTATATTGAACGCACTAAAGATTTTACATTAACTTTTGTATTCTACATGTACGTAGCAATTGCAGTAGCGTTTTAGTTCGGAGTTCGGGGCTCGGAGTTCCAAGATTCTCATTTATGTAGGTTTTAACTCCGAACTAATTGCAACTCCAATGTAAAATCATTATCGCGTTATATATAATAGGTGACTTTTTTTGTTCTTGTATTTTTCTTCATCCTATCAATTCTATAGGGTCTATAGGGTCTATGGGTTTGCCTTTTATTATCATTGAAACAAAACGTAAACATATGGAGGATACTATGAGATTGATACAAAAACGTTTGTCCAAAACTTTTCTCAATATTTTAAAATATGAAAAAACTGTATTGAAAAAGACGTATGAGATTAATAAAAAAAATCTTTCCTTAATTGGCTACAATATAAACTATATTAATGAAATGGTCAGAACTTTTTGTATTTCGCAATATTACACCTCCGATAACTATAAATTAATAACTGCTAGTGAACGTCATGATTCTGATATAGAACAAGTAATTAACGATCTTAGGATGAGCGTATCAAGTAATTCACAAATTCACTCGGCAATTATTTATAATGGTCGCCTAAAAGAATATTATTCAACATTTGGTAGAGAAATATATATCAGAGATGAAGATCTGATAAAAAGAATTGAAGAACAAAAAAGGATACCTTTTCTTTCGCCTGTCCCAAGAGTTTTACCTAAAGAACCATATAAAAGTAGTACAAAGGTATTTACTTACTTTATGTATGATGCTATAGATAAAAACAGTATGATAAAAGGTGCATTAATTGTTAATGTTAAAATGAACTGGTTATTTGAAACTCTTACTAGATTAAAAAGTGAAGATGCATATTTGATTATTGTCAATCGAAAAGGACAAGTAATTTGTGATAGTTCTGGAAACCTAGGAATGTTTAAGCCTTGGAATTCTGAGTATGCCCAGAAAATTTTAGTTTCTAGAAAATTGGGAAATATTTTTATTCAAAAAATAAATAATAAAAAAAGAGTTATTACGTACTTATCCATTCCCAACACAGGGTGGATTATGATAAATGATGAACCGTATGAAAAGGTATTTAGTCATTTGATTGAGATTAGAAACAAATTTATTATTATAACTTTGTTATTTATATTTATTTCGGCATTGTTTTCAGTGTTTATTTCCATAATCGTTTATAAACCATTTAACAATTTAGTACAAATGATTAAAAATAGATATAATAATCATTTAATTATTCAAGATACAAGGGATGATATTCAATATATTCATCAAGCGTTTGAATTAACATCTAACAAATTAACTGATTTTGAAAACTTAAAGCAATCTGTTCAAGGTATATTAAAAGATAATTTATTAAAGTCTATGTTATTAGAAAGTAATTTTGTTGAAAACAAAGTTGTAGAAAAATATTTTGAACAATTTAATAATTTATTTGACGGTAACAGTAAATTTTTAATGATTGTTTTTAAAATAAATAATTACAATGATTACATGAAACTAAATGAATTTGACAGAAAATTGTTCAAATATGGTATTCAAAATATTGCTAATGAGATAATAACCGCTTGCTGTAAAGTTGAAATTGTAGATATGGGAAATGATGAAATAGTTGCTATTTTAGGCATCAATAATTTGGATGAAAAATTTGATACAATAATTATAAAAAAAATAAAAGATATACAATATCATGTAAAAAATGCACTTAATATATCCATATCAGCATTTATTAGCAGAGCAATAACAGACTTTAGCCAGCTGTCGAAATATTACCGTGAAATCAAGAAGATAGAAAAAAATAAAATATTCTATGACAGTCCTTGTATATTAAATATAAAAACAATTCAGGATCATTTATTAACTGAAGATTTTAGTTATCCTTATGATATAGAAAAAAAATTAATCAGTGAATTGAAAGGCGGTAATTTAGAAGTAGTAGTAGAACAATATTTAAAGTTTATAGATTTAGTTTCAAAAAATGGTTTTGATAATTTCATGGTTTCTTTAATGAATCTTACCGTATCTATCCATAGAGTAATTAATGAGATCAACAACAACAGTACACAGGATATAGATATAGACCTTTTTGATTTTTATGTTAACGTAATAAAATTAGACTCCATAAAGCAAATCAATGAACAGTATATAAAGATATTAAAAACAATTATTAAACATAAAGAAGTAAAAAAAGAAAATAAACATAGTTTTATTGTTAATTCTATCAAAGACTTTATAGAGTTAAACTATTATTCTAAAAATTTAAATTCAAAGCAAATTGCCGCAGATTTTAAAATGTCAAAGGTATATTTAGGAAAAATTTTTAAAGATTCTACACAAAAATCTATTTCGCAGTACATTAATGAAGTAAGACTCAAAAAAGCTGCACAATTAATTGCAAGTGAGAAGTACAGTATAAGGGAAATTTTAGATAAAATAGGATTTGAAAGTGAAAGTACTTTTTATAAACTCTTTAAAAAATACTATGGCGTTACACCAAGTCAATATAGAACAAGTGTAAATATTAAACAAGTTTCAGAAAATACCAATATTTTTTGAGGTAAATTTATCAAGTATATGTATTATTAACATTTAAATAAGTCATTTATTCGAGGATTTTGTTAAAAATGCAAAATTTCTTTAAAAATAACAGTAAAAATTTACTGAGAAATAAATATATAACAGTATACTTTGTGTATTCCATTTGGTATTATGAAACACGCAAAAGCTTTCAGAACTTATTTTAAAGGAGAGATGCAATGAAGTAAGAGGTAAAGGTTTTAAAGTACTACTCAAAACATAGTATGATTTAAAAACACAAAGTTTATAAAATGTAAAGGAGGATATTGAAGTGATTAAATTAAAAAAATTAGGCATATTTATGTTAGTTTTGGTTATGTTATCTGTATCTATTGTTGGCTGTGGAAGTACTACAAGCAAAGAAACTAAAAATAGTGAAGCTAAAAGAGACAGTGAAGCTAAAAAAGCAGAATATCATATAAGTTGTGGAATAGGTTATAATGATAAATCTGCTCAATTTAAGTCACTTGAATATTTTAAAGAATTGGTAGAAAAAAATAGTAATGGTAGAATTACAGTAGACCTTTATCATTCTAGTCAATTAGGTGACGATCGGGAAATGATGGAAGCGTTACAACAGGGAGTGCAAGAAATGACTTGCCCATCTACTGCTCCTATTGTTCCATTTATAAATGATTATAAAGTATTCGACCTTCCGTTTTTATTTCCAAGTAATGAAGCAGCAGATTATGTATTAGATGGGCCGATAGGGCAGAAACTACTGGACAAACTATCTGATATTGGTATTAAAGGATTAGCATATTGGGAAAATGGTTATCGTCAATTAACTAACAGTGTGCGTCCAGTTAAAACTCCTGAAGATGTAAAAGGGTTAAAAATCAGAACAATGGAAAATCCGATACATTTAGCTGCTTGGAGACAATTAGGTGCTAATCCAACTCCTATGGCCTTTGGAGAATTATTTTCAGCTATGCAGCAAAAAGTAGTAGATGGCCAAGAAAATCCATGGGGTACAATCTATTTACAGAACTTCTTTGAAGTGCAGGATTATACTACAGATACTGGTCATGTCTATTCTCCTTTTGTATTAATGATATCTAAAAAATTCTGGGATAATTTGCCTAAAGATTTACAAGATGTCATTATGGACGCTGCTATTAAGGGTAAAGAACATAACCGTAAATTAAATCGAAAAATGAATGCTGAATATTTAGAAAAACTTAAAACTAAAATGAATGTAACTATTTTAACAGCTGAACAAAGGGTTGAGTTCCAGAAAGCGGTTCAACCAGTTTACGATGAATTTGCTGAAGATATTGGTACTGAATTAATTAAAGAAATTCAAAAAGAAATTAAAGCGTTTCAAAATAAAAAGTAAATTTAAAAATAATAAATAACTTTTTGTATATATGGAGAGATTCTTTAGTCTCTCCATGTAAATTATGTTAACGAGTTATACGGTAGGCAGGGTAAGAGTTTCCGAATTTGTTTATTTTAATAGGGGGAAGAGGGAGAATAATAAAAATGAACGATAAAAGTTTAATTAAAACACTAAGCAATATATTTAGTACTGCATATAAAGGACTAATAATCATATTGACAATTTTTATGTTTTTAATTGTCGGCATGAATGTTTTTAGTCGTTATATTTTAAACTATTCTCTTGCTTGGGCAGATGAATTGTCTCGATTTATCTTTGTTTGGGTTTCGTTTTTAGGAGCTGTATTGGCGTATTATGAAAACGAACATGTTGGTTTGGATTTTATAGTGGATCGTATGCCTTCCCAAAAAATTCAAATGATATTCCGATTGATTGGTGAATTAGGTATTTTATTAGTAATTATAGCTTTATCATATTTTGGTTGGATAGTAGCTAGTTCTACAGTTAATAATTCACCGGCACTAAATATTCCAATGAAATTTTTCTATATGATTGTTCCAATAAGTGCTGTATTAATGGCTGTTACCAATATTCAAAAAATAATTAATCATATTAAATTATTATTAAATAAAAATACTACCTGTGTTCAAGTTCAAAAGCGGGGTGAAATGTAATGTTATGGTTATTTTTAGGTACATTATTTTTATTTATTTTCTTTGGTATTCCAGTTGTTTTTAGTTTGGGTTTATCTAATTTAGCTATTATGCATGCTATGAATATGCCGTTTAATGTTTTACCTCAAAAGATTATTTCAGGAATGAATAGTTTTCCTTTATTAGCGATTCCCTTTTTTATGTTTGTAGGTGAAATTATGAACCGTGGTGGAATAGCAAAAAGGTTAGTTGATTTTGCAGATGCCTTAGTGGGACATATAACGGGGGGATTAGGGCATGTAAATATATTATCAAGTATGTTTTTCGGAGGTATATCAGGTTCCGCTATAGCTGATACAGCAGCTATTGGTGGTTTGATAATACCGCCGATGACGAAACAAAATTATCCAACTGATTATTCTGCTGCAGTTACTGCTTCATCATCTGTAATAGGAATTATTATACCACCCAGTATTCCTTTTATTTTATATGGAGTTATAACTAATACATCTATTGCCCGTATGTTTTTAGGTGGTATTATTCCAGGAATTTTGGTTGGTTTGGCATTAATGATAACTACCTATGTTACAACAAAAAGACATGGTTATGGATATATAGAAGAAACAAAAAAGCAAAGTTTCAGCTTCAAACGTGTTTGGACGACGTTTAAGAGTGCATGGCTAGCTTTAACAATTCCTATTATCGTTGTTGGAGGAATATTAGGAGGAATTTTTACAGCAACTGAAGCAGGGGTAGTTTCTGCACTGGTAGCTCTGATTTTAGGTTTATTTGTATATAAAGAAATTGAATTAAAAAATATACCAGGCATTTTTTTAAACACTGCTAAAGTTACGGCTGTAGTTTTATTTTTATGCGGGATGGCTATGGGAACGGCATGGCTTTTAACTAGAGCACGAGTTCCTTTTACTTTAGCTAGCTTATTAACATCTATAACTACTTCGCCTATAGGAATTTTGCTAATTGCAAACGTTTTGTTGCTTCTTGTTGGTTTTGTAATGGATTTAACTCCTGCAATGTTAATTCTAGCACCAATACTTTTGCCTGTTATGCAATCTGTAGGAATTGATCCGGTTTATTTTGGAGTAATTATGTGTATAAATCTAGGAATTGGATTAATTACCCCTCCTGTAGGAACAGTATTATATGTTGCCTGCGGAGTAGCAGATATAAAATTAGAAGAATTAGTGATAGCTATTCTGCCGTTTTTAATTACTTTAATAGTCGTTTTGGTTTTATTAATAGTTTTTCCACAATTAATTATGTTTCTTCCTAATATGTTGATGTAAATATAATAATGTGATTGAATCATTGAAATAAAATTGTGCAAAAAATCGTTGTACTTACTACGAAGATAGAATTTAATATTAATAGCTTGTCAAAAATGATTACTCATAGAATCCCATTAAGTAAAGGCCAAAAGGCGTTTGAAGTGGTAAGCGATAAAAATCAGAATGCATTAAAAGTATTAATAGACTGCAGCAAAGTCAAATAATAATGAAAGAATGAATTTACGTAGAGTGAAGAATAACGATAAATATGTTTGATTTATCAGAGAAGAAGGCTATTATTACAGGTGTCAGCGGAGGTTTGGAAAGAGGAATAGTAAAAGGGCTACACGAAGCTAGTGCTGAAGTAGTAGCAATTATTGATGTTTCTGAGAAGATGTTTTCAGCTGATGTAGAAATAGGATAGACAGGTGCTACAGCAACCATTATGACAGAAGAAGAAATAATTAATAAAATGCAAGATGTAGACCGCATTGTTAGATGATGGCTGCACAGAATCTTAGCCAGTGTTTAAAAATAAGTATAAAATAAGTATAACGATGCAAATAATATGATAAATAAGTTAAAAATGGCGTGAAAAAATCATTCTACGCCATTTTTTTTATTACTGTAAACATATTTTTATTCTTTTATATTTTCGTAACAGATGTACTGCCTTTTAATACATGTTCATGGGATTCATGAGATATTACCGTTTTAAAATTATGGAAATGGCTTCCGTCTGGAAGATGGATAGCTAGACCTGTCACTGTGTTGTACGGATGTTTATGACCATCTTCCCCTTCCACTACCCCTGTTATTTCATGTCTGTGATTATTTAGCTTGTATTCTGCTAAAGTTCTTCCTGTAATCAGATGTTGATGTTCGTTAGATTTTGAGGTAGTAAGCTCAAGTGAATGAGAATGTTTTGTAGTTAACATAAATAATTCCCCCTTGGTTTAAGATTATTATATAAAGAGTCTTTTATATGTCAACATAAAGTTGTCAATATCAGTATATTCATTAGCTGTAAAAATTGATACATAAAAATATAGTGTCAGTATATAAATAGACTAAACATACCCAAATTAAAAGTTGAAGAAAAATATTTTCGAAATATTTAGCGGCTTATAGTTTTTTGTTTTAATGAGGTTTTTAAAGCCTATAATTTATGATAAGATATAAAAGAATCTTTGATTCTAAATCTCGGGCATAAAGCCCAAAGTATTTTTCAAGGTAGATTCTTTTGAAACTTTGTCGGCATTCATCCTGACCCAAAAGGATCAGATTTTCTGCTGCTGTCGTTATAAAAGAATCTTGGATTGTGATAAAAAGTATTGAGCCGTAAAATGCAATAGTAGAATTTGGAATGTGACAGATTATAAAGTTTGTTTGTAAATTATTCAAATGATTTTATGCGGCGATTAGGAAAGGATGAAAGGTATGTCACAATTACTAGAAGGTTTAAATAAAAAACAGCAAGAGGCGGTGTTATGTGTCGAAGGACCATTATTGATATTAGCAGGTGCAGGTTCAGGAAAAACAAGAGTTTTAACACATCGAATTGCCTATTTGATAAAAGAGAAGAAAGTAGCGCCATGGAACATATTAGCGATTACCTTTACCAATAAAGCAGCAAAGGAAATGAAAGAAAGATTGGAAGGGCTTTTAGGAGAACAGGTAGAGGATATGTGGGTAAGTACTTTTCACTCGGCCTGCGTAAGGATATTGAGAAGAGATATAGAGAAAATAGGATACGAGCGAAACTTTATCATTTTTGACTATGCGGATCAGCAGACAGTAGTCAAAGATTGTTTAAAAGAGTTAAGGTTAAATGATAAGAATTTTCCGCCAAAAAGTGTTTTAGCAGAGATTAGTAAGGCAAAAGATGAGCTGATGGACCCCAGAACATACACTGCTGTGTATGAAGGTGATTTTAAGATGAGCAAGATGGCTGCTATTTACAGCCTATATCAGAAAAAGCTTCGGCAAAACAATGCGTTGGATTTTGATGATATTATTATGAACACTATTACATTATTTAATGAAAATCCGGATGTTTTGGAATACTATCAAAGAAAATTCCAATACATATTAGTGGATGAATATCAAGATACCAATACGTCTCAATATATGTTAGTAAGTCTTCTAGCTCAAAAACATCGTAACTTATGCGTAGTAGGTGATGATGACCAGAGTATATATAAATTTAGAGGGGCTAATATCAGAAATATACTGGATTTTGAGAAAGAATTTAAAGATGCGGTGTCCATTAAACTGGAGCAAAATTATCGTTCTACACAAAATATTTTGGACGCAGCTAATCATGTTATAAAAAATAACTATGGACGTAAAGGTAAAAATCTTTGGACAGAAAATAAAACAGGTGAAAAAATACGATTATTAAGTGGAGAAAATGAGCATGAAGAAGGATTGCTAATAGCGCAACAAATTGAAACATTGAAAGAACAACAGCATCGGAGTTATTCTGATTTTGCTATCCTTTATAGGATGAATGCACAAACGCGTGTAATAGAAGAAATGTTATTGAGAGAGGGGATCCCTTACAGAATTTTAAGCGGGCTGCGGTTCTATGACCGAAAGGAAATTAAAGATCTGATTGCTTATTTGAGAGTTATACAAAATCCAATGGATAATATTAGTCTCAAAAGAATTATTAATGAGCCTAAAAGAAAGATCGGTAAAGCAACAGTAGAAACTGCAGAAGAAATAGCAAACGAAAGAGAGACAAGTATTTTTGCAATTATATCCAATGCAGATAGCATCCCTAGACTGTCGCGAGCGGCAGGCAAGTTACTGGATTTTGTGAATATGATCAATGCTTTAAGGTCTGTAAAAGATGAATTGCCCATTACACAGTTTGTGAAGACTGTTTTGAACAAGACGGGTTATTTAGAAGCATTAGAGCGAGAAGAAAGTGTTGAAGCGCAGACAAGAATTGAAAATCTTAATGAATTTATATCGGTTGCGTTAGAATTTGAAAATAATTCTGAAGATAAAACACTACAAATGTTTTTAGAAGAAATATCATTAGTATCGGATATAGACAATTATGATGAAGAACAGGATGCAGTAGTGCTTATGACTTTACATAGTGCAAAAGGACTTGAATTCCCTATTGTATTCTTATGTGGGATGGAAGAGGGGATATTCCCCAGCTATCGCTCCAGTTTTGAAGAAAGCGAACTGGAGGAAGAGCGAAGATTGTGTTATGTAGGTATTACACGGGCACAAGAACAGTTATATATAACCCATGCTTTTTGTAGAACTTTGTTCGGAAATACTATGTATAACCGTATTTCAAGGTTTGTAGAAGAAATTCCTAATAACCTGATGGAAGGAAAGGTGGAGGACAAACCTCAGCAAAATAATCATAATCGTCATGAGATGATATCTATTCCTAAGAGTAATATTCTAAATGAACAGATCAAAAAGACTAAAAAAGTGCCGTTAGATTATAATATAGGAGATGTTGTCATGCATAAGAAATTTGGTAAAGGGATGGTGATAGGAGTACAGCCAATTGGAAATGAT
>JASGMB010000083.1 GCA_030156665.1 Clostridiales bacterium
ATGTGATACATTGAGGGCTTTTGATGAAGCAATAATGGAAAGGATAATTGGCAACTTAGTAGAAGGTGTAGGCGAATTTGACAGATACCGTAAATTAATCAATAAAAGAAGGACAAGCCATTGGTTTGAAACCTATAGAAATGAATATGAAGCCTTATACTTTGCTAATGAACTCCTTGAAATGGAAAAGAGAATGGGTGGAGTTATTAAGGCTGAATCTGCCCATGATTTGATTAATGCTTATACTAAAGAACATTACTTAATGGATTATTTCTACAGAAAGTTTTATCTCCATTACGATAAAATTGCTGACAAAGATCTATTTGAAAAACTAGCGGAAAGGATTGAAAACACCTATACCCATTGGTATCTGAATGAACTTTCAATAAAATGGTCCGCAGCGGTTCAGGAGGAAATGTTAGAAGACTACTCTTTAGTAGGTATTAAACAGCAAAAGGATTTTTACAAAGATATTATTTCTCCATTTGTAAGGAATAATGAAAGAGTATTTGTAATTATTTCTGATGCTTTAAGATATGAAGCAGCAAAAGAACTCCTTAATCAAATTAATAAAGAGGTGAGGGGTATGGCAGAGATTGGGTTTATGCAAGGAGTCATCCCTTCAACTACAAAATATGGTATGGCAAGTTTACTACCAAGAAAGGAATTGGTAGTAAATGATAAATCAGATATTATTATTGACGGTATAAGTACCCAGGGGACAGCAAATAGAGGAAAAATAATCGCCAATTATAGTGATAATACTCAGGCAATATCATTTAGTGACATGGTAGATATGCGTAGGGCAGATTACAAGGAAGCCTTTGAAGGGAAAAAACTAATTTATATATACCATGACACAATAGATGCCGTTGGGGAAGTGCCTCAGACGGAAAGAGAGGTTTTTGATGCCGTAGAAAAGGCTTTTGAAGATTTAGTATCGCTAATCAAAAACCTAATAAACCATGTAAGTGCTACAAACATAATAATTACTGCAGATCATGGTTTCATATACAGACGTTCTCAATTAACAGAAGTAGACAAGATTAGCAGATTTAATGCTGAAACCATAGATGCCGGCAGGAGATATATGCTTGCAGAAATTGATGAAGATATTCCAGATACATTACCTATTTCTATGAAATATCTTTTGGGACAGGAGACAAAATTAAAAGCCATTGTTCCAAAAGGCATGATTAGATACAAGGTTCAAGGGGCAGGAGCCAATTATGTCCATGGTGGAGCATCTTTGCAGGAGATAATTGTTCCTGTAATAAGATTTAAGAATATCCGTAAAGATGAGTATAAAGCCACTAAGGTCGAAGTGAAGTTAACCAATATTTCAAGGAAGATTACAAATAGAATTACCTATTTGGAGTTTTTCCAAACAGAAGTGGTAGACGAAAAGAAAGTGCCATTAAAACTAAAACTTTATTTTGTAGATAAAGAAGGTAACCGTATCTCTAATGAAAATATTATAATTGCGGATAGTAGGTCGAAAAACCCTGAAAACCGCACTTATAGAGAGAAGTTTACATTAAGGGATATGGCTTATGACAAGAACAAGGAATATTATTTAATTTTAGAAGATGAAGATGAAACCGTAGAAAAAATATATGAGCGAATACCTTTTACGATAGATTTGCTATTTACAGATGACTTTGGTTTATAAAATTGCAAAGGTGGTGAAAAGGCAGTGGACAGGGAGAATAGAGATTTAAATAAAAAATTGAACAAATATTTTCCAGGCAGAGTTGTCCGTAAGGATCTAACTCAAAAAATAAAAGAAGGGGCAAATGTCCCCATATACGTCCTTGAATATTTACTTGGCATGTATTGTGCTACTGATGATGAAGATTCCATAAATGAAGGAGTTAATAGAGTAAAAGCAATACTTGCAGAAAATTATGTTAGGCCAGATGAAGCGGAAAAGATTAAATCCAAAATTCGAGAATTAGGTCAGTATACAGTCATTGATAAGTTGACCGTAAGGCTCAATGAAAAGAGAGACGTTTATGAGGCAGAGTTTTCTAATTTAGGGTTAAAGGGCGTAGAAGTAGAAGCGAATTATGTGAAAGAATTTGAGAAACTTCTCGCTGGCGGTATATGGTGCATTCTTAAAATTCAATACTATTATGACGAAGAGTTAAGGAATGCAAATCCCTTTATTATAAATAGTTTGAAACCCATTCAAATTCCAAACTTGGATATGGATGAGATATTGAGTGGAAGAAAATATTTTACCAAGGATGAATGGATTGATATCCTTTTAAGATCCGTGGGGATGGAACCTACTCAATTAGAGGAAAAAGTTAAGTGGCACCTTCTTGCCCGAATGATTCCTCTTGTTGAGAACAACTATAATCTCTGTGAATTGGGACCAAGAGGGACAGGTAAATCTCATATATATAAGGAAATATCCCCCAACTCTATTCTAATATCCGGGGGACAAACTACTGTAGCCAATTTATTTTACAATATGAACACTAGAAAAGTTGGGTTAGTCGGCCTATGGGATGTTGTAGCCTTTGATGAAGTGGCTGGAATTACCTTTAAAGATAAAGACGGTATTCAGATTATGAAGGATTATATGGCTTCAGGTTCGTTTGCCAGGGGAAAAGAATTGAAGAATGCTTCTGCCTCTATGGTTTTTGTTGGTAACATCAATCAATCTGTGGACGTTCTTTTAAAAACATCCCATTTATTTGAACCATTTCCAGAGGCAATGGCATACGACTCTGCATTTTTTGATAGAATGCACTATTATATTCCAGGGTGGGAAATACCTAAATATAGGCCAGAGTTTTTTACTAATGAATATGGCTTTATTACTGACTATATTGCAGAGTTTTTTAGGGAAATGAGAAAAAGATCCTATGGCGATAGTATAGATAAATACTTTAGACTTGGCAACAACCTAAACCAAAGAGATGTTATTGCGGTAAGGAAAACTGTATCAGGACTGATCAAATTAATTTATCCCCATGGGGAATTTAATAAAGAAGATATAGAGGAAATCCTAAGGTATGCCTTAGTTGGAAGAAGACGAGTAAAAGAACAATTAAAGAAAATTGGTGGCATGGAGTTTTACGATGTTCATTTTTCCTACATAGATAATGAAACCTTTGAGGAAGAATTCGTATCGGTTCCGGAACAAGGTGGCGACAAACTGATACCTGAAGGGATGGGAAAACCAGGCCATATATATACAGTTGCCCATGGTGATTCAGGTATGATTGGAGTATATAAAATAGAAACAGAGGTTGTTTCTGGAACAGGAAAATTTGAAAGAACAGGATTGGGGACTAGTAGGGAAGCAAGGGAGAATTTAAATACTGCCTTTAACTATTTTAAAGCAAACAAAAAGAATATTAGTGGAGCAATTTCTTTAAACAACAATGACTTTTTAATGCATGTTCAAGATTTGCAGGGGATTGGTATGACTTCGCAATTGACTTTAGCAGCCTTTATCGCCCTTTGTTCTGGAGCATTAAAAAAACCTGTATTAAGTCAACTGGTGGTATTGGGCTCAATGAGCATAGGGGGAACCATTAATAAGGTGGAGGAACTGGCATCTACACTTCAAGTTTGTTTTGATGCAGGAGCGAAAAAAGTACTCCTACCTATGGCTTCTGCCGCAGACATTAACACAGTTCCGCCAGAATTATTCTCTAAATTTCAGATATCCTTTTATCAAAGCCCTGAAGATGCGGTATTTAAAGCATTAGGAGTTGAGTAACATAGATATAAATGGAGTTAAATATAGTTTATGCAATATTAAAGTCAAAGGCAAAATTTGCCCTTGGCTTTTTATTTTTGTTGCAGACATAAAATAAAAGGATGAAAAATTATAGTTCCATGCAACAAACAGATATCAAGTCTAGAAGTTATGTGAAAGTGATGGTACACTGTACACGCTTTAAAAAAGCAGAGAACAGGAGGGGATGTAATGCGTGAAATTAAGAATTTAGATGCTTTAGAACTATCCGAGGCACTATTAGATACTTATAAATGCGTTCATGGTTTTGGTTTTAATGGCCATTTTATATCACTAATGCCAACAAAACATTATTATTATTTAGCCTATAAACATAGGGACAGTCTTGATGAACACAGGCTTTTCAAATTTGTTAAAGTCAAGGAATCATATGAAGAAGATGAAATTTATAATGCTTTATTAGAGATTAGAAAAGCGTATGGCCATGACCATGAAAAAAGTGAATATGATGAGGATTACAAGGAACTAATAGAATATCTGATAAGTAGAGGTGATAAGGGGATTTAGGAAAATTGTTCAAAATATTGCTGCCAAAAAATTTGACAGAATGAGTAGTTTGAAATATCATTATAAGTGATAATAAAATAATCTTAAATCAAAGTAAACTAACATAGCAAATTTGCCCGGAAAAGAGGGTTTTGCCGTGTTAGTTTTTTGTTTATTTAGAAAGGAGAGATGTTTTTATGAGTAATGTTAATGTTTATGAAAGTGAATTTTGTAATGAGATTGTTGCCAGAGTAAAATACAATGAAAAATTAGATTACTGGAATGGACGCAACTGGGGTAATGGAGGATTAGGAATGCATAAAGGCATTACTAGGTTAAAGGACGGCAGGTTTGTTATTATTATAGGTTCTCAAAAGCAAGGCTCAAAGGACTATGCTTATATAGTAAGTAAAGAAGAGGCATTACAAGAGATTTTAAAATCAGACAAACTGGAACTATTGGAGGATAAAAAATTTGCTGAACTAAAAACTCTGTATGAGAAATTATGTGAATTAGAAGAAATTGATGAGGCAGAAACTACTGCAGAGTAATGAAAAGGATATAAAGCGTTGTGTAGAAGGAGTCGGGCTATAAGCCTAGGCTCCTTTTTAAATTACAACTACTATCGTAGATTACACTAATTTATATTTGTAATACTTAGTCTACAAAGAGATTGGGGTAAAAATTTTTTCAACATAATATAAATTATGCTGCCGTTGTCCGCTTTTACCCGAGGATCAAGAGATGATTAATACAAAATATCAACATAGTTTAAGAGGAAATTGCAATATTATTTGAAGACATAATTTATGGAGTGTTATTTAGTAATAAAACATCTGTTAATGATAGAAGTTTCAATGTAGTTAACACAGTTTTATCGCTATTGATTAGCAGCAGTTGTTAGCCATAGAATTGCTAAAACAGATTACACCATAATATGGTATTATAAAGAAAATATCATTTATAAGGGGGGAGAAAGGATGTCGATTCCAAATTTGCAAATTGTGCTCAAAACAATCAGAGAAAATTATAATTGCTCGCTAACAACTATTAAAGGGAAACGAATTATGTTTGAAGGAGTGAGCAATAACAAGAAATTAGTTCTTTGTACTCCATCTTCAAAGTTACATCCTCAAGGTAAAGGCTGGTTTGATCTCACAACTAAACAAGTCGAACTTCTAGATGATTCAGACATTTCGATACTTGCTGTTCGGTTAGAAGGGGGAAAAGTATATTATATTAACTTTAAAGATCTTAGAAGGTTAATGGAGCCAGAGATGATACTTGAGAACCCAAGAGAAGGTAAACACTGGAAGTTTTATGTTTGGCCAAGTTATTTAAAAGTTCAAGGTAATGAAAAAGAATTTCATATTCAGCCTGAAGTTGTTTACTAAGAAGTAGATACCCTTCCATTTGATAAAATTTATAAGAGTCAGGTGATAATCCTGACTTTTGTATTTGAATATTTTCTATTCGAGTGTAACACAATTAAAAAAAGAGTTAATCTCATAAAATGGCTGAAAGCCTTGGAAAATAAACATTCCTTTAATAATGCCATAATTTATGTCTTATTAGTGTAACATATTGGGCTGCTATATAACAGTAAGCGTGATATAATGAGACTAGAAAAAATTTCCGGAGGGAGTGTTTACCATAGAATTAGTTCAACCAATAAAAGATATGGATAAGATTATTGAACTCAAAAGAGAACTGCTGAAGCGCAATTATAAGTATTATATGCTTTGTATTATGGCATTTAACACAGGAATGCGTATCGGAGACATAATTTCTCTAAAAGTTTCAGATGTAAAAAATAAAACTCATATTGTTATTAGGGAAGAAAAGACAAATAAAACAAAGTTGTTCCCAATCAATGAACAGTTAAGACAGGAAATTAATAGTTACATTGTTGGAATGCAAGAAGAAAATTACTTATTTCCCAGCAGGCAAAAAAATGCGAATGGGGTAAAATCACATATTACTAGAGTACAGGCCTATAGGTATATTAAAAATGTAGCAGAGAAATTAGGAATAGAGAACTTTGGAATGCATTCGTTTAGAAAATCATTTGGCTATTTTTACTATCAACAAACAAAAGATATTGCAAAATTAATGCAGATTTTCAACCATAGTTCTCAGGAGGTAACTAAAAGGTATATTGGATTATCACAAGAGGAAATCGACGAAAGTTTGCAGAATTTCTTTTTATAATAATTATAGATGTAATATTTCTAGGGCTAGAAGTTTAGATTTTATAATGGAGGTAGATATATGCCAAATACTGATTGGTCTTTATTAAACACATTGCAATTAGGGCGATATGCTGAATATTATGCAAAAATGGAATTTGTTTTTGTGAAATACAAGTAAAATCTTTAAGAAATAAAGGGTATGTTTTTGTTCAAAAGAGCAAGTTTGATATAAGTAATAACAATTTGTACCTTACATTATTGTTATTTGAAAATGGAAAAAGTCCTGATATGTTTATAATTCCATCAGGGGTATGGGAAAAACCTAATGAAGTATTTGTTGATAGAAACTATGATAAACCCGGGCAAAAAAGTGCTCCAGAGTATGGAATTAATATAACACTGAAAAACTATGATATTTTGGATATATTTAGGTTTCAAGAAGTCATTAGAGAATTTACCGAGAAAAAATAATGTTAAGAGAAATTAGAGAGTAAGATTAATAAAACAAAGCGTCAGACTTGGAAATAATCTAGTGCATTTTATTTTTGTAAATGAACACTCACCCACTAGAAAGAAATACAATATTATTTTAGATCAAATAGAAGACGATGATTAATATTAGTCAGTCTTCTATTTTTTGTGGCAAGAATTTACAATATCATATATAATTATAGTAATAGATTTGTCGATACCAAGTATAAAAGTATAACTATGATATCACTATGTTGTATTGGTCGGTATTAATTCTTCATTTTATTAGAACAAGATGTATGAATGAATGCAAAAAAGAAGTAAGGAGGGGTTGGGTAGGATGGTACTAAGCAAATATGAAGTTGTAAGAATATTAAAGCCAGGAAATAACAGTTATTCAGAGGTATCTGAGATTAAAGATATATCCACAGAGAAACATTATGCTATGAAAATAATTAAGGGAATTAATACTCCTTTACATAATGTTATTTTTGAAAGAGAAGTAGGGGCATTAACTAAATTAAGAACGTGTAGTAATATCGTCAGATTAGAACATTATGATATTCATAATGATGATAATTATGGAAAATGCGGACGAGTATTTCTAGAGTATATTGAAGGGGAACAACTGCAAAAAATTGATGTTCTAGAATTAAATACTATTGAAAAAGTCAAAATTATAGAGCAATTGATAAGTGCTATTCAGACAGCACACGAAAATAATATAATACATAGAGATATAAATCCTAAGAACATAATGATTACTCCAGATAAACAAGTTAAATTAATTGATTTTGGAATTAGTAAAATAAAAGATATGGTAAACTCTGATACTTTATTTCAGTTTGCCACCAATAAATATGCTGCCCCAGAAGTTCATACTCATAGTGAGAATGCTACAGAAAAGAGTGATATATATTCATTAGGAGCAGTATTATATTTTATATTTACGGGAGAAGAGCCACCAATAGCAAATGAGTTTGAAACAAAATTAGAAAAGACTGGTGGAATTGATATTGAATTTAAAGAAATAATCAAAAAAATGGTAAAGTTATCGCCTGAGGATAGATACGATAATATTTTTGAAGTTAGAAAGGAATTAAAAAAGTTATTTAATAGATTTACTAAGCAAAATAGAACTTATATCTTTTCAATTGATTCAGGTAAAATAGTACATATGAGAAATCTTTCTTTAGTTCCTAATAGTGATAATTTTGCTGATATTATAGAAAATTACATTAATGAAGATTTTTTGGAAGCCTATATATTTATTGAAAATGATGATGAAGAAGATAAAATAGAGGAGTTATATACGCTTTATGGTATTCACTATTATTTTGAGTGTTATTATGATGATAAGAACCAGATATTCCGTATTACTAAAGTAGATAAGTTACAACCTTATAAAAGAGAGCAAATTAAGAGAAAAGCAATGTATGTTAATGGGGATGTTAAGTTTATATTGAGTGGAAGAAGAATACCTTCTAATAATAATTTTGAATTAACAATTAGTACTAAAGATAGCAAAAAGGACTTCTTATCTTCTTCTAATGTCAATAACGAATACACGAAGAAGTTTTTCGCGTGGCATAAATTACTAGATATAATGGAAATAGAATATAAGAAGAATGTTATTAGAGTAAACTATGATTCATTTAAAATAGAAGATAATGTTTGTGTTTTTTCTATTAATGAACAGGATTATTATTTACTTGATGAAAATAAGGATGAAATTACATTTATATATGAAAATACGAAGGGCAAAAGAAATAAGGTTGTTGAGATAGGAAATCTAAAGAGTATTTATATTGATAATGAAAAATTCTATTTAAAACTAAATAATATAAATACGGGGTTGAAGTCAAAGTTACCTAAAAGTGGAGTTATATGTGAAGATTATAGAAGAAATCTTTCTTTGATTAATAGAGAAAAAAAGGCCTTAAATTCTTTTAATAATGAAGACTATGTAAGTCCCTCAAATTTAAAAAGCATCTTTTCTGGCATACAATCAGCAGGTTTTTTTAATGCACCTACAGGAAGAGTTTATTTTAACGAATTACTAGATGGAACGCAGAAAAAAGCAGTTACTAAAGCGTTAAATTCTCAAGATATATCACTAATACAAGGGCCACCGGGTACAGGAAAAACTAATGTAATAATTGAGATTTTAAGACAAATACTTGAAATGAACAACCAAGGGCAAATATTTAAACAGAAAATTTTGCTAGTATCTCAAGCACACGCTGCTGTGGACAAGATGCTTGAAGATTTAGATCAAACTTCTAGTGATAATATAAAAGTTATTAGAATAGGAAGAGATGAAAATTTATCAGATACTGTTAGGGAGAAATATGCCGTAGATTATGCACAATCAAGATGGGTTAATAGAATTATTGACGGTAGTAATAACTTTGCGAAAAATTTGTTATCATCTTTAGAAATTGATAAGGAAGAGTTCGATAAGTATTGTGAAGCGATTATGGAAACTAAGTTTTCTAAGGGAGAAGATGAAAAATTATATGAAAGTGCTATGTCTTTTATAACATATTTCGAAGAAAAGTATAAAGAACTATTAGAGACAAAGGACTTTAAATCTCTTCAAATACAAAAAGATTGGGTAAATAGAATTGTTGGTAGAATGGATATTCAGCAGCACTTTATAAAAAATGCTGAGATTGTTTCAGGAACTTGTACAGGTGTTATATCCAATTATGTAATAAATGATATGGTATTTGACTATGTAATAATCGATGAAGCAGCAAAAGCAACATTTCCAGAATTATTAATATCCATCATTAGAGCAAAAAAAATTATAATGGTTGGCGATCATAGGCAACTTCCACCAGTATTGGACGAAGAACTAATAAAGAATAGTAAGCAAACATTTATTGAGAGTAACTTAGATTTTAATACATTATATAATAGTATATTTATGAAACTATTTGAACATCTTCCTAGTGAAAATAAGCAAGTGTTAAATACACAATATAGAATGCACCCCACTATTGGAACAATGATAAGTCAACTTTTTTATGATAATCAAATTTTAAATGGAGTTTCCATAAAAGATAGAAAGCATAATATCAAGAAGTATATGGACTTAGCCATTGTTTGGCTAGATACCTCAAAGTCACCAGATAGATTTGAGGAGAATATTTCAACTACGTATAGGAATATGCTAGAGGCAAATATTGTAAAAGAACAATTAAAACTTATAAATAACAGTATAGATAGTTCTGAGTATGATGTAGGGGTTATCACACCATACAGTGGGCAAAAGAATTTAATTCGTAATGAAATACAACAAAATACCTATGATAACATAAATAGTAATGTAGTAGTGAATTCAGTTGATGCTTTTCAGGGCGGTCAAAAGGATATAATAATTTATTCTACTGTCAGAAGCAGTGATAAACACAAAAATATTGGATTTCTAAAATCCGAAGAAAGATTAAATGTTGCATTTTCACGAGCGAAAAGACTTTTAATAATAATTGGAGATGCTGAGTTTTTAAGTGATACAAGCATTAATGACAACAAGTTTCCATTAATAATAAAATATATAAAGGAAAATCCGGAACATTGCAGGATCATTGATTATCTTTCTTTAAATGCAGACGGAAAGAGGGAGGTTTAAATATGTGGAATATTGCTTATGATTTAAATAGATTAATTCCTCCTATAAAAAGTGGCTATAACTTTATTAAATCGATAAAGTTATATATACCGTATAAAGAAATAGGACTTAAGACATTGGTTAGAAAAGAACAACCATTACCATTTTTTTATGAAATAATATTGAAGTTAGTTGACTGTAAATATAATGAAATACATAATATTTCAGAATTGATTGGTGTAGAAGAAGAAATTTTAAATGATGTAGTAGGTGAGATGTCAGGGAGCAACTTATTATACATCAAGAGTAACATAATTACTTTAACACCTAAAGGAAAGGAATCATTGAATAAATTAAAAAGGACTGTTATTGAAAAAGAGGAATTAAATAGAATTTATATAAATGCTATTACTGGTGAAATTAAGGATTTAGATCGCACATATAAAAAACCTGATTATATGTGTCCTTGTTTAGACGAAAAAATAAAAATTACTGATGAATTTATTACTAGTCATTTTAGTGATTTTGATGAATATTACCAAAAGAGGCAGGAAGACTACGAAGTTAAAGAACAACATAATAGTATCAGAAATGAAATTTACCAGATAATTGGGAAAGAATATGAAAAATTATGTTATATTGAAGAAAGAGCATTTATATATAAGAATATTAGAGATAATGATTTATTATTTGAATGTGAAAATGACCCAGAGAATATATATGGAAATACTCTTGCAAGACAAATTTATGACTGCACTGGTGCAAGAAGTTTTTTAGTTCCTCCTTTTAATTGTGGCAAATATTTAGACATACAAGTTAGTATAGATGGTGAAAAAAAGGAAAACACTGAAAAGTTAGTGCAGGTTTTATCGAATAATACTACTTTAGATAATAAAAGTAAGGAAGAGATAGAAGAATACTATTTTACGGATAGATATTTATTAGAGAATGAGTATTTCGATATTCTAACTTCATTAAAAAATATTAAACCATCTGAAGTTGTAATATCATCAGGAGAATTATCGAAGATGTTAAATGATGAAGTTATTTCAGCATTACAATCAATTATTAATAAAACTAGAATTTATATTATATATGATAAGAATGAATATAAAATTAGTCAACTAAAGAGTAAATTAATGAATTATATGAAGAAAAATCGAAATAGGATACAATGGATTGAACAAGAGAACATTACTCAAACTGATATAGTATTATATCCTCAATGTTTAATTAACATTAAATATAACCCCATTCCAGTTGGAAAAGACTATTTGATAGAAGAGGTTCCAGAGATAATTTTTAATAGAGAAAAGATAAAGATTCAGAAAGATAGTCTATTAACCAAGAATAAATGATTTTTTCTGTTAATACTTAACAAGTAAAATACTGGTTGAGGAGTGAAAGATGATGTCTCAGATAAACAATAAACCTTTATTGATGACGTCTGATAAATATGTAATGTTGAGAGAGAAGTACGACTATAATTCGCCAGACTGTAAATTAGAAATTGTGAAAACAGGTAACATATATAATGTAGGAAAGTTTATTGGAATATTTGCAAGAGAAGTACCAAATGGAAATCCTAATGGTATAAATATTAGAAGATTTGAAAGTATTGTACAAGAAGTATTTCAAGATTGCTATGCTGCATTTATCTCCAATAATCTTACAGATAATCATATAATAAATTTGAAGCAAATATCTTCAGCAATTGTATACTGGAAAATGACAAGTCAAGGTGGGCGTGCTAAATTAAAGGTGGACAATGTCTTGGCTAAGTGGAATGCTGACACGGTAAATCAGTTAATGAATGCATATGAGAAAAAGGATATGTCACTTTTCCGAATTGGAGGAGTTAGAATACCTACAGCAACAACATTTATGCGGTTCCTGTTTCCAAATGATTTTGGAGTGATGGACTCCCGTGTAGTAGGCAATCATACACAACCTAATGGTATAACGACTCTTAGTTTAAGAAAAGATGGTTATATAAATGATACCAAGCAGAATGTTGAGAAATATACCAGCGAATACATTGTATTTCTTAGTGATGAGGCAAAAAAGTTAAACGATTTGTGTATTAACTTTAAAGATTATGATGCTAACGGAAGGCTCATATCTGCAGGATTTCGTGCTTGTGATATTGAAATGGCTCTTTTTTAAGAGTAACTAATGAAAGACTGATTGAAGTTATTATAGAACACTTTTAGTTCGTTAAAATTGTATTTTATCGTTTGTATTTGTAAACTTGAAAATATAATAATGATACAATACGGTACGGTTGAGGTAGAAAGTAATATGAGTATAATTAAAAAAATATTGATAAATATAACATTTTTATTTAAAAGATTTTTCTTTCTTACAAGTAAACTTATTTTATGGGGAATGGAACAGTTTAAAATTTTTGAATTTAGAAAAGTATTTATACTAATAGTACCTATTAATTTAATCATTTCGATTATTTTAGTGGATAAGAATTCATTGGTTATAAGTAGCATAAGAGTATTCTTAGCAATAATATTGTTGTTATTATCCTTTACTGCATTCTACAGTATCCAATCCAAAAAAAAGATTTTGGATAGAGAAAAGTACCTAAGTTATATGTTAGATTGGAGTATTACTTGGATATTTATTTCTAATGCAACTTTTATGTATTTTGTGAATATATCAAATGAGTTGGCAGTATTGGTGCAATACTTAACATACATTGGTTTGTTTTTAATGATGCATTATTGGCTTAGAAGATTTGTTAGTAGACATATAAAACATTGGATATCATATAGTGTTTATTTTTCAACATTACCTTTAATTGCTGGGATTATATGGATAATATTTGGAGATATATTGGCAGTGTCTTTTAATATGCCAGAATTGATATCAGATAAAGTAATAGGATATATGACAATTGTATTAACTGTTATACTTCTAAATTTTGAAATTTATGATGCTCCTAAAGAAATTAGGCCAGAAGTTCGAGTTGCAGTTAATTTTATTGTAGCCATGTACTCGACTATAAGTTATTGCTTCTTCATTTCAGATTATCTAACTGAACCTCTTTATAATATACTTATTCCTTTGGAAAGTGAGTTTGTTGAACACTATGGAGAGTTTTCAAGGCAGATGATCAAATTAAAAGTAGAAAATTTTATAAAATGGGTTACTTTGCCTTATTTGATAGGTGCAGTTTTTGGTTGCTTCCTATTAGAACTACTAGATAGAAACGATTATATGAGTAATAAGAAGAAAGAAAATGAACTACATAATGAACAGACTGATTGGTGAAATTAATTTTGTACGATATTGAAGGCATATCAAATTAAGATAGTATTCCTTTATAAACTAGGATATGTACAGATTTAACTTTACTAGTTAGCCTTTATATAATCTAAACAGAATTGACTTACTTAATAATTAGACAATCTATGGTAAAATTTTCTTGCAAAATAATAAATATAAAAAATAAGTTGCAAATATAACTTATAAGTTATATAATATTGTTAAAGGGAGATACTAAATTGTGAACGAGAGAAAAGTTACTACTAATATTATTTATCCTTTTGGTTCAAAGTATCCAACTGAATATATAAAAGTTTACTATACTTTAAATAACGAACTGGAAGATATAATTGAAAATAGTGGATATAAAAGAGCATTCTTGAGCAAATATCAAAAGAGTTTAAGATTTTTAGAAGGATTAAAAACAAAATGTTGTCTTGGTAATAGCGATTTATTTGAGAAGTTACTTGATGAAGATAACTTATATAGTATTAGATTATTTGGAGAAAAAAATATAAGAATTCTATTTTCTTTTATTTCTATTAATGGAAATGGTAAAGCAATTTTGTTAAATGTATTTGAAGAAAAAAATAAATCTGATTATGAAAGTGGTAAAAGAATTGCTAGAATTAGAAGAAATGAAATAATTGATGTTCTTAATATGAAGGAGTGAGAAATATGTTAATAAATGATATTTTAAAAAATCCGTGGGACATTTTTAATGATGTTGATGAGGAAACAAAACAAGAATTTGAGTTATCTAATATGCTTGTTGATATTGCTTGTAAAATAATAAACTATAGACTAGACAATGATATGACTCAAAAGGATTTGGCTAATAAATTAGAAATAACTCAGGCGATGGTTTCAAAATTAGAAAGCGGAGAATATAATCCATCTATAGAGTTTCTATTTAAAATTTCTAAAAAACTAAATTGGAAATTTGAATTAACTTTTGAGGAAAATTATTCGGATGTATTAATTCAATATAATATGGAAAAAGAACAAGAAATATTAAATGAAGCAAATGAAAAAACTAGTGAAGAATTAGAATTATTAAAGGGGCTTGCAGCATAATGAAAACAGATAAAATAATGGCCGATTTTCAGTTTTTAAACAATAAAGTTATTGAATTTTCTATTGAGAATAATTTATTAAATATAAAAGATAAAGTAATAAAAGTTGATTTTGATATGGACTATGATATTGTAAGTTGCAATGAAGTAGAAGATGGTTATTTAGGTGTTGTTGATTTTATTGTGAATTCAATTGGAAAAATTGAAGAAAGTGAATCGTTCAAAATTCACTTAAAAATGAGAGGAAACTTTATTGGTTTCAAAAGAAACCTTAATATGGATAAATTTAAAGAAATGTTAGAAGTGAATGGAACAGCAACATTATCCCAAATTTCAAGGGCATATATTACTTCAACAACCTCATTATCAGGAATGCCTTCTATTAACTTACCTATGGTTAATATATATGCAATGAAGAAATACAAAGATAATATATTAAAATAGTATACAAAATTGTTCATTGTCGACTTCCAAGAAAGTCGGTTCAAAATTACAAAGTTTGTTCACGAAAGATACAGAGCGTCAGACTGGGAAACCAATCTGGCGCCTTTTATTTGTGTAAAAACAGATCCCCCGCCTCAAAGAATCCCCCAAATTAAGAACCCATAATCCCCCGCAGGCCAGTAAAATCAATATATATAAAAATATAAATAAATATCCTCCCTATGCATATCGCACTTACGACTCATATAATTGTTCCTATTTTTCCACGAGCAAACTTTGTCATTCTTCACTGCTCACGAGCAAACTCGCTTGTCAT
>JASGMB010000084.1 GCA_030156665.1 Clostridiales bacterium
TCTCTCTCCTTTCTCTGTTCTTTTTTATGATATAAGATTACGTTCTCTAATTATTCATAGTAAGGTATGGTAACTTTTAATTAGCATACCTACTATTTTATTTCCTTCTATTCCTATAGTACTAATTTATTATGAAGATATTATGAATAAAATATGAAGAAATGATGAAGATCAATAAAATATTCGATAAAAAATAATGGGACGATTTAAACACAAAAAGTTTTAAATCAAAATGCGTAACAGTTTAACGTCTTAGCTATAAATCATCAACTGTTCCAACGTTTCAACTTCTTTTTCCCTTACAACTGCACCCCTGTGAATATGACCGCTATTGCAACCATTGAAATCAGATAAAGTGAGTAAAATTCAGTCCCGGCTCATATCATGCAGTAATCAAATTATTGACAGCCGGCAGCATTGAATATATTTGCACAAATTTATCTAATAGGCCATTATTTTGATTCTATTAACATGCCTAAGCTAAAAATATATTATATCTTGTTTTGCAAACTAATTAAAATATAAATTATTCCTCCTGCAATCAGTGCACCATTAAATCCAAACTGCATAGATAGTATAACAGATACTACAGAACCCAATACTGACATCACCCCATTGATTCCCCACATAATCGGGATAATATCTCCTTTTCCTTTTTCAGTTAATAATCTAAGTCCTCTTGGAAAAGGCATACCCATAAAAACCCCTTGAATCATGACAATCAGTGAAGAAATCAAGATTCTATTTATCAAACTCCAGTCGGCAGTATTTTTAAATACTATATTCAATATACTCATCAACGCTACATTTACTATAACAACCAATATAGGAGGTATATATACATTCTTAATGATTTTGTTAAATAATTCTCTGCCACTCATTAACGCCCCTAATCCACTGCCTATCAATAATGCCGCCAGTACATAAGTAAATGCCAGCATTGGATGCCCAAGATATAATATAAATTTCTGTATTAAAGGTATTTCAATTAGCATAAATCCGGCTCCCAATCCACTAAAGTAAAGTGCTGGCCTAAAAATTCCCTGCTGGGTTATATAAGGCAAAAATAAAATTACGCTTCCTATTAATACTACAATAAGTACAAACAGTAATATAGGTGAAATCCCTTTACTAAAGTTATAAAAATAAGGATTATTATCCGTTGCAGGTGTTACATTATAGCTGAATCCTTCTAGATAGTCTGCCATAGATAGATGTTTCTCTTGAATATGTTTAAGTGGCCCTTCTTCATAGGTGTTTGGTATATATAAAGGGATATTTCCGTTTTTCAATGCCTCTTTTGCTAAATCTATACTTTCTTGTTCTGTAAAAGGTTTATTTTTTACGATAATCATCGGATTGTGTATATGTTCACTGTCATGTGAATCTTGAGGGACATTTTTCTTAAATATTGCAATATATTGCGAAATATCTTTAATATACACACCTTTATTTTTCTGTAGTGCCATCATTACCGTTGCTACAATTTTGCCTAAATCCTCCTGATCATGAGCTAAAAAAGCCAGCTTGCCATTTTCCTTGAGATGTTCTAAATACTCTTGCACTGCCTCTATCGTATAAATATAATTTTCAGAAAGTGCATAACCTGCTCCCTGTGAAGTATTGGTCATTACCAAAGATAAAAATATGACATCATACTTATCTCTTGTTCTTCTAATATAGTTTCTTCCATCTTCACCATAGACGCGTACTTCAGGTCTTCCGTATATATTTCCGTTGAAATCTTTGAAATGCTTTACCGCATCTATGCTAGAAGTATTGATTTCTACTGCAGTAATATCCGTACTACCACCTGCCAGTGCATATAGTAAGTCTCTTCCCCCTCCGGGACCAATGATTAATGTGCTGTTATTAGTACCAAAGGAGAAAGGTAAATATTCGGCATGTTTTTTATATTTTTCAAGACTTTCTTGTTTTCCATCAAATTTATACATAGGCGCGTTTGCAGCACCATCTATTGTTACCAACATCTGATTTGGATCTTCTTTTATCTCTATAACGTCTGTTCTGGAAAAGGCATTCCATTTCGTATATACAATTTTACCTGTTTTCCCCGCATTTTTTATTTTTCCTAATGTCTTTACCATACTGGTCGTAACGCCTTTAAAGTTTTGTTCAATAAAAGATACATCATTTTTAGGTATAAATAATCCCAGTAAGACGATGACGAGAAGAATATAAGCCGTTACGGTTTTTCTTTTTAATAAAGCTGCAAGCAATAATGCCGCTACTGATGCAAATACACAGATTAAAATGATAGATCTATACATTCCCATGTAATTTAGGGATAATAGTACAATAATACTTCCCAATCCCGAACCCAGTAAGTCAGCAAAATATAACTTATTACTAATACCGGAAAGCTCTCTAAAAAGTACTGAAAAAAAATATCCTCCTACTATAAAAGGAAACGTTCCGAGTACGACATAAGTTAATAAACTGCTTACAAAAGGTAACACATAAATTATACCTAATACTGTTATATAAGAGACCGAAAGTAATATTGTTGTTTTGTATAATACACTAATGGGATGTATATTCTCTTCTTGTACTAGTTTCTTTTTTCCGCTATTGGTACTACCTTTTCTTTTTTTCTTCTTTTCCTGCTGCCTATATGCTATAATACCCCCTAGCCCTAGCCCTAATATAGCAAAAGAAGTAATTAAAAACACATAATGGTACCACAAAATAACAGAGTATATTCTAGTTAATACAACTTGATATATAAATAGTGATACTGATATTAAAAAAACACTTAATAAAATGAATATTTTATCTTTAAAATTCTTTACTTCTAACAAATTGTATCCGCTCCTTTTTTTAATTCAGTGATATAATATACTTTACCCATAGGTATACTATGTTTTAAAAGTCAGCGCTACTAAAAAATTAATGTTTAACAGTAAAGTCATGCAATCTATTATAATAAATATTTGTGAAGAAAATATGAAGACTGATAAAACAATTATGACAAAGGAATCATAAAATAATATATGCAAGTTAAAAATCATATCTGGGTGCATTTTGTTTATTTGAAAAATATTATTCAAATAAAAAATATACACCCATCATATCTAGGCCAACATTTATTTTTTATTTACTTAACGCACTAACTTATACTTGTAGGTATTCTATTCATTCGATATAAACTGTAAATAATTTATCCAGCATTACAAATTATATTATTTTTACTGCTAAAAAATAAATTAATCTGAAGATTACTAATTTTAAATGATAATAAATATTTATAAAAATTAGTTACTTACTAATATTAGCCATTTAGGATTCTCCTTCAAATTTATATCCTACTCCATATACAGTAATAATATATTTTGGTGCCTTCATATCTTCTTCAATTTTTTGTCTAAGATTTTTAATATGGGTATCAATAGTCCTGTCATACCCCTCAAAATCATAGCCTAATGCAATATTGATTAACTGACTACGTGAAAATGTTTTTTGAGGGCTTTGTGCGAATGTAAGTAAAATTTTATACTCATTTGGTGTTAAATTAATAATTTTCCCCTTCTTTTTTACAACATGTTTAGGAATATCAATTACTAAATCATCATTATTGAAAGATAAAATATCTACCACCATGATGTTGCCCTTTGTTCTTCGTAAGATTGCCCTGACTCGTCCAACCAGCTCCTTTGGGCTAAAAGGCTTGGTTAAATAATCATCTGCACCAATATATAAACCATTTACTTTATCCTCTTCACTACTTAAAGCAGTAAGCATCAAAATAGGAATATTGGATTCTTTTCTTATTTGCTTACATATCTCTTCTCCTGATAAATCCGGAAGCATCAAATCCAGTACAATAAAATCAGGACTCATCTCATGAAAAAGTTCTAAGGCTTTCTTTCCTCTATCCGCTGTATATACTTCATACCCTTCCTCTTTAAGATAATCTTTTACTACGTCCAATAGCTTTATCTCATCATCTACCACTAAAATCTTCTCATTCATAGACTTGTTGCCCTCCCACCATATAAAAATCATATTCTGTTAATGCATATTTTAGTTAAACGTTCTTATCTTTTTTCCTTTCATTATATTCTCATTCGCAATTTGCCCAATCATTTCTCTTGACAAGTTATCCTCAAATATAAATTAAATACTTGTTTAGCTTCTGTTACCACATAGCTCCATTTATTCTAATTTTGTTTACATTTTTAAAACTCCCATCTCCTGCGAAAAGGGGGAAACTAGGAGATGGGAGTAATATATGTCAAAACTTCTATTAATTTAAAAATAGAAGTTTTGTTTTATCCTTCAATTTAACGTTTCAATAAGTCTTTTTTATTTTTTATTCTTCTTCGGTTATTTCTCCATTAGCAAATCTTTGCTTCAAAATATCTACAGCATGATCTGTATTGGCATATCTTGTTTTATAGTGTAAATGATTGCCACCTATAAGGTTAATAACTACATATACAATAAGTCCTATTAATAGTATAGGAATAAACATCATTCCAATCCAGCCTCCTCCTAAAAATCCACATCCATACTCGAACATAGCAATCTTTCTCCTTCTTTGGTCTTTTATAATTAGTCATGACAGTAAGAATAATAATTTTACTTTAATATCTACGTTGTTCTATTTTCTTATATTCCTATAGTATTACTTTATTATGAAGATATTATGAAAAAAATATGAAGAAAATATGAAGATTAAAAAAACATAGCTAAACACTTTATTCCCTTAAAATAATATTCAGAAAAAAGGGATGTAAAAATCAAGTTTACTATTTTATTAAACATAAAACTAATACATGCACCAATATATAATTTTATCAGTATAATAATTATGTAAATTATTTTATATTGTTAAAAGGAGGCAGTTTTATGTACTACAATATTGATAATGCTGATTACTACTACCCTGAATACGATTTTAATACTGGTGTGGATCAGTATCCGCCGTTACCCATTTTATGGATACCGTTGGTAAAATTTATTTACTTTTGATTGTGCATATGAAGATTAAGCATACTAAATATTAGGATCATAATGCAGAAAATGAATATGGCTTAGTCTTTAATAATGTACAAAATATAAAAGCCCTTATGTCATTAATAACGTAAGGGCTTTTGTACACTTTTATAATTAACAATATTCCCCTCCACCGATGTAGGAAAATTTTTTAATGCAGCACTTACAGTACCGTTTCAGCTATGACAACAAACTGAAGCTTCATTTTTTGATACATCTTTTATAGCTTTGGTAGGACATTTATTGACACATGCCATACAGTTAACACATTTACTATAATCAATTTTAGCTACATTATTTTCTACTTTTATCGCATCATGCTCACAAGTTCTTTCGCATATTTTACATGCAATACAACCTACCTGACACTTTTGTCTAACTTCTTTTCCTCTTTCTTTATTCTTACACAATACATGTACCTTCGCATTCTGAGGAACTAAGTCAATAACAGCTTTTGGACACTCCTTAACACACACGCCACAGCCGGTACATTTTGTTGGGTCTACTTCTGCAACTCCATTTTCATTTATATTTATAGCGCCAAAAGGACATACCGCAACACACGAACCTAGTCCTAAACACCCGTATTTACAAGATTGCTGCCCCCCATGCAAAGCATCGGCTGCATGACAATCCTGTATTCCCCTATACTCAAATGTATTTGTACAATTTTTACCACCATCACATTTTATTCTTGCAATTAAAGGTTCATTGGCACCTTCCACCTCAATACCCATAATACCACCAATTTGAGAAGCTACATTTGTACCACCTACAGGGCATAATGTAATTGAAGCCTCATCCTGTACAATGGCCTCTGCATAAGCAGAACATCCGGGATAACCGCAAGCGCCACAATTTGCTCCCGGTAATACTTCTTCAATTTCTTCAATCCTTGTATCTTTTTCAACAGCAAATTTTTTTGAAGTGTAGGTGAGTAAAAGAGCGAATAAAACTCCTGTACCTCCCATAACCATCGTTGAAATACCAAGTAACTGATTCACTTACAACCCTCCTCTTGTTTAAATTTGTTACATGGAAATTAACCCTGAAAAACCGAGAAAAGCAATAGATAAAATACCTGCTGTTAACAAAGTAATTCCTGCTCCTCTCAATCCTTGTGGTATATCGGCAATCTCAAGTTCTTCTCTAATTCCTGCCATAATTACGATTGCAAGCGTAAACCCTAAACCGGCCCCTAACCCAAATACCGCACTCTGTATCATGTTGTAACCCTTATTTACCGCCAATAAGGCCAATCCTAAAATTGCACAGTTTGTGGTAATTAAAGGCAGAAAGATCCCCAGTGATTTATGCAGATTGGGGCTGGTTTTCTTGATAAACATCTCAATCATTTGTACCAAAGAAGCAATGACTAATACAAAGCTTACATATTGTAAAAATCTAGACAAACCAAAGGGTTCCAGAATATAAAATTGAATCGCCCAACTTGCAATAGCAGAAATGGTCATAACAAATGTAGTAGCCATGCCCATTCCAAGTGCTACATCCACTTTCTTTGAAACTCCCAAAAAAGGACATATCCCTAAAAATCGTGAGAGTACGAAATTATTTACAAGCATTGCACCGATAAAAATCAATAACAGTTCTTTTATCATTTCAGTTCAACCCTTTCTAGTGACAATGACTTTCTTCCATTTTTTTCTTAGAAAAACTATTGATAATCCACAGCATGATGCCTAAAGTTAAAAAAGCCCCTGGAGGTAATACAAAAATTACCCACTCCGTAAAGTTTTGTCCTGCCACTGAAACATTGAATATGCTTCCCATACCCATGAATTCACGAACAATTCCTAAAAGAGTAAGTGCAAATGTAAATCCTATTCCCATTCCAAGTGCATCTAATGCGGAATAAGCAACATTATTCTTTGAAGCAAAACCTTCGGCTCTTCCAAGAATAAGACAGTTTACCACAATCAGAGGAATAAATAAGCCTAAAACTTTGTGAATTTCCGGAAAGTAAGCTGCCAAAAATAAATCCGCAATGGTAACAAAAGTTGCGATAATAATGATATATGAAGGAATTCGAACTTCATTAGGGATGAATCTCTTTACCATGGCAACAATGATATTAGCACAAAAGAGAACAAAGGCTGTGGCCAGTCCCATTGCAAGGCCGTTTATTGCTGCATTTGTTACCGCTAGCGTAGGACACATGCCCATTAGCATTCGAAAAACCGGATTTTCATCCCATATTCCTTTTATAAATTCTTTCCATGCTTTCATTGCTGCTCACCTCCATAAACTTCAAGTACTTTTGCCACTGACCCTTTTAAGATTTCACTGACTGCCTTTGACGAAATAGTTGCGCCTGTAATAGGAACAATATCTTTTCCAACAGCAAAAGGGTCATCCCAAGATTTCGCTGAAAATTGCTTTTTAAAACTATCTTCCGTAATTCTAGCCCCCAATCCCGGAGTTTCTAAGTGCTCTAATACCTTGTAACCAGTAATCTTTTTAGTCTTTAAATTTAGCCCTACCATCATACGAATAGTGCCTTGAAAACCCCCTCCTTCAGCAATAAAAGCAAGTCCAGTTACTTTTTTATCACTGTCCAAACCTTCATAAATTAGCATTCCGGCTTCATTTTGAAATTCTTTATATTCTTTTATTTGAGGAAGCACTTCAAAAATCGCTTTTTGCTGATTTTTCATAGCAACTTCACGCATTGTGGGAGAAGTAATTTCATAAGTTTTAGCAAGAACCACCCCCGAAAACAGAGAAATCAGTCCTAATACAAGAATCAGCTTAACCCCCTTAGCCATTTGTTTTCACCCTTCCATACATTGTTGGATTTGTATATCGATTGATAATAGGTGTTACAGCATTCATTAATAGAATAGAAAACATAACCCCTTCAGGGTAACCACCGTACAATCGAATAATAGCAACCAATATGCCGCCAACAGTTCCAAATACCCATTTTCCGGTTCTAGTTATAGGAGTTGTAACCATATCTGTTGCCATAAAAAATGCTCCTAATAATAATCCTCCGGATAGAAGGAAAAAGATAGCATCTTGTCCGGCTACAAGTGTAAAAATAACGCCAGACCCTAAATAGGATAGAGGGATTCTCCAGTCAATATAGTTTTTATATAATAAATAAAGTCCACCTAACAAAATAGCTATAGCCGATGTTTCACCTAATGATCCACCTACATTTCCCAGTACCAATTTTAAATAGTCAGTCGTTTGTCCCTGCATTTTCATAAGATTTAGCGGCGTCGCAGAACTAACGCCATCTACACCTATCCAACTGGTCATAGCTACCGGAAAAGAAATCATTAAAAAAGCTCTTCCGACAAGTGCCGGATTAAAAACATTACTGCCTAACCCTCCAAATGCTTGTTTTCCTAGTCCTATTGCAATAACTGCTCCCACCGCTACCATCCATAAAGGAAGTGTAGGAGGCAGTGTAAGCGCTAACAATACCCCTGTAAGCATAGCACTACCATCATTAATGGTAATTGGCTGCTTTCTTATTTTCTGAAATAAATATTCAGTAATCACACAAACGAATATACTAACCAATAAAATACTAAGAGCTCTCATTTTAAAAAAGTATATGCTAATCGCTATAATTGGTATTAATGCAATCATGACCCCTTGCATAATTTTGGGTACACTATCGTGATGTGAAATATGCGGTGATGATGTAACAATTAAGTTATCCACTTTTTAACCCCCTTAACTCAACGCTTTTGTGAACGTATCTTCGCTTTGCCAAGCCGAATATATTGTAATAACGGTCTTTTAGCAGGACATATATATGAACAGCAACCACATTCTATACAATCCAAGATATTATATTCCATTGCCATATCTAGCTCCCCTGCTTGTACCGTATTGGCAACCTTAAGAGGTAAAAGTCCCATCGGACATGCATCAACACAGCGAGCACACTTAATACAGGGATAAGGTTTCATTTCTGCTACTTCATCTTTAGTTAAGACCAGTATTCCTGAAGTACCTTTGGTAACTGAAACCTCCAGTGATCCCTGCGCAATTCCCATCATAGGACCGCCGCTGATAACTTTAGCAGCGCTATCTACTAACCCACCGCATTGTTTGATTACTTCTTCAAAAGAAGTACCTATTCTCACTAAAAGATTCTGTGGCACTTTTACCCCTTTTCCTGTAACAGTTACAACCCTTTCAATAAGTGGTATGCCTAACTTTATTGCCCTGGCAATAGCTCGCGAAGTCCCGACATTAAAAATAACACATCCAATCTCTGAAGGAAGTCTTTTTGAAGGAACTTCACGGCCTGTAATTGCCTTTATAAGTTGTTTTTCACCTCCCTGAGGATATTTGGTCTCCAGAACAACTATCTCTATATTTTGCTCCTTGTTACAAACATTTTTTATAGCCTGAATAGCATCCGGTTTATTATTTTCAATCCCAATATAACCTTTTTCTACTCCCAATCCTTTAAGAATTACTTTTAGACCCCAAACAACCTCCTCCGGATGTTCTACCATTGTACGGTGATCCGATGTAAGGTAGGGTTCACATTCGGCTCCATTTAAAATAACGGTATCAATTTTATGCTCTTTTGGAGGACTTAACTTTACATGGGATGGAAAAGTAGCGCCGCCCATACCGACAATGCCGGCTTCATGAACAATATTCATAATATCTTGAGAGCTTAAATCTTCTAAATGCCAATATCCTTTTATGCTATCATCCAATTCATCGCTACCATCATTTTCTATTATTATGGTAGGAACAACCCCTCCTATTTGAGCCCTATTTTCAATTGCAATTACTTTGCCTGATACACTTGCATGCACATTCGCTGAAATAAAGCCATTTGCTTTACCAATTTGCTGGCCCATTTTTACATGGTCGCCCACTTTAACAATAGGCGTTGCCGGTGCTCCTATATGCTGCACTAGAGGAATCCTAACAACATCAGGAACTAATCCACGTTCAATTGTTTTATCCTGAGTCAGTTGTTTTTGATAATTCGGGTGGATTCCTCCTTTAAATGAAAACAACTTGGTTTCCATTTTTTTCACCCCTTTACTTATCCTAAAAATAAATTCTATGATACAGGTTAATCAAATTTAAAAACCTATAATGTACATTATAGGTTTTTAAATTTCTTTTTTAATGTTTAAAACATGTAGTCACAATATATGATCATATTATCGAATAAAGTATAATGCAATACCAGCTAATGCAATCACTGCAAGAATGATATATAAGTTCCCGCTTGATTGTTTTTGGTGGTGATGTTGAGGATTGTTTTTTTGATGATTTCCATGATTTCCTCCACAACAATTCATGTATTATCCCTCCTGATTTTTAGATTCTATCTGATTATTCAAATATTGTGTATGATTCTCTTGTTTATTTTTATCTTTCTTAAACATCATAGGCATCATAAGAATATGCATTAAAGGACAAAGTAGAAATATGGCTCCAGTTAACAAACCGTTTACTCCTGCATTATTAACCTTAGATAACGGTAGTAACATTAATAACACGATTGGTATCGCACAACAAAGGATCATCAGCCACATATGAGACCTATGGCCTTTATGGTTATGTCCTTGATTATTTTCATTATTATTTCCATGGCAATTCATATTACTCACCTCCATTTTACCTTAATGTATCACCTTTGTAGATATGCACTCTTTCTTTGACGCCTGCTATATTTTTAAATACCAATTTCAATGATTTGGTATTATCATCGAATATAGGGGCTCCTTCATAATCATTCTTAATTTTAAGCGTTCCACTAATATGATGCCCGTTTTGATTTTCCCCCTCCCAAATAAAGCCATCTTTAATGATGATATCTTCATCTATTTGCAACTCCACATACTTAGCTAATTCTTCATATTTTGTTAAATCAACGGAGTGAGTATTTAACATAACGTTAAACAATACATTATCCGTATCGTTTACTAAAGGATTTAAAAACAGTACTCCTACATCGACATTCCCACCTATGCTGCTTGTAAAATATTTAGCTTCATTATTTGCTTTGGTTTTTGGATTATCTTGTTGAGAATTATTTTCTTTATCTTGTAATGCTACCGGCACGTTATCATCTTTATCAATGAAAGGAGCGGATAAGGTAGGCAACAGCATAGTAAATATAAATGCTCCTACCACAACAACTGCTATTATAGCCAAGAGCTTATTTCTTTTTTTGCTCATTTTTTTCTCTCCTTTTTAATTAATGAAAAAACTTGTTAATAGTTCACGGTTCATAGCTCATAGTATTTATCTTTTTTATAACACATAGGAAATTATAAACCTTTGTATTCTGTGAATAAATTTATTTATCATTTCCGTTATGTGTTTTAAAAAAGTCAACCTTAAGAATTTTTTATAAAAAGGCTTTTTTATTTACTGTGAACTAGGAACTGTAAACCGTTTATAATTGAATATTCAAAGTAAATTTACAATTAATAACCCTTTTACATACATTTGGATTAGCATTCTCCTTTAATGGTTTTTACTGATTACGAAAAACCCGTATAATCTCGGCAATATCACTTAAAGTTAACATTTTCTTAGGAATAAAGGCAGGAATTTCTTTTTTATATTCTAGATATTGCTGCCCAAAGGTAGCAATCATCACCTTTTCTTCTTTTTTCGCTAATCTTGCATACATGATTAAAAGTATGGGAGCCATTACTAGCGTAATAATTGTAGGCCATTGCATTAAAAATCCAATAATGGTAAGTGCAAAACCACTGTATTGCGGATGACGAACAAAACGATATATTCCATTTGTAACTAATGTTCCATTTCCGGAATGTATTCCTTTCCATCCTATTGCAATAATGAACAATCCGATAAAAATCAATACATTACTTAGAGGATGCAATATGGCATACACAATCGGTGAACCTCCTGTAATAGCAACCCATAGGTGTCCATTAGCATGTGTAAACGGGTCTAATACAGGATATTTGTTTCCTAAGATTGAAGTTAAAATATATATCGTAAGCGGAAATCCATACATTTCACTAAATAGTGCTACAAGAAAAGCGGTAAAAGCTCCTAAAGTTCGCCAATCCCTTTTAGTAGTAGGTTTAAATGCTGAATAGGCAAATAATCCAAAGATAAAAATATTTAATACAACTGCTCCCCATAAACCATAAGCATATATATTTTCACCATGCATATCGTCCCTCCTCACAAATTATATTTAACATTTAAGAGAACTAAATATAAATAGATAAATCCATTTTTAATATATGAAGCACATCTACAAATTTTAATTGTTTAAAAAAAACTTTAAACATTTCATTGCATAAAGCCTAATTGCTGTTTATGAAATTTGTTTTTACAGGACTCACTACAGAAATAATACGTTTGCCCGTCAATTGTTGCTTTAACTGCAGTATTTGGATTTATATACATTTTACATACCGGGTCCTGAACCATGTTAACCTCTTGATGATTAGCCTGGTTAGTATCAGATGAGCAATGTCCGTTATGGTCCCGGTGAGTACCGTGCCCTCCGTGAGAGTGCCCTCCACAACATCCACCACGCCTAAACATCATAAACATCATCATTCCAACAAAAATAAAATATAAAATATTTGCTCCCGAAAGTTCCATAGCGATAACACCTTCCTCTTTATATTAAATTCATATTCTAATTCATACTATTCCTATTATAATACTCAAATTTGAAGATATTATGAAGATTCTTCAATTTCTTTCAATAAACATTTATAAAAATGAGTATAGCAACATCAATGCTCTAAATACAGCTTGAATCACTTTTTCATTGTCCTTAATAAAGACAAAGAATTTGTTCTAAGCGAACAAATTCTTTGCAATAATTATTCAAGATTCTTGAAACAGTACTGTGGACAGATATCTTTCTCCTGTATCCGGAAGTAAAACAACTATCAATTTTCCTTTATTCTCTGGCCTTTTTGCCACTTCAGTTGCAGCAAAAGCTGCCGCTCCCGATGATATACCAACTAACAATCCTTCCGTTTTAGCAAGCTTTCTGGCTGTTTCAAATGCCTCTTCATTTTTAACTTTAAAAATCTCATCTATGATTTCTCTATTCAAAATTTTAGGAATAAACCCTGCGCCTATCCCTTGAATTTTATGAGGTCCCGAATTCCCCCCTGATAGCACAGGAGAATCATTCGGTTCTACCGCTATTATCTTTATATTTGGATTTTTCTGCTTTAATATTTCTCCAACACCTGTAATTGTACCACCTGTCCCTACACCACCAATAAATATATCAACTTTTCCATCTGTATCTCTCCAGATTTCTTCAGCAGTAGTTTTTCTATGAATTTCAGGGTTAGCAGGATTTTCAAACTGTTGGGGAATGAACGAATTTGGTATCTGAGAAGCCAACTCCTCGGCTTTTCTTATTGCACCTTTCATCCCTTCCGCACCAGGAGTTAAAATCAATTCTGCCCCAAGGGCTTTTAAAAGATTTCTCCTTTCTATTGTCATCGTATCGGGCATTATAAGTATAAGTTTATATCCTCTTGCCGCTGCTGTAAAAGCCAATGCAATACCTGTATTTCCGCTTGTAGGTTCAATGATTACTGAATCTTTATTGATTAGACCTTTTTCTTCTGCATCCTTAATCATTGCATAACCAATTCTATCCTTTACACTTCCGAGAGGATTAAAATATTCCAGTTTAGCAATTAATTTTGCATCTAAACGGTGTATTTTGTTATAGTTAGACAATTCTAATAATGGCGTATTACCTATTAGATCAGTTAAATTTCGTGCAATTTTAGACATATTGTTTCCTCCAATCAATTTAATTTTTAGTATTTCAGCTAAAAAATTAAATGTTGAGCCGTTTTTAGTGCATCCCCCCATACATTTTCCCTTTCTATCCTCTCAACTGTAACAAATTGTACTTATAAATCTTTGTCAAGCATGGGCGTAAGCCCGTTTATTTCAGGCTTTAAAAGATTGATTTATAAAGCATAATAGATTCTAAAAGAGGATGGGTATATTTTAAGTTTATATTAATCATTTTTCATAAATCTTTTGACACTAACGAAAATTACACTATTTTTAATGTAAAAGTTCTTTTATACTAAATATGAGAGAAATTGCTGCAAAATCTTATCATTATAAAAGCCTTTTCTAAATTTTATCCGTATAATGAGCGGAATCCTCTGTTCACCGCTAAGTGTCTGCATTAATGCTCTATTGCCTTCCCTGTCAACAATTTTATATTGAACAAGGGGATTAAGCTTTCTTATATTCTCCAGTACTGCGAGTGTAATTCTACAATCGTTGCATAATATATTGCAAAAAACCAGCAGCTTCGTGTGCTTTTTTATTTGTTTAATTTGATGTATATCTTCTTCAGTAAATTTTACTTTTTGGAGATAGTGAAGATGTTTTTGTTTATCTTCATCTTTTCCATGATCTAAGTATGTCTTATAAATAATGCCGCCATTATACATATCCATCAGCAGATTCATCAGATTTCACCTCAAATCAAATCCATACTCAAGTATCTTTCGCCAGTATCAGGGATTATTGATAATACCCGTTTGCCCGGCCCAAATCGTTTAGCCATTTGCAAAGCTACAAAAGTGGACGCTCCTGCCGAAATACCTCCAAGGATTCCTTCTTTTCGTGCCAATGCTTTTGTCGTTTCAATTGCTTCCTCGTCTGTAACATGAATAACCTCATCAAATATCTTCATATTTAGTGTATCAGGTATAAATCCTGGACCGGTTCCTACAATTTTATGCGGTCCCGGCTTCCCTCCTGCAATAACAGGAGAATTTTTTGACTCCACTACATATATTTTAAGATCCGGCAAGTGCTGTCTTAAAATTTCTCCAGTTCCACTGATGGTTCCTCCTGTTCCTGCTGTTGCAACAAATACGTCTAATTTTCCGTCTAACTGTTTTAAAATTTCCAGAGCAGTTGTTTTTTTATGAATTTCCGGATTCGCTATATTTTTAAACTGATTAGGCATAAAACTGTTCGGTATCTTTTGCAATAATTCTTGCGCCTTTTCTATACACCCGGACATTAATTTTTCTCCAGGCGTTAAAATAACTTGTGCGCCATAAGCCTTTAACAGTTGTACTCTCTCTACTGTCGCAGTAGACGGCATAATAATAATCGCTTTATACCCTTTTGCTGCTGCAACCATCGCCAGGCCTATCCCCGTATTACCAGAAGTAGGTTCTATAATCGTTCCTCCCGGACGAATTAGCCCTTGTTTTTCTGCTTCTAAGATCATATTTAAAGCTGCCCTATCTTTCACAGACCTGCTGGGGTTAAAATATTCCAATTTTACATACACATCTGCAGAATCCGGTGCAACCAGCTTATTTAATTTCACGATAGGTGTATTTCCTATTAATTCTGTAATATTATCTACAACCATCTTATCACCTTCCTATCTTATCCCAAAATAAGTTTTGCAAGTCAGCATTATCTTTGATAAATCCAAGCTCTTTAGATAAGTTAGCAAATTCTTGAAGAATATCTTGATCTATGCTAGAGGTATATTGGACTCTGTTTAATGCATTTTCAATGATATCTTTTTCAATTTCCTGTTGCGTAATTGTTTTAATCTGTTTTGCTATGATTTTTATAGTCTCTTTCTTATTTTGGTTAATAAAATCTATAGATTTTTCATGTGCCTGTATAAATTGCTCTACAAGTTCGGGATTAGCCTGTAAAAAGTCTTTTCTTACTACTAGAACGGTTGCCGGTAAATTACCATCCCACGGTACTTCTCTTGCTTCCCTCACCACGCTCACCATTCCTTGTGCTTCCATTAAAGAAGCCCAGGGTTCTGACACAACAGCGGCATCAATCTGTTTTTGCTCAAATAAACCCATCATAGCAGCCGGCTTCTGTGCGATTCTTTTAACTTTGCCCCCGTTTTCTTCTACTGCTATTCCCTGCTCCTGCAGCATTTTTCTTAAAATGAGATCGTGAGTGCATCCGGTAGACGGAGTAGCAACCACTTTTCCTTCTAAATCTTTTATATTGTCAAATTTAACATCTTTCCTTACAACCAGTACATTTTCTCCCTTGCTAGCATTAGCAATTACAACAACTTCTCCTCCCTGTAAATATCTATTGATCACAGGGCCAGGACCTACATATCCAATATCAATCTGTTTAGTAGCTAATGCATCCATAAACAGTGAACCATTTGGAAAATTTTTTATATTTACCGTCACTCCATTTAATGTATCTTCAAAAATTCCTTTCTCAACACCTACCATTGCCGGTGCATGAGAGATATTAGGAAAGTACCCTACATTTATCTCTTTTGTACTTTCATCTTGCTTGGCACAAGCTATCACCATCACCGATAAAGCTAAAACCATGAATAATAAAACTATTTTCTTCATAAAAATACCTCCCCTTATGAAGCCATCAAGCCCCATTTTTCGAAAATTTTTAATTCAATTTTTCTAAAAACAAGGTTGTCTGTAATAAGCCCTGTAAAAGCAATCATAAGCATTACAGATACAACCGTATTCATATTTCCCATATCTCTTCCCCACATCAATATTTGTCCTAATCCTTGACCGGTACTAAGAATTTCTGCAGCCATCAATGCTCTCCAGCAAAAAGCCCATGCCAATCGCATCCCTGTAATGATATGGGGAATAGATGCAGGTAAAATAATTTTGGTAAATAAATCTAATCCTTGATATCCTAAATTTTTTCCACATCGTATGAGTGTCGGATCTACATTTTTTATTCCTGTTGACGTATTCATAATCATATTCCAAATTCCACCGACAACAACTACAAAAATGATAGAGGTCTCACCCATTTTGAACCAGAGTAAAGCCAGGGGTAACCATACTACACTAGGTACCGATTGAAGAGATAAAACCAAAGTGCCGAATGTTTCGTCCATTGTCTTATTGGTTGCAAGAACAATACTTATCACAATACCTAAAGTTACAGCAATCGTATACCCTATCAATAGTCTTCTTAAACTATGTAATAATGCAATTGAATAAGTACCATTCATCAGACCATCTATTAATGTATCCAAAACATTCAACGGTGATGGAAACATAAAATCAGGCCATATGTCTAATTTATATACCCCCTCCCATAGTATTATTATGCTCCCAAGAAAGATGATTCTTTTCAAAGTTGTACTCATTACCCAGTTCCTCCTTTGCAACCTTTTCAATTTCAACTTTTAACTTTCTAAATATCAATTCTTCTTTATAGAAAAGATTTGAATCGGTAGATTGTCTCGGATGTGCCATATCTATTGCGATATCATCAACAATACATCCCGGTCTTATTCCCATAATAATAACTCTGTCCGAAAGTTTTACGGCCTCTCGTATATTATGGGTAACAAAAAGAATTGTTTTTCCTGTTTCCATCCATATTTCCTGAAGTTCATTGTGTAACAACATACGTGTTTGTTCATCCAGCGCAGAAAAAGGCTCATCCATCAACAAAATTTTAGGATCCATTACAATACTTCTTGCAATTGATACTCTTTGTTTCATTCCTCCGGAGAGTTGGTGAGGGTAATGATGTTTAAATTTAGACAAATGAACTTTTCTCAGCACTTCTTCAACTTTATCTCTAATTTCATTGGGATCTTTACAAATATTTTTCAGACCAAAAGCCACATTTCCGTATACGTCCAACCATGGAAACAAAGCCGCATTTTGAAATACCATAATTCTATCTGTATGCGTACCATTAATTTCTTTTTCATCTACAAGTACTTTACCGCTCGTTGCTTTATCTAAGCCTGCAATAATATTAATCAAAGTAGATTTTCCGCAGCCCGATGGGCCAATAAAAGATACAAATTCACTTTCTTTAATATGTAAATTAATATCTTGTAAGACATTTATTTTTCCATAAGCTTTATTGAGATTATTTATTTTAATCATAGTCATTCACCCACCTTAAATTCTTACTATTCCGATATGTTTTATTGGATTATAAATATAATAACTCAATTTTATTTTTCTGTCAATACAATATATAAAATTGTTACTATTAACAAATACAATAGATAATAGAAAACAAATCCTAGTCCAATCTGTCATTTTAGCTTGAACTAGGATTTGTTCCTATTTTTCAAAAACATTATATCGTAAGAAAATAATCTATTTAGTAACATTTGTTACCATTAATAACTTTTCTAGATCACTTACAGCGAAATACAACTTGTCTATCTTTCGTAAGATCTTAGAGGTAAATTCTACATCTTTTACAAAATTTAAATTAGATTTAATATGTTCTATCAGACATAATACCACTGCTTTAGCCATAAAAGCTGCTTCCAGCCCATCCGTTACTGTGCTTTTATTCCCCTTGTTGACGACCTTTTTAATTAAATTCACCATTTCACAGGTTTTCTGACATATTTCTAATGGAACGTTGATTGCTTGTTTCATCTTATCTTCAATTTCGCTTTTGCGATACTCTTGGTGTGCTTTTGTATCTTTCGGCAGCTTAAATGCAACCATTACTTCTTGAAATGCTTGGGCATCACGATCCATATCGATCTTAAAATCCTTTCTATATAATTCACAAGCTTTTATAATGCCATTCATCTCGTCAACCATCTCTTCATATTCTGGATTTTCCATTGTTATTCTAGCAATCATCTCAATTAATGCAGCGGATGAGGCTGCGGTTAATGCTGCCACGCTTCCCCCAGCAGGAGTCAGCGGTTTAAGTGCTACTTCATCTAAAAACTCCTGAATCGTTTTATCCTTTAACATCATTCATCTCTCCTTAAGTA
>JASGMB010000085.1 GCA_030156665.1 Clostridiales bacterium
ACCAAACGCAAGTAGGATTCCGAAAGCGGACTCTATGAATAAGGAAAAGAACATGAAAGTTATAAAATTTATAACTTTTTATAAGTTTCTTATAACGGAAACTAGAGATTCAAATTAGAGTTAAGGGTGATGCACATATGCCAATGAAATTAAATGTTGGAGATATAGTAGAATTAAAAAAGCAACATCCCTGTGGTGGCAAGCAGTGGGAAATTTTACGCGCTGGAATGGATTTTAGGATTAAATGTTTGAGGTGCGGACACCAGACAATGATACCACGGCCGAAGTTTGAGAAAAGCATTAAGAAAATTATTAAAACAATTCACAATATTGATGAGCGAGATAGGGAGAATTAATATTCTCTCTATTTTGTTTTTTTATAACACATAGAAAATTATATCGATAACCAATATCTAAATTTAAAATAAATTAATGTAGTTATCGATGAAATTAACCAACTTTAAATCATTTAAAGTTGGTTAATTATAAACCTTTGTATTCTGTGAATAAACTTATTTATAATTTCCGTCATGCGTTTCAAAAAAAGCTTCATAAAAATATTTCTTAATAGTTAGAAGCTTTTTTATAATTGACATGCTATCTATTGTAAGATATTATAATATTATCCTACCAAATATTGAAAATGTAAATGTGAAGAGGTTGAAAATAATGAAATTTTTAGTTCAGTCACTTACCTCGGTTTTTGTAACACAATTGGATTTAGATCAAGAGAAGGAACAAGTTGTAACTTATGCATTACAACTTATTATTAGTACAATCACAGCATATGTATTAATTATTGTTTTTGCTTATTTGCTTGGCATATTACACATTGTGCTTCCTATGGCGATTGCCCACTCTGTTTTAAGAGTGTGTGCAGGGGGCGCTCATGGCTCTACTTCTACCCACTGCTTTATCATGGGTGTATTGATATTTAATACTTTAGGTGCTATCGTTAAAACAATTTTGCCTTTATACAATTCCACTACTTTATACGTAAGCAGTTTATTAATTTTTATATTTGCTATTATCATTGTACGAAAATTTGCGCCGGCAGATGTACCGGACAAGCCCATTGCGACCCAGGCCCAGAGAGAAAAACTAAGAAAAATTTCTCTCTGGGTAATCGTTATTTGGTATGCTGTCATAAAACTATTACTTATTATAACGGGTGATAGATATGCGATATTTGTTATTTCAACAGGGTGGGGAATATTATGGCAATGTTTTACATTAACCAAAGCAGGTTTTAAATTTACAGAAGTTATTGATAAGCTTTTGATAGCGGTTAAAGTATGAGGGGGTATTTGAAATGCTTAAGAAGATATTAGGTGTACTACTTGTTGTTCTTACATTTGTAGCCTATGCAAATGTTGCTTTAGCAACAAATGGAATTGGTTATCAACCGGAGGTTCCTGAAAGTTTATTAAAATAAACAGTGTAAATTGATGATATAATATTCTTCACCCTGATAATTGTAAAAGGTCAGTCAATTATTTAATCATAATAATGGTAAGTGTACAGAGGAGATATTTGTTTTATACTGTAAATGAATTTTTTTAGAAAAATAAGGCCAAGAGGAGATAATAGATGATAAGTTCAAAGTTATTGCTTGCATATTTAGGAGAAGGATTATTAATGGCATATGTAGGTGTTGGACTTCTTGCAATTAAATTAAATTATAAAAAAATATTTGCGATAGGAATAATATATGCTTTAAGTATATATCTTGTAAGAAGTATATATAAAATATTTAACATTCCTCTAGGGATACATACCATTATATTACTATACATCCTTGCATTGCTTATTAAATATATCGGAAAAGTAGGTTTTTTGCAGTCTGTTATAGCAATGTTTCTGGTTGAGGGATTAAGTGTTATTGGAGAAACCATGTTTGCTGTACCGTATATCATGTGGTTAGGGATTCCCTTTGAAGATGTGTTTGATACCTGGTATATTGTTATAGCAGCATACCTATCATATGTTCCTATGATTATTATGGCCATCCTTATTAAAACTACTAATTTTCAGTTAATAGATTTAAATAGAAATAGTAGACATAAGGGTGAGTATTAAAAATGAATGATAAACATTTGAAAAAGAATACGATAGTGATTATACTTGTGTTTATTATACAAGGGATACTCAGTTTATCTTTTGTTAACGCAAGTATTTGGGGTGGCTTAGGAAATCTAAATTTTAAAATGCCACTTTTTATTATTATAGTAGGTAATATTTTACCAATTCTTTATATATGGATGATCAAAAGGATTGTGCAATCTTTAAATAAAGAAATTGAGTTTAGAAATGTGATTATTAAACTAAAAGAAAGTAATGAGATTATTTCGTTCTTACGTATACATAAACATGATTTTTTTAACCACCTACAGGTGATACGCGGGCTTGCACAAATGAATAATACCCAGCGAATTATATCTTATATCGATTCTATTGTAGAAAAAGTAGACAGCGCCTTTAACATTGCAAAAATTGCAGTACCTGAAATTGCAGTGGTGATTATGCAAAAAATAGGAGAAGCTTCTAATAAGTCTATTAAGGTAAATGTAGAAATCAATACTTCACTTGAATGTTTAAAAGGAAATCCAGTGGATTATTCACAGATCTTATTTAATTTATTAGATAATGCAATCACGGCATTAGAGCATCAAGAGAATGCAAATAAGAAACTTGATATTGTAATAGACGAAGATAACCAAAATTACTATTTTATCATTGAAAATAATTGGCCTATTATTCCTCCGGACGTACAAAATAAAATATTTGATAAAGGTTTTACTACCAAAGAAAATGGTGATGGGGGAATGGGACTTTATATCGTCAAGACATTGGTGAATAAATACAGAGGTATTATTTACGTAACAAGTGAAGAAGGGCTTGGGACAAGTTTTGAAGTAGTTATTCCAAAATGCCCCTTGCCTATTTTGAGTATATAAACGTGAATACGGTATATGGGATAAATGAAAAATAATGTAAAAATCATTAAAAATGTTATATTCTTAGTGGACAAATTTAATATAACGGTAATTTAACAATTAACGTTAAAAATTGCTGTTGACAAATGGAAAATGGGCTGATAAAATGTTAAACAATTATATAAAAATAGTGAAAAAAGCGATGAAAGAGAAAAAAATATACTGTACTCTTCAGAGAGCCGATGGGTGGTGTGAATCGGTGGGAGGTATATAGAATATCTCACTCTTGAGCTGTACGTCTGAAATGATTAAAGTAGGATGTATCGGAATACTCCGTTAAAGTATGAGTAAATGATGGAATTGCCGGTTGGCAATGTGCTGTCAAGTACTCTCTGAGGCTACTGTTGCGAAGCAGTGGTGAACTAGGGTGGTAACGCGAAGAAATATTCCTCGTCCCTTGTACATATGTACATGGTGCGGGGTTTTTTATTATGAAGAGAAGCGTAATATCAAGACAATTTACCTTAGCCTTTTGTGTCGAAAGGCACATCAATTCACCGAAGGCGATTGTCTTATTATAATTGAGGGCTGGAGTGAGAAGTAGCCTATAGGAGGTGAATATGTGTGAAAATGATAGCAGCTCAAGCCTTAGTAAAAGCATTAGAACATGAAGAAGTTACAACTGTATTTGGATATCCGGGGGCTGCGAATGCACCTATATATGACGCATTAAGCAAATCTACAATCAAACATATTCTTACTCGCCATGAACAGGGGGCAGCGCATGCAGCTAGTGGTTATGCCAGAGTGACTAGAAAAGTAGGCGTTTGTATGGCAACTTCCGGTCCTGGAGCGACAAATCTTATTACAGGAATTGCAACGGCATATATGGACTCTATTCCTTTGATAGCGATTACAGGGCAGGTTTCATCGGAAATGATTGGGCGGGATGTTTTTCAGGAAGTGGATATTACAGGAGCAACTGCCCCTTTTTGCAAACATAATTATTTGATAAAAAGCGCAAAAGATATACCCAAAGTGATACGCGAAGCATTTCATATTGCCTCTACCGGAAGACCGGGGCCGGTTCTCATTGACGTACCTATAGATTTGCAATTGGAAGAAATAGATTTTCAGTATTCTAAAGGACCCGATATAAGAGGCTATAAGCCAACATATAAAGGTCATGCACTACAAATTAAAAAAATTGTTGAAGCCATTGCTGAATCCGCTAGACCTGTGATATGTGCAGGGGGTGGCGTTATTACTTCCAACGCAACTGCAGAATTAACAGAATTGGTTGAAGGGCTGGGTATTCCCGTAGCCACTACTTTAATGGGGATAGGAGCTATACCGGTACCACATCCTCTTTGTTTGGGCATGTTAGGGTCTCATGGCGTACGTGCAGCCAACCTGGCTGTAGCTAAATCAGATTTATTAATTGTCATAGGAGCAAGAGCCGGAGATAGGGCGACGGGTCAAACGGATAAATTTGCAAGACAGGCAAAAATTGTACACATCGATATTGATCCTGCTGAAATAGGAAAAAATCTTGGAACGAATATTCCGGTTGTAGGAGATGCAAAAATTATCCTACAGCAATTACTGAACTATGTAGATGAGCATTATAAAGAAAAGCACTACAAAACACAATGGATATCTACAATAACACAATGGAAAAATGCAAAACCGACAAATAATATAAAAGAAGATGGAAACAATGAACAATATGTAAATCCTAAGTATGCATTAAGCGTATTGTCTGAAGTCACAAAGGGAGAAACAATTGTTGTTACTGAAGTAGGACAGAACCAAATATGGGCTGCCAATTACTATCAAACGGTTTACCCAGGAGGTTTTCTAACTTCCGGTGGTCTAGGCACAATGGGTTATGGACTTCCGGCAGCTATAGGAGCCAAGGTAGGAAGTCCTGAGAAAACAGTCATTGCTATTGCCGGTGATGGAAGTTTTCAAATGTCAATGCAAGAATTGGGTACCATGAAGCAATGGGATATTCACATAAAGATTATCCTGTTCAATAATTACCGTTTAGGAATGGTACGTGAATTACAAAAGATGAAATATCAAATGAACTATTTTGCGGTTACATTAGAAGGAAGTCCTGATTTTGTAAAATTGGCTTCAGCTTATGACATCCCTGGAGAAAAAATTACCAACAATAGCAAGGTAAAAGAAGCGCTAGATAGAGCATTAAGTTATCAAGGACCGTATTTATTGGAATTTATCGTTGATCCTGAGGAAAGCACGTTATAATCAATTAAGAATTGAGAGTTGAAAGTTGAGAATTAGAAACTAATAAATTTTCCATTTTCCATTTACAATTCTCTATTAGAAAACGGGGGAGGTTTTTAATATGGCAAAGCATACTTTATCTGTTTTGGTAGAAAACCATGCAGGGGTATTATCAAGAGTGGCAGGACTGTTTAGCCGTAGGGGTTTTAATATTGACAGTCTTGCAGTTGGTGTTACAGAAGACCCGAATGTATCAAGAATGACCATTGTGGTTGACGGAGACGATTATACCGTAGAACAAGTGACAAAACAACTTAATAAGCTGATAGATGTTATAAAAATCAGACAATTAAATCCGTCTGATTCAGTAGCTAGAGAGTTAGCATTAATTAAAGTCACTGCGAATTCGTCAACACGGCCGGAAATTATTCAAATTGTCGATATTTTTAGAGCCAAGATAGTAGATGTATCAAAAAACACGCTTACAATAGAAATGACAGGGGTAGCAGATAAGATAGCGGCTTTTGAAGAAATGCTTAAGCAGTTTGGTATTAAAGAGATGGTAAGAACCGGTATGATTGCTATTGAAAGAGGAAACCAGGTGATTAAAATAGGAAGCAGTGAGGAAAGCGAATAGTAGAAAGATTAATAAAAAACAGCAAACAGTGAAGAAAATAGTTCATGGTTAACGGTTTGCGGTGTATAGATTTTAAGTTTACAATACATGTTGTGAACTGTCAACGGTGAACGATGAACTTATATAATAAACAGGAGGTCAATATTATGGCAAAAATGTATTATGAAAGTGATTGTAATTTAGATTTACTAAAAGGAAAAACAGTAGCAGTAATAGGTTATGGCAGCCAAGGGCATGCCCATGCACTGAATTTACACGAAAGTGGTGTAGATGTCATTGTTGGACTATATGTAGGAAGTAAATCATGGAAACTAGCTGAAGAAGCTGGATTGAAAGTAGCTACAGCATATGATGCGGCAGCACAAGCAGATATTATCATGATATTAATTAACGATGAAAAGCAGACAACGCTTTATAAAGAAAGTATTGAACCTAACTTGAAATCGGGAAAGGCGATTGCATTTGCTCATGGATTTAATATTCATTTCGGACAGATTGTTCCACCGGCTGATATTGATGTGTTTATGGTGGCGCCAAAGGGGCCGGGGCATACGGTTAGAAGCCAATATCAGGAAGGGAAAGGTGTTCCCTGTCTTATAGCAGTATACCAGGATGCTACTGGAAAAGCAAAAGATATCGCTTTAGCATATGCAAAAGGTATAGGTGGTGCAAGGGCAGGAATTCTTGAAACTACGTTTAAAGAAGAAACAGAAACCGACCTGTTTGGTGAGCAGGCTGTACTCTGTGGAGGCGTTTCTGAATTAATGAAAGCAGGCTTCGAAGTTTTGGTTGAAGCCGGATATCAACCGGAAAGTGCTTATTTTGAGTGTATGCATGAAATGAAACTCATTATCGACCTTGTCAATCAGGGTGGACTAAATTACATGAGATATTCTATTAGTGATACTGCGGAATATGGTGATTATTGTACTGGTAAACGCATTATCACAGAACAAACAAAAGAAGAAATGCGAAAGGTTTTAAAAGAAATACAAGATGGAACTTTTGCAAAAAATTGGATTATGGAAAATCAGGTGAACAGACCTGCTTTTAATGCAAGAAGAAGAATGGAACAGGAACATCAGATAGAAGTGGTAGGAAAAGAATTGAGAAAAATGATGAGCTGGTTGAAAAAATAAATATTTTGAAAGTTAGATGCGGGATCGCGCACCCATCTACCTTTCAATAATGATAGTTCGGAGTTCGGAGCTTGGAGTTCAAAAATATTGTTGAAAAAGCCTTAGAAATTTCTAGCGACTAAAATATATTTTGACTGGTACAACAGATTAAACTAGTATTTTAGATACTTAAGAGTAGTTTTGGACTAGGTGCTTAGAGGCCTGTTTGACTAACTCCGAATCCTAAACTCCGAACTTATTATATTTCATTGAAAGGGGATTATTATGTCTAGAAAAATAAAAATATTTGATACAACGTTGAGAGATGGGGAGCAAACTCCAGGGGTAAATCTTAATATACAAGAAAAATTGGAAATTGCGAGACAGTTGGAAAAGCTAGGTGTAGATGTAATGGAAGCAGGATTTGCCATTGCATCCCCAGGGGATTTTGAAGCGATAAGAGCTGTTGCGGCAGAAATAAAAAATGTTACTGTGGCCAGCCTTTGTAGAGCAGTAGAAAAAGATATTGATAGAGCCTGGGAAGCTGTAAAAAATGCTGTAAGTCCTAGAATTCACACATTTATTGCTACTTCCGATATTCATATGAAACATAAGCTTAAGATGAGTGAGGATGAAGTATTGGAAAGAGCGGTAGCAATGGTAAAATATGCAAAAAAATATTGCAGTGATATAGAGTTTTCTGCCGAGGACGCGGGCAGAAGCAGACCGGCGTTTTTACATCGAATTTTTCAAGCGGTCATTGATGCAGGGGCTACTTGTATTAATGTTCCTGACACAGTTGGATATACGACGCCGGGTGAGTTCGGTAATTTGATCAAAGGAATTATGGAAAATGTAAAAGGTATCGAAAAAGTGGATTTGAGTGTTCACTGTCACAATGATTTGGGAATGGCAGTAGCAAATACTTTGGCTGCTGTAGAAAACGGAGCAACCCAAATAGAATGTACTGTTAATGGACTGGGTGAACGTGCAGGTAATGCATCTTTAGAAGAAGTGGTAATGGCACTGACCACTCGAAAAAATTATTATAACTTTACACATAATATCGATACTACTCAGATATATAGAACCAGCAAGTTGGTTAGCAGTCTTACGGGCGTATTGGTACAGCCCAACAAGGCAGTGGTAGGAGAAAATGCTTTTGCTCATGAATCCGGCATTCATCAACATGGTATTTTAAATGAGAAAAGCACTTATGAAATCATGACACCCGAATCCATTGGACTATCTCAAAACAAAATGGTACTTGGAAAACTTTCCGGACGACATGCTTTTGAAGATAAACTGAAAGAAATGGGATACACGCTTGACCAGGAAGCTATTAATAAAGCATTTGAAAAGTTTAAGGAACTTGCAGATAAGAAAAAAGTAATACTTGATGACGATATCCAAGCATTGGTTGAAGAACGGGTTTCTCAGATACCCGAAATGTATCAACTGGTAAGCTTCCAAACGAACAGTGGTAATAAAGTAATTGCGAATGGTGTAGTTGAATTGCGTAGGGAAGACAGTATCATTACTGAAGCGGCTACAGGAGACGGTCCGGTTGATGCCATATTTAATGCGATTGAAAGGGCAGTGGGGATTGAGCTTAAACTGGCAGGTTATAATTTGAGAGCGGTTACTGGCGGTAAGGATGCATTGGGAGAAGTAACAGTGAAAGTTGAAAATAATGGTAAAATCTTTGTAGGAAGAGGAATTAGCACAGATATTATTGAAGCAAGTGTAAAAGCGTATCTGAATGCAATCAATAGAATGATGAGTGAAATTAATTAAGGTTTAGACTGTTGTTTAGTTCACAGTTCATAGTTCACAGATTTTATAACGACTGTTTATCCGGATGATTGCTGTAAACTGTGAGCCGTGAACTTGTTTTATATATGATATGGTTAGCATGGGAAAGGAGGCAATGGGATGGATAAAAGGGTATATGTATACGATTCTACCCTACGAGATGGAGCGCAGGCAGAAGGCATATCCTTTTGGAATTTTTTCAGCGAGTAAAAAGTATGACATTAAATAGTGTACGTCTGACTGCTTTTGGGAGTACACGGCGTGTCGGCATTAAGGTGGAAGAAGATAACAATGTACAGTCATTATTAAAAGCGGATACGCCTGCAGTAGCAATATTCGGCAAGAGCTGGGACCTGCATGTAACCGAAATACTGAAAACCAGCATTGAAGAAAACTTAAACATGATCAGAGATACTGTAGGATTTTTTAAACAGAAGGGAAAAGAAGTAATATTTGATGCAGAACATTTCTTTGATGGTTATAAAGCCAACAGTGAGTATGCATTTAAGACAGTCCAAGCAGCGGTGGATGGAGGGGCAGACTGTGTAGTATTATGTGATACCAATGGCGGATGTTTCCCGTTGGAAATATATGAAATTACCAAAAAAGTATGTGAAACGTTTGATGTACCGGTAGGTATTCACTGTCATAACGATACCGGCGTGGCTGTTGCCAATTCAATACTTGCAATCCAGGCAGGAGCAGTCCATGTGCAGGGTACTTTTAACGGCTTTGGCGAAAGATGCGGAAATGCCAATTTATGTACTATTATTCCTGATTTGCAGCTCAAGATGAGCTATAAATGTATTCCGGAAAATAATATGGCGAGGCTTACGACCACTGCAAGATTTGTCAGTGAACTTGCCAATGTGGCCCATGATGAAAGATCACCTTATGTGGGTAATTCTGCTTTTGCACATAAGGGTGGTATGCATATTGACGGTGTCAACAAGAATCCTAAGACATTTGAACATATTAACCCTAAGCTAGTAGGTAACGAAAGAAGATTTCTAATGTCAGAGGTTGCTGGTAGGTCTACTATACTTTCTAAAATCAATGAAGTGGCACCTCATTTGACCAAAGATTCACCGGAAACAAAACAAATTATTGACAAATTAAAGGTATTGGAGCATGAAGGCTATCAGTTTGAAGGGGCAGAAAGTTCCTTTGAATTAATTATTAGAAAAGAACTCGGAAAATATAAACCTTTCTTTAAATTAGACCACTTTAAGGCGATTGTGAGTGAACCCAGCGGAGATAATTTTAGTTCTTCTGCAATGATTAAAATAAATGTAGATGGAGATGAAGAAATTACCGCAGCAGAAGGAGATGGTCCGGTGAACGCACTGGATAAAGCCCTTCGAAAGGCATTGGAGCGTTTTTATCCTCAGATCAAAGAGATGCATCTTACTGACTTTAAAGTTAGGGTACTTGATTCCCAAACTGCTACTGCTGCAAAAGTTAGAGTATTGATTGAATCTACTGATGGAGAACATGTATGGAGTACGGTCGGGGTTTCTACAGACATTATTGAAGCTAGCTGGAGAGCATTGGTTGATTCGGTTGAATATAAGCTTCAAAAAGACCAGGAATAATGGCGTCATTGCGGGTTGTATACCGAAAAAGGGTGTTTCATAACTAAAATGAAACACCCTTTTTTGTTTATTTGGGTATATTAATGAAAAACCAAATTGCCAATGAAAGAACTTGTTAACAGTTAACGGTTCACAGCTCACAGATTTTTATCGTTTTTATTATGAAGTGAAGCGTAATGTCAAGACAATCTACCTTAATTTTTTTGTGCCGATAGGCACATCAATGCGCCGAAGGCGATTGTCTTATTTATACTGTAAACTGTTAACTGTGAACCGTGAACATTTTTGAAACTTTTAGCGACTAAAATAATATTTTGACGATCACAAGGGGCTGGCTTAATGATTGACAATTTTTAAGATAGAGAATATAATACTAAATGTAAATGCAAATAATTTGCAAGTAGAGCGGAGGGGCAAAATGGACAATCGATTAAAAAAAATTCTTACTAATCAAAACTACAAAATGACAAAACAGAGGAAAGCCATATTGCAAATACTTTCTGAGAGTGATACGTGCCTGTCGGCAGAGGAGATATATTTACAGGCTAAAAAGCTTAATCCGTCTACGTGTCTGACAACGGTATATAGAACAATTGAATTATTAGCGGAAAATAATTTATTAAACAAGGTAAATTTTGGAGATAATAAATATAGGTATGAAATAAACTCCAGTTTGCATCATCATCATATTATTTGTTTGGGTTGTAAAAAGATGATAGAAATCACAGAGTGTCCTGTTAGTAGATTGGAAAAGAACATTAAAACTCAAACACAGTTTAAAATTACCGGACATCGGTTAGAATTGTACGGTTATTGCCCCGACTGCCAGCAAGCAATATGAATCAGTCATTAAGAATTGATAGAGGAGGCGTTAAGTGATGAGTCATTTACATTTAGTGGATGGAGCAGTGCCGTTCCTATGGTGGATATTAGGTTATATATTGACAATTGGTATTTTAATGTTTGCAGTAACCAAAATAAAAAAAGAAGAACTATCTAAAAAGATACCCTTTGTAGGTGTAATTAGTGCACTAATGCTTATCACCATGTCGGTACCTTTGGGATTCTTGCCTTTTCATCTCAACCTAACTGTATTGGTAGGAATTCTTGGAGGTCCATGGATAGGTTTTGTAGCAGTATTTATCGTTAACCTGATTTTAGCAATGATAGGACATGGTGGAATCACAGTTGTAGGATTAAACACTTTGGTGATAGGTACAGAAGTGATAGCAGGTTATTTCATATTTAAAGCAATCATAAAGCATATTAAGCCCATTACTGCTGCGGCGGTTGCAGTTGTTATTACGCTCTTAATATCGACTACACTAATGGCAAGCATTGTCATGTTAACCAACACCGGTTTGGAGTATGCACTTCCCCATAGTGAAGAAGTTCATGAAAGTGAACATGATGTACATGATGAGCTGCATGAACATGAAGAATTAGAAGAACAATTAGCGGATATACATATATTTGTACTTTCGGGATGGGGTGCGGTAATAGCCATACTTTTAACAGGAATTGTTCTGGAAGCGTTGGTTACTTCTTTAATTATTGGTTTCTTTATGAAAGTGAGGCCGGAGATGATTATTGGGAATGCAGAATTGAGAATGCAGAATTGAGAATTTATTCTAAATTTATGCATTGTACTAGTTTCATGCATATTATGGAAGGAACATTGTAAAGAAGTCTCAAAACTTCTTGGTACAGCGGAGGAATCAAATGGACATCGCATATATTGACCAATTAGCAAACAACGGAAAAGGGTATTTACATAAAGCGTCGGTGATATCCAAAATTTTATTGACTGTCAGCCTAATGGTATCCGTTGTGGTATCAAACCGATTAATACAGTTATTATTTATTTTTTTATTATTGATTTTATTAAATATATTCAATAGACTGCCTTTGGCAAAAATACTGCATTTTGCTGCATACCCTGCCTTTTTTAGTCTGGTGTTTGCAATGACAAGATTTATGTATTCAGTGGAGGCAGGTTTTATTGTAATATTGAAAGCGGTAGATGCAGCAATAACAATGATTCTTTTAATAACTACCACGCCTTATCCGGAGATTTTTTCTTTCTTGCGTCTGTTTTTACCAAAAGTAGTGGTAGATGGTATGTTTTTTACCTATCGCATATTTTTTATATTGTTAGAAAAATTGCAAAAGACATTGGTCATTATAAAACTGAGAGGCGGCTTTAAACCGTCTAATCTTCTGTTTAATGTGAAAAACTTAGCAGGTGTAATAGGAGTTTTATTTATTCATGCTTTTGATATGTCTGAAAGGATGTATAATATTTATTCGTTGCGAGGATATGAGGGAAAGATCTTGCAAGAAAACAGATGGTACAAATTAAAAAAGCTTGATTATATCCCTATCGGCATCAGTATAATGATAATAGCGGTGGTGAAAATATTGTGAATGAGATTGTAAAGGTAAGATGCCTTAAACATGTTTATCCGGATAAAACGGAAGTTAGTATTTGCGGATTAGATTTCATTGTAAATAGAGGGGATAGAATTGTAATATTAGGGCCAAATGGTGCGGGAAAGACTACATTGTTATCCCATATATTGGGGCTTTTGAAACCTATGGAAGGACAAGTTTCCGTTTTTGATGTGAGTCCTTCTAAAGAATTTAAACAGGTGCGTAAAAAAATTGGCGTTGTTTTTCAAAATGTTGACGAACAAATTATAGGTCCCACAGTATTTGATGATATTGCTTTTTCTTTAAGAAATGAAGGGCAAAAGACAGAAGTGGTAAAAGCAAGAGTAGAAGAAGTTGCTGAAATATTAGATATCAGTCACCTTTTAAATAAGATTCCTCACTATTTAAGTGGAGGACAAAAGAAGAAGGTAGCGTTGGCCGGTGCAATGGCAATGTCTCCGCAGTTGTTGATTATGGATGAGCCGTTTGACGGTTTAGACCCGAAATCAAAAAGAGAGATGATAGAAATTATCAATTCTCTTAATCGCAATATGGGTGTGACAACCATCGTTACCACACATGATATTAATATCGTTCCACATATTGCAGATTATATTTATATTCTTAATAAAGGAAATATTGTCAGTAGCGGCAGACCGGAAGAAATATTTAAAAAATTAGATATTTTAACTGAAGCCAACTTGGAGCCGCCTATATTGATACAGTTGTTTACGCGATTAAAAGAGAAAGGATTACAAGTAGATATTCCTATCAGTATTGAACAAGCGGAAGAAGAAATAAATAGATTAGTAAGTACTGGAAGTAAGTGAAAATAATCATCTTCAACATTTTTGTTAAAAATTTACATAAAAAACTCTGCGAGAATATAGAGGAGTTCTTACTTAATGCATAGAATATAGATATCATGAAATGTTAAGGGGGTAATTTGGTGCGAAAAGTAATTGTACTTTTAACTGCTGCAATCATTCTTTTATATACGACGGGTATAGGTTTGGCGGTTGAAGGAGAACCTGAAGCAGATAATATTTCTCAAATATATAAGGCGAAAGTTATAAAAATAAAAGACACCATTAAGGAAGAATTTCAAGAGGGCAATATTACCGTCATCACTCAAATTGCAGATGTAAAAATACTTGATAAAGATCTAAAGGGAAAAGTAGTAGAGGTTCAAAATAGCTTATCGGGAAATCCTGCCTATGATGTAGAATTAGAAGAGGGCATTACCGTTTCCATTACCAGAGAAGAAGGTGAGGGCGGACAGGCTACCTTTTTTGTAGCTGGGTATGAAAGAGTAAGTTATATTTTCCAAATAACAGGTATTTTCCTTGTACTTCTTGTGCTCATTGGGGGATGGAAGGGTATAAAATCGATTGTCTCACTGGGTATTACGGTATTTCTTATTTTATATATAATGATTCCGCAACTGTTAAAAGGAATGAATCCAATACTGATTTCTATTATCGTATGTGCCCTATCTACTGTTATTACCATGGTTATTATTGCAGGGTGGAATAAAAAGTCCATATCGGCTATGCTGGGTACAATAGGAGGTATTACGGTTGGAGGCAGTGTAGCATATATATATGGCATGCTTTCGCGGCTTACAGGGCTTGGCAGTCAGGAAGCACAAATGTTGATGTACATACCGCAAGAAATACAACTTGATTTTCGCGGACTACTATTTGCCGGAATTCTTATAGGAGCATTAGGGGCTGCGATGGATGTATCCATCTCCATAGCATCTGCATTAACAGAATTATCCGAAAAGGATAACAGTATGTCTTTTGGGCAAATTGTTCGACATGGTATGAATATTGGTAAGGATATTATGGGCACTATGTCTAATACATTAATCTTGGCTTATACCGGGGGCGCATTGGCCATGATTATGCTTTTTGCTGCTTATCAAAGGCCGGTGAATGAAATTATAAACCTTGATTTTGTAGCAACGGAGATTATACGGTCAGTAGCGGGAAGTATAGGACTGTTATTTGCAATACCCATCACTGCGATCATTTTTGCTTTTCTGCAGAGAAAAATTTGCAAAAATGGGTAACTGCAATTTCTCTGTCTAAGCAATTTCTTTAAAACTTTCGATATATTTATCCGCTAGCCTGCTAATTTCTTCCTTATAAGGAAAGGAACTTTCATCTGCAATGGCAAAAACTCTCATACCTGCCCGTTTAGCAGCTAACACCCCTGCATAAGTATCTTCAAAAACCAAACATTCCTCCGGTTTTACTTCCAGCATCTCGGCAGCCTTTAAAAACACATCGGGATAAGGCTTGCCTTTCTTTACTTCACAAGACGTTACAATTGCATCAAAATACTGAAGAATATTATGTTTTTTTAAAATTTCTACTGTTAATTCTTTAAAATTACTGGTACCGATGCCCATTGTGATATTCTTATTTTTAAGAAATGCAATGAATTCTTTAACACCTTCTTTTAATAATACTTTATCTTTGTAATAATAATTTGCCATAGTGATCCATTCTTGCTTAATTTCTTCTATGGTTCCTTCTAAATTAAATCTATTTTTAAAATATACGGCTGTTTCTGTAAAACTCATGCCCTCAACCGCTCTTTGTAAATCTTCAGGTAATTGGATACCCCTTTCAGAGAGATATTGTATGTCAATTTCTTTCCAAATCCACATTGAATCAATCAATGTGCCATCTAAATCAAATATAACGCCCTTTATATTTGTAAACATTTGAGACCTCCAAGCTAAGGTTCATTTCATCGATAACTACATTCATTTATTTTAAATTTAGATATTGATTATCGATATGTTTAAATAATTTTCTTCAAATTCAGAAAATGCCCCCGTTTATAGTTGTAGCAATAAATATCAAAATCTTCAATTGTATGAAGAAAATTTATTTTAGTTGTTGAAAGATTTAAAAAATAAAAGTAGAATATTTGTTAAGTAGTGCTTATAAAATTGAATTTATAGATGGAGTTAGCACATATGGGCACATCCATAGAGGAAGTTCATAATATTAAAGAAATAGAAAAGAGGATATGTAATTGAATATAGATCAAGGTTTTAATAAAAAGATGATAACTTTAGGTATTAATGGTGCTTTTTTTATGATAGGTATTGCTTTAACAGTATTTGGACCGACGATTACATACCTAATGCATGATTATCGTATTAATATGGGGACAGCAGGTCTATTTGTAACTGCAATGGCTTTCGGTAGAATGTTGTCTGTAATAGTGAGTGGAGTCATAGCCGATCATTTTGGTAAAAAGCTCATACTAACAATGGGAACAGTTTTAATAACTTTCGGGCTGATTGGTATCGGCAGTTTATCATGGTTTTGGATTGCCTTTATCATTGCATTTATTATAGGGATAGGTCATGGCATGATAGATGTTGCAGGAGTTGCAGCTCTTTCAGATATTTATCCGAGTAAATTAAATAGTACTGTTGCAAGAAGTCATATGTATTTTGGCTTCGGTTGTCTTGCCGGTCCCCTGATAGCCGGTATTATTCTTACTTATGAATTGAGTTGGAGAGTTGTTTTTTATTTTGATGGATTCATAGGATTAATCTTTACAATTTTACTTATAGCACAGTCGTTCCCCGAACCTGATAAGAAAATAGGAAGAAAAAAGAATGCGGTTGTCCAAGTTAAAAGTTTATTCAATTCCGGAACTTTACTCATGGTTTTAATGATAGCATTTCTTTACTCGGGTGTAGGACATAGTATTAACACCTGGATTAACAAATATATGGGCGATGTTATAAGGCTTTCAACTTTTTTTGCTGCTGGTTCACTTGCAATCTATAACTTAGGTATTACGATGGGAAGAATGGCTTGCAGCTTTGCTGCAGAAAAGATCGAAAGCCGCAGAATATTGATGATTGGTGCAGCGGGCGGATTGTTTTCCATTATTTTCGTTCTTTTTAGTCATTGGGGTATTATCATTATAATGGGGCTTGGATTAACGGGATTTTTCTTTGGTGGATTGCTCCCAACTTCGGTAGCGATTGCCGGACAGATGTATCCTGAGAGGACGGGAACTATGACAGGAGTCATCATGATGATGGGAGCTTTGGGCAGCATGACCATTCCTGCAGCAACCGGAGTTGTATCCCAATGGATAGGTCTGGAAAACAGTTTGAAGGCTTTAACCGGGTTGGTAGTTATATTGACATTGATTTCGTTAGGACTGCAAGAAAGAAAAAGTATATACAGAGAAGAAGATCAATGCATTGGTATAAAAAAGCAATAAGATTCGCAAACAGATTGTTTGAATTTTCTTTGAAAATTTTTTATAACACATAGGAAATGATAAACCTTTGTAATTTTTGGACAAATTTATTTATAATTTCCGTCATGTGTTTCAAAAAAGTCAACCTTGAGAATCTTTTTATAAAAAGATTTTTTTTGCAGGATTTTAATGATGATAAGTAGAATAACTATTTAATAAATAAATATCAGATTGTTACAGGAGGTGTCTATATGGACTTTGACGCAAATATGATAATGGGGATGCAAGTTCACATGCACAGGAGAAGGGAGGACATGTTCCTTTACACGTCCAAGTGATGGAAGAATTGAAAAAACAAAAAAAATTACACAATCAGGTAGTAGAAGAACTATTAAGGCAAGAACAAGAACAGCAACAGGTGAGTCGACGTTTGCAACAAAGGCAAAGAACAAAGTCTACACCGAATATTAATCGTTCCAATATGATTACCATTATTTTAGCTGGATTGGTAGTTGTATTGATGTTCTATCAATTTTATAGTAACAGAAAGTATCAAAAAGTCATTGATACAATTGCACAGCAAGATATAACGGTGAACGGTGGACAGGGAGAGACGCTGGCAGGAATGGAAAAAAGATTAACAACAGTTGAAAATAAAGTGGATGAAATTTTATCACAATTTCAATTTAACATAGAACCTGTTGATGTTGGTGAAAGTACCGGTCAAGACACTTCTGCTGTTACCACAGATGGGCAGCCAAAATATAAGAAGTATATTGTACAGAAAGGGGATACCCTCTGGAGCATTAGCCAAAAATTTTATGGTACAGGACAGAAGAGTGAAGAACTGATGGAGATTAACGGATTTACAAATCCTAATGACATTAAAGCCGGAACCACCATTTTAGTGCCGGCGAATAGATAATATCTACTACTCAACTTATCAATATAAATAGAAACAGAACTTGCTGTTGATTTGGCAAGTTCTGTTTCTATTTATATTCCTATGGAATACTCAATGTATCAAAAATTTGGGTAGCAAATTTTATTTAATGAGTTCAAGCTCTTGAGAATATATATATGGTAGATGTGTGACAATAGAAATAAAATTATTAATTTTTCTAACTGCAATAAATACACAGCAAAATGCTCTTCAATATTCTAACTTTTTTTTGGGGGAGGAGTAACCATGCATATGAATAGGTTTATCAAGTGTATAAAAAATTTACACTTTCGGTTTTATGATGATGAGATCCCTGCTTTAGGAGCACAATTGGCATATTATCTTTTATTAGCTTTCTTCCCATTTTTAATTTTTCTAGTAACGTTAATTGGTTATACACCTGTTTCAAGTGATGCGATCCTGAGAGAGTTATCCAATGTTTTGCCCCGTGAAACTTTTTATCTTATTCGAAATAATGTCACATATATTGTAAGCTCTAAAAATGGAGGGCTTTTATCCTTTAGTATTATCATAACCCTTTGGATGGCATCTAATGGTGTAGGAGCAATTGTTAGGGGCCTAAACAAAGCTTATGACGAGGAAGAAATTAGGCCTTTTTGGAAGCTCAAAGGAATGGCGATTCTTTTTACCATTGCATTAGCAATTATTATTTTATCATCTTTCATATTGCTGATTTTCGGAGAAATGATAGGAAATTATCTGGCACAATGGTTGGGAGTCTCAAAAGCATTTCATTCACTATGGGATATGTTAAGATATATCATTATGTTATTCATCATGAGTCTGGTTTTCGCAGCACTATACAGATATGGACCCAATCGAAGACTGATGTGGAGAGAAGTCATACCGGGTGCAATTTTTGCTACCCTTGGATGGATTTTCACTTCATTAGGGTTTGCTTATTATGTAAATAATTTTGGCAATTATTCTAAGATCTATGGTGGGATCGGAGGTGTTATTATTCTTTTAATTTGGCTGTTTATTAGTGCAATGGCGATTTTATTAGGTGGAGAACTGAATGCTACATTAGCCTTTGATAGAGAGGGAAAAGAAAAGCCCTATGGAAAGAGATATTAAGTTGAAAAATCCTAATAATTGATATAATATATTTATACTAGTATATAGGTGTGAAAGAAACGTGACAAATATGAAATATTTTGAGCATATTCCTGTCCAAGCGGCAAAAGGCATGATTTTGATGCGGTTAGGATATAAAAAGAATAGAACCGTTTTAAACGATGAGCAGCAAAGGGTACTGGATAAAGGCATAAAGCAGGGAATACGACTCTGCCAACCTAAAGGTGTCTTTGGTCGTTTTAACATTGTCCAACATAGTCAGTCCTTTATAGAGCTACAAAACCAACAAATACTTAGAAGTAAAAATCTTTCCTTGCTTTTGGAAAAAAGCGATGAAGTGGTTTTAATGGCATCCACTGTCGGTAAAGCAGTAATAGAAAAAATTTCTCATGAAGTAAACGAAGGAGATGCTGCTTTAGGTGTAATATTAGATGCTGTAGCTTCTCAAATAGCAGATGCAGGTTTGAATTGGATGATGGAATTTATTTATAAAATAGTACGCAGAGAAGGAAAAAAGTTAACCAAGCATCGGTACAGCCCGGGTTATGGTGATTTTTCGTTAGAGAATCAAAAAGTTATTTTTGACATGCTTAAGTTAGACAGGCTTGGTCTTAAGCTTACAGAAAAATTTATGCTTATTCCTGAAAAGTCAGTATTGGCAATTGTAGGAATAGAAAGGATTGAAGCAAATGAATAGAGAAGCGTTTAAAAAATACCTTCAGGAAAATATTATGATTTTAGATGGGGCTACAGGTACACAGCTCCAAAAAAAAGGTATGCCGCGAGGGGTATGTCCTGAACAGTGGGTGATTGAACATCGGGAAGTCATAATAGAAGTACAGCGGGAATATATTCAAGCCGGTTCTAATGCGGTTTATACACCTACCTTTGGAGGCAATAGGATTAAGCTGCAAGAATATGGATTAGGCGATAAAGTTATCGAATTCAACCGAAAACTAGCCCAGCTTTCAAGGGAAGCTGTTGGTGACAGAGGGTTTGTGGTGGGAGACCTGGCCCCTACCGGTCAGTTTGTGCAGCCGCTTGGCGAAATGCCTTTTGAAGAATTGGTTAACATTTATAAAGAACAGGTGCGGGGACTGCTTGAAGGCGGTGTGGATTTTTTTGTGATTGAAACCATGATGGACATACAGGAAGCACGTGCTGCTTTGCTGGCGGTAAAGGAAAGCTGTGATCTGCCGGTATGTGTAAGTATGACATTTAATGAAGATGGCAGAACACTGACGGGGACAGACCCCGTTACCGCATTAATTACGCTGCAGAGCCTTGGAGCGGATGCAGTGGGTTGCAATTGTTCTACCGGGCCTCAAGCAATGCTGCATATCATTGCAGCAATGAGAAAGCATGCCAAAATCCCACTTCTTGCAAAGCCTAATGCCGGCTTACCCAAACTGGTGGATGGTAATACGGTATTTGATATGGCTCCAGTAGAATTCGGAAAACATGTAAAAGCATTTATAGACCTGGGCGTAACCCTCATTGGAGGGTGCTGTGGTACTTCACCGGAATATATTGAGCAAATCCGGCAGAATATTGCAGGCTTAAAGCCCTTATTACCTGCAGCCGAAAAACATGGTACGGCAGTGAGTGCGGTTACTTCAGCACGAAAAACAGTATATATAGGCTTTGATGGTCCGTTAGTGACTGTAGGGGAGCGCATTAATCCTACGGGGAAAAAGCAACTTCAAGCGGAACTGCGAGAAGGAAGAACCGAAGAAGTAGTTGATCTTGCGCTAGAGCAGGTAGACGATGGAGCAGATATTTTGGATGTTAATGTAGGAATGCCCGGAATTGATGAAAAGGAAACTATGCTTCAAGTGATTGAAGCGTTAAGCAGCATGGTACATGTACCCCTGTGCCTGGATTCGTCTAACCCGGATGTGATTGAGGCAGCACTGCGTATTTATCCGGGTAGAGCTTTAATCAATTCCATCTCAGCAGAAAAGACGAAAATGGAAAAATTACTTCCTATCGCAGCTAAATACGGTGCAATGTTTATTCTTCTGCCGCTAAGTGATAAAGGTATTCCGAAGACCGCCGAGGAAAGAGGTAAACTTGTAGAACAGGTATATTGTGAAGCGCAAAAACATGGTTTTAATAAACAGGATATTGTGGTGGATGGACTGGTTATGACAGTATCATCGGACCAGCAAGCGGCTATGGAAACATTAAAATTAATTGATTGGTGCACACATTCTTTTGGCTGCAATACAATTATAGGTTTATCCAATGTGTCCTTTGGACTGCCTGAACGAAGCCTGATTAATGCGGCTTTTCTTGCCATGGCGATGGGAAGAGGTTTGACAATGGCAATTGCAAATCCTTCAGATGAAAAGCTGACAAATATTAAAAAAGCCGGTGACGTATTAACCGCTAAGGATATAAATAGCAAAAACTATATCGCACATTTTGCTAAAGACGAACAGATCCAGAGAGCCGTAAAAGACAATAAATCTTCTACTGCCGTTACAGAACAGATTTACGACGCTATTGTAAAGGGGAATAAAGAGAGTATTAACACACTTATAGATATTGCTTTAAAAGAAGGCTCTAACCCGGCAAATTTGGTGGATGAACATCTTATTCCCGCTATCATGTATGTAGGAGAGTTGTATGACCAGGGTAAATATTTTCTTCCTCAGCTTATTCAGAGTGCAGAAACAATGAAAAAGGCTTTCGAGCAGGTAGAACCATTGTTAAGAACAGATGGGGTAAAAACTGCAGAAAATAAAGTAAAAGTGATTCTGGCGACAGTAAAAGGAGATATTCACGATATAGGAAAAAATATCGTAGGATTGATGCTTAAAAACTATGGCTTTGAAGTATATGATTTGGGTAAGGATGTGAGCGCAGAGGAGATTGTACAAAAGGCTAAAGAGATCAATGCGGATATTGTAGGTCTATCGGCACTAATGACTACTACAATGTTGGAAATGAAACAGGTCATTGCTTTAGCAAAAGAAGAAGGACTGAATTGTAAATTTATGATTGGCGGCGCTGTCATCAATGAGCACTATGCACAGGAAATAGGCGCGGATGGATATGCCCGGGATGCTCATAATGCAGTAAAACTTGCAAAAAAATTGTCCGACACAAACTAAGAATAAGGGGATAGTATGGAAGGAACGAGTTGTCTACAGAGAATAAAAAATATATATTCGGATTTAAAAGGTGCAGAAAAAAAAGTTGCAGAATATATCTTAAAAAATCCACAGGAAATTATACACTTGTCTATAACCGAACTAGCAGAGGAATGTCAAATTGGTGAAGCGACAATCTTCAGATTATGTAAAAAACTTGAGTATAAAGGCTATCAGGAACTAAAAATAAAAATTGCCAGTGAAGTGGTAAGCCCGATAGACAATATACATGAAGAAATAGAAGAAAATGATGATACTTTTATGATTATGCAGAAAATTTTTAATGGTAATATTTACTCATTAAATCAAACACTTAAAATCAATGATAAAGAAAACGTTGAAAAAGCTGTAAACATGATGTTCAATGCGGATAAAATTGCTTTTTTTGGGATGGGAGGCTCGGCTGCGCTGGCTTTTGATGCGTATCATAAATTTATTAGAACGGGAAAACAGTGTGAATTTCATGATGACTCCCATCTTCAGGCTATGATGTGTTCGCTGTTTACTGAAAAAGATTGCATATTAGCCATATCTAATACCGGGAGTAATAAAGAGATGGTGGAAAATTTGAAGATAGCAAGTGAAAATAATGTAAAAATTATTGCGATTACTTCAAACAGTAAATCCCCTTTATCTAAAGTTTCGGATGTAGTGCTTACTTCGTATGGTAAGGAAAACCGATTTAAAAGCGAAGCGATGGAATCGAAGATCAGTACTTTAAGTTTAATAGATTGTTTATTTGTGGGAGTATGCTTAAAAAATAAAGAGAAATACTTTACCAGTTTAAATAAAATCAGACATGCAATAGCCAAAAAAAGATATTAAAGCAGGGGCTGACCTAAAACTAGCTTTTAGGACAGCCTTTTTTTTTGATGCATAAATGTAAAAGAATTTTCGATTCTAAACCCCATAAAAATTTTTTTCGGAAGTCAAATATTTAACAATAAAAAAATAAATTTTTGAAAATTTTTTTCAAAATTTAGCAGGATTTTTTTAATACATGTAGAATATTAGTATATAGCATTTACATTCAACAAAAATACTCTTCCAATAAATCTAAATTTAAAGTTATGCAATTATAAGTTGGTTACAGATATTGTTCTTATTGGCTGTTGGATTTAAAAGAGCTGAAGCCGTAAAGGATAGTTTCTTTTAAATAAATAAAAGGCTTTGCTGTATAAGCCTAAAACATATAAATATTAAGGAGGAGTTTTGTATGAGTAAGAAACTAATAGCAGTGGTACTTGTGGTGATGATGATGGCAACTTTATTTAGTGGTTGTCTATCTGCCAAACAAGCGCCGGCCGGTAACGATTCAACACAAAAATCAGAACCTGCACAAGAGACTAAAAAAGATCAACCCAAAAAAGAAGAACCTAAAAAAAATGCAAAAATCATCAAA
>JASGMB010000086.1 GCA_030156665.1 Clostridiales bacterium
AGGTGGTCTTGTTGTCATGCCTTTGATTAACGTCAGGAGTCTAAAAAAATTTCTCAAAATTTTTCTTAAAAACTCTTGACTTTAATTAGCTGGTCTTTTTCACTGTTTTGACATGATTTTCCCTATTTCTTGTTGTAATTGTGTTATTTGTTGCATCTTAATATCTCTTAACTGCGCAAGCATTTGTCTTACTTCGGGATTTTGAATATATACCATATACCTGTTATATTGCTCCTGATTTTTTATTTCTGTTTGGAGTAAGTCATTAAGTCTGTTTATGTCGTTCATAGTAACACTTCCTTATATTTAGGTAATATTCATTTGAGACATTTTCTCGTTTAAGTTCTTGTAATTGTTCCTGGCTGCCATCTCCATGCCCTTTAGTATTTCTTTAAGATTAGGCTGCATAGTCTGCTCTACTGCTGCCATATATTTTTCGGCCGTAAGTTCTTCTAAAAATAACATTTCCTTTAATGCATTGTTGATAATCTCCTGTTCTGTAAGCATATTCACCTTTCCCTTTCTATTTAACCAATGAATAATATATTGTGCCAGTACCATCTATTGTTGCAAGGTACACATTTTCCATGTTTATAACACCATACTTTTTAAGCTCGCCTGCTAACCACTCTTTGTCATGTCCTATTTTTTCAAGGTTTTTATCAATAACCTTCCCATCGTTTATTAGTATGGAAGGAAGTCCACCTTCCACCGTAGGGATATTTAGGTCTGTCGGGGTCACAGGTATATAGTCAGCTTTTTTTAGCACACTAACACGCCCGCTCGTCTCGAATATTGCAGTCTCTACCTCGTTAATGTTTGGTACATCAATCTCTCTAAGCTGCGAAAGCAGAATTTCTATAGGTATTAATGATTTAATCATATTTTTCTTCTGAATTATTCCTTGAGATATTAACACCTCTGCTTTTCCGTATACTATCTCTGAAAAAGTTCTTGAATTTATGGCGATAAATGAAATTAGATAATGCATGGCGATAATGGTTACGGCTGCTGTTACGGTATCTAAAAAATTTATTTTAGAATCGTAAAGTGGAGAGACTATAAGCCCTCCCATCATCCAGAAAAAAGTAAAATCATAGCCGGTATACTGACCACCTGCTCTGTTGGGACTAAACCTGCTCGTAATATATAAGATTAACCCTACAACAAGCGTCCTTCCTACAAATCCTAGCGTACCTAACTTATCAACAGAAAATATAATACTCTCCAACCTATCACCTCCTGCTATACACTGATATTCACTGTTCCGTCAGCCTCAAGCTGAGCTAGAAAAATGTCTTCTACATTTGCTATGCCCTTTTCTTTTATTCTTGCATCAAGCCATTTTATATCATATCCCAGCATTTTTAGATTGTCGTCCTGGACTTTTCCATCATATATAAGAATTATGGGCACTGTTACGTTTTTTAGGGGAAGACCAATTTGCTTTCTGGTTAAAGGTAGACTTTGCGAACTCTTTATAACGTTTATTTTGCCTGTCGGCTCAACTACTGCGTATAAAACTTCTGAAAGGCTGAATACGTTTTTAAGGCGTAGCTGGCTTAAAAGATTATCTATAGTTATCCTGACATCTTTTAAGTTTTTTCTAATAATCTTTCCATTTTCAATCACAACGGTTGCATGCCTATCGACTTTTCTCGGAAATTTTACATCGAGGTAGGATAATAAAATATTTATAGCAGCATATACAAAAACGATGGCTACACCAGCCACAAGGGACGACTCGGAATTCACCATTCTCACGGCTGCAAGGCTTACAATTCCAGCAGCGACAAGATGGTTATGGCCTGATAATATTGATATTTGCCTTTGACGCATAAACCTCGTTGCAATTATAAGCGATGAATAAAGTATTACTGCCCTTATTGAAAAAGCCCAAAATGGTAGTTCTTTAGCTCCAAACCAAAAATCATTCCATGTCATAGCCTCACCACACACTATACAAAATTAATATTTTCAAATTTTTGCTATGTTTATTATTTTTCCATTAATGTCCTCTGTTTATTCCTCTAGGAGTTTCCAAGATCTGATATATGAAAAAAGACCTGATAGAATACTATCGGTCTTTTAGACTTTATTCCTGCTTATTTTAAACTAACTAAATTAACTAAATAAAAAGGGATAAAACACACAGTAAACATGTGTGCCTACTACCTACTAGTATTTGATTTAAATCCTAGTGTCTCTTGGTGCAAATTAAATCTTACTTTTTTGTTCCTTTCGTAATTCTTCAATTTCCTGCCTTAGACTTCTTACCTCATTCGATAAAGTTTCATTGTTAGTTATATTAAACCTTTGAAAAGAGTTATTACCGATACGACTGAAAATAAAGAAGAGCAAGCCAATAAATACGATTAATAATAATGGGAAGACAAACATACCAAAAGGCCATCCCCCGCCAGTGCCTCAATAAGAACCCCAACACATATATATCCACTCCTTAATATTAAATTTTATTTAAATTATTCGAAAACTAAACTAAAGATGATTTACTGTTACAGTTTACATTAAACATTTTTGGTAGTAATTCATGTAAATAAAACGGTATGCCTCAAAGGCGAGGCATACCTTATAAGCTTTAAGTATTAGACTACCAGCAATATCCTCCCCAACCATAACCTCTCATCATGTTCCGGCCTCCACCGTAATATCCAGGCCCCCAGTTATTATTAAACTGACTTTGGTACTGTCCCCTTAATTCCATATCTTTAAGCATTAAATCAGCCTGGTCTTGCGTAATCATTCCGGCCTCAACGTATTTCTGCATCATTTGCTTCTCCAAGTCGATCATCTGCTGCTGAATCTTGTTTAACTCTTTTTGCTGATCATTGATCGGTGCCGCAAAGGCACTAGGTATAGCAAAGACCATTAATACCCCTACCAATACAAGTAAAACTACAACTTTTTTCATGCTTTCGCCTCCTAAATTTGTTTGTTTGAATTTCTTCGGTTTATATTCGTATTACAATCTATTTTTTAAGGGGGTTACAGATAATTTTTTAAAAAAATTTTTCGATTGGCTTTACCAATCTTCAGGACACATATCATTCCAATGTTGCCTTGACCGAAAATCATCACGGTACATAGGTGGATCTCCCTGTTTCGGATAATTTTCCTGCTTATCAGAAGAAGGAGTATCTACTTTATCTCTCATCATATCCATATGACCGTTCATACCCCAACTCGGGTCATATACTTCACACCAATCACCAGGAAATGCTTTTGGTAGTGGCATTTGATTCGATCGCATTACTTGTGAAGGAGAAGAATCTTTAAACGTTTCTGGAGGTATCTCGATCCCTTGTTCCCTGTATTTCTGCATCAACATATATCTATTTAAAGGAAGCCCTGACTCTTCAGCCTGCTGAATAATTTCTTTACTAGCTTGATTAACAACTACATACCCGTCATATTTTCGTTCATACATTTCATCATGGATAACCTGCATGATCTTGTTCTTATCAATACCCGTTTCATTTGGTGCTTCCCGCAGGGGTATGACGGTAGCCAAAGCCAGATTTTTACTTTCAGAGTCAAAAAAGTTCATTTCAGCAGTTTTGGAAGTTATCAAATTTACTGCTTGGTATACATCTAAGCCTTCGAGATCCAACTCTTTTAGTAGCTTTTCTCCTTCAGGATTCTGGGCCTGCGACTGAATAACTAAATTATCTTTACCGATGGTTAACTGAACACTAGGTGTCATGTCCAAGGCAACAGATGCAAATACAGGAGGAATTAAAAAGGGTTTTAAAACATTAAAAGCCATAAAGATAATAAGAATAGCCGCTGCTACGTAATGGGGCCGGAAGCTAATAGGTTTTTTTACTGGTATTTCTATCGTTTCTCCGGGAGAAGGCCGCCGAACGGGCATCTTTACTTTTAGATAATCTCCTTCTTCGGTAATTACCACTACTTGTCGTTCTTCTACTCGTAGAACCATCCCTCGTATTTTACTCATTCCCCTCACCACCTCCCTGCTGGGGCAAACGGAGCAATTGTCTTATAGGTAAGAATTCATCAATACTCAATACCAAGACTACAGCTATGATATACTTTCTTCCCCTCTCTATCACCTTTCGCCCAACACCTGTCAGCACCATTAATTCTTTTACAGGTAATTGTTTGTTCTTCTCAAACTGTTTCATTAAAACCGGCTGCTCCACTAAAGCCTGCGCTACTCGTATTAAGGTTTGTTTCGTATCACGGTGTTTAGGAGAGCAGGATACCAAATCATCTAAAGATATGCCATAGTCCAAGAGCATAAAATTGTAGCGAGCCACCATATCTCTTTGTTCCAAAGCTGTTTGCTCATCTTGGTATTTGGTCCAGGCTTCCGCTATTTCGTACTTGCTCACCTCTTTTTCTTGGTCAAGGGTATCTAAAGGAGCGTATTGAAAGCGGGATTCACGTCGAAAGTAATCTACTAACCGATGATGAATAAGCATTTGGGCATAATTTAAAAATCTCATTCCCTTATCTTTATCATATGTGTCAATAGCCTCATTAAAAGCAATGAGGCTGATACTTAATTCATCGTCATTATTCCAGTCTAAAGACCGACCGCAGATGCCCATAGCAATAGTGCCGATTTGAGATCGGTACTTTTTAATAAGCTTCTCACGGATTAAATCATCCTGCCTAGCCTTAACAACCTGATTATTAATTAATATTTCAAGCACATTCAACCTCTCCGTATTTTTATATTCGTAACACAGCAAAAATTTGAGGTGGTAATTTTCTATTATTTTTACCCTGGTAATGTTTACATAGAAAATATTCAGACTCTAACCCTTAACTAGCTAGGGTGCTACAGAATAACCATAAGTGCATGTAAAATTGCCGCTAGTTCATTGAAAGTCTGACATAAGACTATGCTAATATAATGTACTATCAGTTCCTTGAATAATAAGTATTGCGTCTCCTTTAAACATGGAAGCCATGATAGATGTTTTGTAAAAACTTTTTATATAGCCATCAACAATTTAATGAACATAACAGCTCCCCCTATATCACTTATAAAAAGCAAAAGGCATTAGTCTTCTAATCTTTGTCAAAATAAATTTAGTTCAATCAATGAAAGAATAAATTTATCATTCTTACCTTGATCGCGGACCGCTTCGAAAGTTTCTAAATTTCCTAATCCCTCTACTATCAATTTTCCTGTCTTTATATTCAACGTAGCCTTAGTTACACCAGGAATTGCTCGTAGATTTCTTTCAAATTTAGCAGCACAGTTCGTACAAGTGATGCCTTCAACTTGGAATACCATAACTTGGCTACCTTTTACTGGTTCTTTTTTTCTATAACTCTCTGGTATAATTTCATAGTTTTCTTTCCTAGCTTCCATACCTACAGTCCTTTCCACAATCAGCCTTTCGGTTTGTGTTCTTGTTTTTTCTAAAACTTTAGACACAGAAAGCACCTCCAAATAAAAACTAACGACGAGATTTTTCCCGTGCGTATTCAAATACTTCCCGCACCAAATTAGCGATATGTTCATCAGCTAGCGAGTAGTATACCATCTTTCCCTCTTTTCTATAGCGTGCTAAACCTAAATGATTAAGCGTTCGTAAATGATATGAAGCTACATTGCTGCTGGCACCTATAAGCTTTGCTACATCGCACACACACATCTCTGTTTTAGAAAGCGCGTAAGCAATCTTAACCCTTGTATCATCGGCTAGAGCCTTTAGAATTAAAGCCATATCGTTCACGCCTTCGAGTTCAGTCTGAATTTGCCGAACCTTTTCTTCATCACAGAACCAAACTTGACATGCAAGATCTTCTGAAGATTGGTTTAAATTAGCCACTTTATTCCCTCCTGGATTATATATAAAAACAATAATACAACATTACAATAATCGTTGTAATGTTGTATTATTATATTATCAATAAAACATTTATATGTCAACGTCTACAAAAATATGGAATCAATTGCCAACCCATTACTAAGATACGCCAAATCTTAGGAAAAACTATACCCACACCCATGCTGTAACAACTCTTTTTCGCTTACCATATTTGCTACTAAAACGAGTATGAATAGTCCTTTGTCTATAGCATCCAGAATTATTTGGTGACAGCACTTGACTAATGGGTTATCTTTTCACGCATTGGGCATTTTTCATCGAATCAATAAAATTAACAACATCAATTGAGGCTTTTTTCACAGCCTTGTACTACAGCATTCATAACTCGTACTTTGCATCAAAAAATAAAGTCTTTTGCGTAATAGTAGACCCCTTAAACTAAGGGGGTCTACTATTACGATTTATACTTTTTTGAATAAACTATATGATATTAGTTCATTTACTTTATTATGCTGTAAACCACGACCTAGTATTATTAGCAATTTTTACAAGCGTTAGCATAACCGGTACTTCAACTAACACACCAACAACTGTTGCTAGTGCCGCTCCTGACTGTAATCCAAATAATGATATGGCAACTGCCACTGCAAGTTCAAAAAAGTTGCTTGCACCAATCATTCCTGCCGGTGCCGCAATGTTATGTGGCAATTTCCAAAATTTAGCCCATCCGTAAGCTATGCCAAATATCAAGAATGTTTGTATTGTTAAAGGAATAGCAATCAGTAATATATGCAATGGATTATTTATTATCGTATCTCCCTGGAACGAGAAGATAATTACTAATGTTAAAAGCAATCCAACTACAGTTATCTGATCAAATTTCTTAAGGAAAGTATTCTCAAAGTGCTCTATTCCCTTATTTTTAATAACTATTCTTCTCGTTATATACCCAAGCGCAAGTGGAATAACAACAAATAATACCGTTGATAGTATTAATGTATTCATCGGAACTGAAACATCCCCGACACCTAATAAGAATGCTACAATTGGTGTAAAGGCTACCAATATTATTAAGTCATTAACAGCAACTTGAACCAGTGTGTAAGCAGAATCACCTTTAGTTAAATAACTCCATACAAATACCATTGCTGTACAAGGTGCTGCTCCCAGAAGTACTGCCCCCGCTAAATAGTCCTTTGCCAGATCCGGTGTAATAAATCCTTTAAATACCACATAGAAGAAGAAAGCTGCAATTGCATACATTGTAAATGGCTTAATGAGCCAATTGGTTACACATGTAACAACAAGTCCCTTTGGTTTCTTCGTGGCATTAATTATACTTGAAAAATCAATCTTTAACATCATTGGATAGATCATTAACCATATAAGTATGGCTACCGGAATGGAAACATTATAATATTCAAATTTACTTAGAGTATTTGGAATCGCTGGTATTACCTGTCCTATTAAAATACCTACAATAATACAAGCTGCAACCCACAGCGTTAAGTATTTTTCAAATATCCCCAAACCTTTCCCTTTAACTTCTTGATTTTCTGACATTTCAAAATCCCCCTACATCATTTTATTGTGTTATAAATAATTATCCTATTTGTTCTTCATTGCTTTATAGAACTTGTGTCCCCCTGAAAGATTATAAACGTTCTTAAACCCATGGTTAATCAAAATATTTTGGGCTGCGTTTCCGGTTACCCCTTTATTGCAGTAAGTGATTGTTAAAACTTCCTTATCCAGAGTTTCTAACTCTTTTCTTAACTTGTCCTGTGGTATATTAATTGCTGTGTCCACATGTGATTCATCATATTGTTTGTTAACTCTTGCATCAATAACCTGTATTTTTTCATTCTTTTTCACAAGCTCTTGAGCATCCTTTGCTGTGATTATTGGCCTATTGTTATTTAAAGCATTATCTAATATCATTCCTGTATAGTGAACAGGGTCTTTAGTTGTTGAGAATGGTGGTGCATAAGCTAAATCTAAATGGAAAAGGTCATCAACCTTTGCACCATAGGTAATTAATGTTGCAAACACATCTATTCTTTTATCTACACCTTCATACCCAACGATTTGTACTCCTAATAGCCTTTGAGTTACCTTATCTGCAATAGCTTTTATAACCATTTCCTTACCGTGAAAATATTCCGGTTTATCTGGCTTAATATTATGACACATGACTATATCATATCCTTCGGCTATGGCCTCTCTTTCAGATAATCCTGTATTTGCAATGGTCATATCAAAGAGTTTAAATATACCGGTGCTTAAGTTCCCTCTATATTCTAAAGTACCACTGGTAAGTGCATCTCCTGCAATTCGCCCTGTTTTATTTGCTGTTGAACCTAGTGGTCTATATACAGGTTTGCCTGTAATTGCAGAGAAAGTCTCAATACAGTCACCACAAGCATAGACATCCTTGATATTTGTTTGCATCTTGCTATTAACCTTTATTGCGCCAGTAACTCCAATTTCTACTCCTGCTTCCTTTGCAAGTGTAATATTAGGCTTTACCCCTGTTGCCATAATAACCATATTACTTTCTATTTCTGTGCCATCCTCTAAAACGACCTTGTTTTCATGGATTTCAACAATACTTGTATTTTTAGATACGGCTATGTTCTTTTTGGCTAGAGCACTTTCTAAAAAAGCTGCCATATCTTCATCAAGATTAGGTGTTATCTTGTTCATCTTTTCTACAATACTAACATTTATTCCTACAGCCAAGAGGTTCTCAAGCATTTCAAATCCAATAAACCCTGTGCCTGCAATTACTGCATGCCTTGGTTTTCTTTCTTCTATAAAACTTCTGATATTTCTGGCACTTTGGACATTTCTCAAGAAAAATACGTTGTCACCATCTATTCCTTTTACATTTGGTACAAAGGGTGAAGCACCTGTTGCAATAACTAACTTATCATACCTATCACAAAATACT
>JASGMB010000087.1 GCA_030156665.1 Clostridiales bacterium
TGATGTGGAATAAGTAATCCTTTTTTGTTCCAGTTTCTTAATGTTTGAGGAGTTTTCCCAACTAATTTAGAAAACTCATGTATAGTATAATACTTCACACTAACCACCTCTAGTTGTATTATACTATGCTAAATTATAAATATCAACATTGATTTATAACTTTTTATAACTTTTTATTAACTGTTGTCAACCTCTAAATGTCTATACCTTATGATAACTTTTTCAGTAATTTATATCATGTTCCACTTTTATTGTTAATAACGACCACCTTCGTATATGGTATCTCGATACCTTCTCTATCAAAGGTGTCTTTGATTCGTTTTCTTATTTGTCGTTCAACTTCCCAGTGTGTTCCTGCAACGGTTTTCGCAAAAACTCGAATGACAACGCCGGAATCTCCGAGGTTGGTCACTCCCAGTACTTGTGGCCTTTCTATAACAGAAGGTATTTCTTTTTCTGCCGCATCGCAAACTTTATTCAATACTTCTATGGCAGCATCTATATTCTCTTCATACGCTATTGAAACATCTACAATTGCAGCTTTATATCCTTTGGTATGATTGGTTACTTTTTGAATTTGACTATTTGGAATTATATATAAGTCGCCTGCATAATGTCTTATTTTGGTAATTCGTAACCCCATCTCTTCTACAGTTCCCATCATACCGTCTATTGTAATTATATCACCCACAGAAAACTGATCCTCCAGTAAGATAAAAAATCCGGTAATTACATCTTTCACCAGATTTTGAGCACCAAATCCAATAGCCAACCCTCCAACTCCAGCAGCAGTAATGATGGTAGTTGGTGTAATACCAAATACACTATCCAATATCGTAATTAATGCAATAAAGTATACGGAATATCTCAAAATACTAATACAAAGTGTGGCAAGTGTATCTGTTCTCTTAGAATCCAATTTGTATTTGAATTCCCTTTGCTTATCAAAAAATTTTTTAATAGCCATAGTGCCAAATTTTATAACAATCAGCGATAATATAACGATGATAATAGTTTGTGCAATTCTTCCTAAGACACTAAGTACCTGGTCTTGGTGGTCACTCACAAACTTTGTAACTATCTGCTTTACATATTTCCAATCAATGTTGCCCATTTCATCATCCCCTACACTATTTAAACAATAAATTTCAAGAAAAATGTAACAATGATAAATCCTATTGTTGTAATATTATGTCCCCAGAGATAAAGTTCATATAGCCTGTCTTTCCATGTGCAGGTGTTATCTTGTTGTTCTTTATTGGAATAATCGCTATTGTTGAGCATGTTATCGATAACACCAACAATATCGTATATCCAATCCGAAATAAGTACAATAGCAATTGCCTTCAATAAAAGCACATCTAAAATTAAGAAAGAATATAGAAAATAAATTATAATCATTAAGTCCAGTGCAATGATAAATCCATATCCCAATTTTCGAGTATTAATACCTATTGTTTCTCCTATTTCAGCAAGTGCATCTTCTACTTCCTCCGATTCTAATTCCTCTTCATTATATGCATCGGCTTGAGGTATCATCAGCGTATTTAAACTTCCTATGGACATAAAAAGAAGTATTAACGACATTATTATAAAAAATGCGTCCGCATTATGAAAAACAATAACAATAGGAAAAACAATTACCATAAAAATCATCATAAATAAGCTTTTAACAGACATGACCTCACATCCAATCAAGTTTCAAATTTTTCACAAATACTAATACGTCATCTACTGAACTGTGTTAACGTTAAGTTAACTAATCTGTTTTGCTAGTCAAAATATATTTTAGTCGCTGAAGCCCCAAACCCTCAACCCCAAACTTCCAACTCCGAGCTCCAAACTCCAAATTGAACTGGCACAACGCGTTAATTATCTTGTTTAAGGTCAATTCCTAAAGAATTATTTACCATAATAGCTATTTCTCCTCTTGTAACAGGTTTATCATAGTCGATTTGCAAATTTCTAGTAATTCCCAAACGCTTACCAACTTCCATAAAATTATCCGGCCACTTTGTTCCCTTTACATCATCAGCATACCCTAAAGTTCTTACCAGCATGGTTACCGCTTCTGCATATGTAATGTGATTATTGACTTTAAACGAGCCGTCGGGATATCCTGCTACAATTTTTAAACTGTAAGCCGTACCAATATAATTATAACCCCAAAAATCTGGCTTAACATCACCAAAGGGAAAAAGCGGTGGCAGTATTGGGCTATCCTCATATCCTAACATTCTTGTAACAATGGTGCAAAACTCAACCCTTCTGATAAACCTTTCCAAACCTAAACTGCCGTCATCATATCCTTTAAGCAGATTTAACGCTACTAACTTTTGAGCTGCTTGTTCCTGTAGTGCATTCAAATCAATTTTTTCTATTATTTCTATTATATTGTTGGGTTGTAGAATATCTGACGGCGGTATATCACCAACAGATGATGATTTATCTATGGGTATTACCTCTTTCATATTAGAGGTAGATTGTGCAAATCCAATTGAAGAAATTAGTAATATAAAAATTATACTTGTTATCACTATTCTTATTCGTAAATTTTTCAAAATATTTCTCTCCCCTAATAAATTCTTTACACTCACGTCTAATACTATAGATATGTTATCATTATACTACTTTTTTGTAAACTGCAACAAGTTAAGATTTAGGTCTAGATTAAGATTTAGATATTATATTATAAATACGTACAATTTATATCGATAACCAATATCTAAATTTAAAATAAATTAATGTAGTTATCGATGAAATTAACCAACTTTAAATCATAATATTTAGTTTTAAAGTTGGTTACAATGTAAAAATTTTATAAAAATCAATACAAGAAATGAGGGTAGTTTATGGCTAAAACAGTTGTTGGTATCTTTAATTCTCAAGAACGTGCTGAAAGCGCTGCAAGACAAATAAAAGATGCAGGTTTAAGAACAGACGACATATCCATATTAGCTAAAGATATAAATCAAGACGAACAAAGAGAAGAAGGAAGACTTGTAAATGAAAACCGGGCAATACATGATAACGTTTCAGATGGTACAATCTCAGGTGGCGTTCTTGGCGGATTAGCAGGATTGCTGCTTGGAATGGGAACCATGGTTATTCCCGGCCTAGGCATTATTGCAGCTGCTGGTCCTATTGCGGGTCTGCTATCCGGTGCACTCACTGGCAGTATTGTAGGAGGACTGGTTGACCTTGGTATTCCTGAAGAAGCAAGTCGAGAATATGAACAGGAAGTTCGACAGGGAAAAATCCTCTGGAGCATGAGAACAGATGAAGATAAAGTAGACAGCGTAGCTGATATTTTAAGGAATGCCGGTGCAGAAAACGTAGAAATACATTAAAATGTAATAGAAAAAAGAAGGTGGTGAATATGCATCACCTTCTTTTTAATGAATATGTTTCTAATAAATGATATCTAATAAAATTTTTAAAAAATTTATTTTTACCCCAAAAAGAAATTTATTCCTTCGAATATATATAAGTAATATATAATTAACCTGATAAATGTCATAACCACTTCGATATCAAAGATGATTATCCTATGTTAAAGATAAAGTTTAGTAAAAGGAGGAAGAAAAATGAAAAAAATAAAAGATTATAGAGGGAGGAAGATATAAATGGAGGTAAGAAATTGTGCCAAATGCGGTAAAATTTTTACCAATGGCCTTTCCCAGTCGATATTGTGTCCAATGTGCAGAAAACAAGATGAAAAAGAATTTAAAAGAGTAAAGGAATATTTGTATCAAAATCCGTGTACCAATATTTTAGAGGTTTCTACTGCTTTAGGTATATCCATCTCTAAATTAAGACGCTATTTAAGAGAAGAACGACTGGAAACCGCTTCTAATACTGCGTCGACACTACTATGTGAAAAATGTGGAACTTCTATAAATAGCGGACGTTATTGTACTTCATGTACCAACCATCTATCAAATCAAATAAAATCTGCATTTACTGCTGATCATAGAGATAGAGAACCGATTAAGGCAACGGCACAAAATCAAAGCAGTAACATTATGAAACCTATCAGCTTACGTCAGAAACAATATGGATATAGAAAATGAAAGTTTTTTATTCAGTAGACTTGCTAATATACAAAAAATTTTTAAATTTTTGATGGAAAGTTGTTACCTCTCTAATAAAATGGGTATAAATTTTATAGAAAAAACATACATATACTATTGATGATTGCAGCTACAATGCCATTACTCTACGCTTAATATAATTAAAATGTTTTAAATGTGTATAGTTAAATTTTAATTTTAAAAATAAACCTCCCCCCTGTTAGCATAAGTATAACGAGTTTCATTTTTTAGTGAAACTCATTCTTTATTATGAAGCAAAGCGTAATATCAAGACAATCCACCTTAGCCTTTTGTGCCGAAAGGCACGTCAATTCGCCGAAGGCGATTGTCTTATTATTTATTTATAAAACGCATCCATCCTGGTACCAATCTATTAAATACAAGACCGTACAAAATCCTTTGCTATTAAAAGGTCTATGAGTTGTGCATAAGCATATAAAAAATGGGAATATATAATGCAATATTCAGCACTATATTTTTTAATGAATGGACGGTTGCGATAAGGGGGTTATAATTATGAAAATTATTCAAACACTTGATGAAAATGAGAAACGAATACTTATCAATGAATTTATTTCTACATATGATGTAACAGATAGAGAATCTATTCCTATTAAATTATTAACCTATTTACGGGAACAGGGTCTAAAGATAGAGGATGGCAATTTATTTAATGAAATATGTGATTTTATAGATACAAAGTATTTTAAATAATTATACAAAAAGAGAGAAATCATCTGTCCAAAAGGTACATTTCTCTCTTTTTACCATTTAAGAAATATTTCGTATAATCGTCAACTTACAAACTTATCCCTGTGGCTTTTCCATATATCTTTTTATTTTTTTAGTGGTTGTTTTGATAAACTCTTCTTTTCGAATACTAAAGTCCATGATACGCTTATACAGGGGGATTTTGTGGTTTACTGCTTTCACTTCCTCATTAATCAACTGACGCAGTTGTGCTTCTGTATAATCTTTACCCAATTTCTCTTCCACTATTTCAAAATTAGGTACAATTTGAGCATTTACATAAGTCTCTCCACTTTCCTCATCATATTTACCCCATACAAGACTTTCAGCAATATATTGACTTCGATTTAAATATGCCTCAACTTCTTCAGGAAATATGTTTTTACCGTTTTTTGTTACAATTACATTCTTTTTTCTACCTGTAATGTGCACGAATCCGTCTTGGTCAACAAACCCGAAATCACCGGTATAAAACCATCCATCTTTGAAAACTTCCTGAGTGGCAAGTTCATTTTGATAGTATCCTATCATAATATTTCCACCATTACAGACGATCTCACCTATTCCTTCATCATCCGGGTTGTCAATCTTCACATCTACACCGGGGAGAGGTAATCCCGCAGCATCATCTTTGAAATAACAATCTCTATTAAGTGCAACAATTGGTGCACATTCTGTTAAGCCATATCCTTGCACAAGCAGTAGGCCTAATTCCCTAAAACCTTTTGCAACCATCGGGTCAATTCCCGCTGCTCCACTGATAAACACACGAATATGTCCGCCTAAATTTTCATGAATTTTACTAAAAAGTTTTTTCGAAAGGTCCACACCAACTTTTTTTAATACATTATTTACTTTAATAGCTGATCTTAACTTTGATGCCATACCACTCTTTTCCGCCTGCTGCCATACCTTTTTATACATAGATTCAAATATTAAAGGAACCCCCAGCATTATCGTAGCTTTCGCCTCTTTTAAGTTCTTTACAATATGGCGCAATCCTTCACAATACGCAACTGTGCTTCCGCGATAAATAGGACATAAAAAGCCACAGGTACACTCGTAAGTATGATGCAGTGGCAATACCGAAAGAAATGTATCTTTAGGACCTATATAAAGCATAGAACACATTGCCATTAAATTTGTACATATGTTTTTATGAGAAAGCATTACGCCTTTAGCAAGTCCGGTTGTTCCGGAGGTAAAAAGCAGTATCCTCATTTCCTCAGCATCAATCTGTTCATCTGTAAAGCTTGTATCACCCTGCTTTAGTAATGCCATCCCTTGTTCAATCAGTTTGGAAAATGATAATACATTTTGGCCATTTTCATCTAAATCCATGTTGACATATACTTTAAGCTGCGGTAACTCTTTTGCAATTTCATCTCTATATTGCTCATATTTTCCGGAATAGATAATGGCACTCGTTTGTGACGTATCAAGAAGATTTTCTATCTCTTTTAAAGGAAGTTCTTTATCCAATGGAACAATAATACCTACACCGTTCACCACTGCCAGATAGGTAACTGCCCATTCATACCTGTTTTCACCTATTACGGCAATACGTTTTCCTTTTAACCCCATGTCCATCAAAGCAGTTCCCAATGCTTCAACATCTCTTTTAAATTGGCTATAAGATACCGGTTTATAATCTCCTCCGCCCTTCGGTTTTACCAGAAATGCCGCTTTGTCGCCAAATGTTTCCGCACTTTGCGCTAACATATCCTTTAAATCTACAATTTTTTTCACATCATATAAAGGTGTATTTACTCCCGCCAACTCAACACTTCCTCTCCTAAACTGTTTAAATATATTATATACTAAAAGGTATATGATGTCATAAACAAGTTTTATAACGACTGCATTTGCAAATCTCATCAAAAAGATTTCTAAAAGCTTTATCATTCTGTTAGTAAATAAATATAAGAAACCAAATCAAAATATAAACAAATTAAACCTTTTATATTTAATGTTTATTTGGTATTATAAAAATATACTGCAGTAATTATGAATACTCTTTCATTATGAAGCAAAGGAGAAAAGTATGACTGATCAAATAGATAATCTGATACCCGAAAATAATAATACTGAATACCTTGCTAGGATAAGAAGCCATTATCACTTATTGAGTGATTCGGAAAAGAAAATAGCTGATTATATATTAAAAAATCGTGATGAAATCGTAGATATTTCCATCCATCCGCTTGCAAAAAAAACTGGCACCAGTGCCGCTACAGTTATAAGATTCTGTCAAGCTTTAGGGTTTAAAGGTTACACCGAATTCAAATTCTATATAGAAAGAGAATTATTATCTCCTGTAGGAGAAATTGAAAAAATTAATAAAGATGACTCTATAAAAGTAATTAAGCAAAAGTTATTTAATTTTAATAAAGAGGTTATAGACGATACCCTGATGATACTTGATGATGATCAAACAGAAAAAGCTGTAGATGCTATTTCAAAAGCAGAAACAATACACTTTTACGGCGAAGGTGGTTCCGGTTCGATTGCTTTTAGCGCTGCTCATGCATTTTTACAGATTGGGCTTCCTTGTAACTTTTTTAATGATGCATTTTTACAGGTATCATCAGCTTCCCAATTAAAAAAAGGGGATGTTGCCATTGGCATCACCCACAGCGGAAGAACAATAAATACAATAGATGCTATCAAAGTGGCAAAAGAACGAGGTGCTACAACCATATGTATTACCGGGTATGTAAATTCTCCTATCACCGAATATTCCGATATCATTCTTTATACCAGTTCAAAAACGACGAATTTTTTAAGTGATTTACCGGCAGCTCGTATCAGTGAACTCTGTATCATTAGTACTCTTCAGTTAGGCATTATAACCAGGAACTATGAAAAATTAGCCGGAAATATTAAGAAATCTAAAGAAGCATTTGAACTGAAAAGAATTCCTTTAAAATCATAAATGTTTGCAAACAACGTATTGGATATTTGCACTTTACAGGGTCATTTAAAATATTTTGTTCCATTGCAGCGTTATTGATGATCTCCCTGCACCAATAAAACCCTTGCCGGGCTGCCGTCTCACCCAACAACCTGTAACTGCATCCAATAAGAGTCTTTCATATGCTTCAGGAGTATTTTCACCAAACTCACATTCATGACAAAAGTTCATTTTCACAGATTTTATCTTAACATTGCCTCGAGAGGGCTCTTTAATATTGAACTGTAGGTCGAACCCGGTCTTCGGATCTATCGCAATCACTAATCGATTGGCATCCGTATTGGTGTGCCTATATAAGTTATAAGGCGTTTTTTTAAATTGAATGACCACTTCTGTCTTCTTTTCTTTCAAATGTTTTCCCGTACGTACATATACCGGCACACCCGCCCATCGCCAATTGTGAATTTCCAACTTTGCCGCAATAAATGTTTCTACCTTCGAATCACCGCTAACATCTTTTTCATTGCGATATCCTTCATATTGACCTCTTACAACGGCATTTTCTTCAAAAAGACGCAAAGCACGAAGAACCTTTACCTTTTCAGTAGATATGGACTGGGCATCAAAATCGACGGAGGGTTCCATCGCAATAAGAGATAAAAGCTGTAAAATATGATTTTGTAACATATCTTTTGTAGCACCAGCCTGTTCATAATATCTCCCTCTATTCCCTACGCCCACTGTCTCGGCTACTGTAATTTGTATATGGTCAATATGATGATTATTCCATAACGGCTCAAAGATTCCATTTGCAAAACGTAGTACCATAAAATTTTGAACCGCTTCTTTACCCAAATAGTGATCAATTCTATACATTTGAAAATCGTCAACCAACCGTTCTAATCGATGATTTAATATTCTTGCCGATGCAAGGTCGGAACCGAAAGGTTTCTCTATCACCACCCGATGCCAGGGACTTACCGCTCCCTTTTGTAAAATCCCATGCCGAGTGAGATTTTCAACAACTATTGGAAAAAATTCCGGAGCCGTTGCAAGATAAAATAACCGGTTCTTTTGTCCACTTTCTGTCTGATTTAAAATATTTATCAAATGATGATAGGTAGAATCCTTTTGCAAATCGCCGGAGATATAGTAAAAAGACTTTGCCATTTTTTGATACAATGCTTGTTCATATTCATTTCTGGAATACTTTTTGATGCCTTCTATAAAAAATGCTCCATATTGTTCATGTGTCATAGGTTTTCGTGAGATACCTATTACCGAAAAGGGCACTTCCATACTCTGCTCAACATATAAATTATACAGCGCAGGAATTAGCTTTCTAATTGCCAAATCCCCGGTTCCGCCGAATAAAATAAAAGTAAAAGGTTGCTCAATTGGCATAAACATCCGCTCCTTAGCGAACCGGATCACTGAGTTCTTTCACTCTTAAAACTAACAACTCGATTAAATTCGGCAGGGACGCCGCGCCTGTTCCTATAATTTCAAGATTACATCTATTTAACGGAATTAAGATTTTTCTGGCGCTACTGCTTCCAATGGCCTCCGCCATTTTAGGCGTGAATTCTCCCAACATGGAATTTGCAGCCAATACACCTACCGACCCAATGATTATATCCACCTTGTTGGCGTTAACAACAATGGCGTTTTCTCCTGTTGCAGCTTCGTTAGCCCCCGCCTTTAACATTGCAGCAGTGGCCATCGCATTGGTGCCCAATGCAATAATATGTACCGCTTCACCCATTTCCTTGCTCAATTTTTCAATAATGGTTTTTCCTAAACCTCCACCTTGTCCGTCCACTACCGCTATTTTCATGTTAACCTCCAAACAATTTATCAAAGTATATTTATCAAATTTTTTAACTTGTATTTTTATTTCTTAATGATGAACTATTTAATTTTTATTGTACCGTATAGGAACTATGTGCGTCAAGCTAAGCTATTTTTGAGTTTCTCCATTTTAAAATTATAAAAGAATCTTCCATTCTAAATCTCGGGCATAAAGCCCGAAATATTTTTCAAGGTAGATTCTCTTGAAACTTTGTTCGACAGAAAATCTGACCTACAAGGGGTCAGATTTCTGCTTGGTAATCTATTTTTTCATTAATTATTCTTATAATGAAACAACTTTAAAAATAAATATTTTAGTTTTAAAGTTGCTTCATTTCATCGATAACTACATTAATTTATCTCAAATTTAGTTATTGGTTATCGATACATTCGCTATTTGTAACAAATGAAATAAGTTTATCATCTTTGTAAGTTAATATCCCAATTTGTCCTGAAGTTAATTGATTAAAAGTTTTATGTTTAACACAAAATGACTTTCGTCCTCCTCCTTCTTCCAACTCAAAGTCTACGAAGTACTTTTTATAGTTATAACCTTCTGTTCTACTAACTGAGTGACTAGATTCAAAATAATTATTGATTACATGTATTTCATGCCGACACGCAGCAACCTTTGCTTTTACAGCTACAATAGGGCTTATATCATCTTTTGTTTTGTGTTTCATTGTGTATCTCAGTATAAATCCTATCAATAGTAGCGCAGTGGGGATTAGAATATACACTAACCGTAAAAGCATGATAGCCCCTCCTATGATTTACCATTTTAAAAAATGCGTTCTATTCTCCTTTTTTCTCATATAAAAAAGTCTTTTTATAAAAAATTTTCAAGGTTGACTGCTTTGAAACACATGACAGAAATTATAAATAAATTTATCCACAGAACACAAAGGTATATAATTTCCTATGTGTTATAACGACTGCGGCAGAAAACTTGCCCGCTTGCGAGTAAGATGAATGCCGTACAAAGTTTCATCAAAATCTACCTATTAAATAACTTTGAGGCTTGCCTCGAAGAATAAAATCGAAGATTTTGATATAAAGAAAAATTCTATTTATTATACTATATAAGAAATTGAATGATGATATACCTAAATTATCTCAGATGAATTTTATTCTTCAAAAATCGGTTTAAACACCAACATACCTAACGGTGGTATTCTCAGTGCCATAGAATAAGGACGTCCGTTGCACGGAACCTCTTCCGCATATAATCCTCCGCAGTTCCCCACATTGCTTCCTCCATACAATTCGGCATCACTATTGAATATTTCTTTATAATATAAGTTGAATGGTACACCAATACGATAGTGGTCATGTACTATAGGCGTAAAATTACATACAAATAATAGCATGTCATGCCAATCTTTTCCCTTTCGGATAAAAGATATAATGCTGTGGTCCGCATCATCACAATTAATCCATTCAAACCCGTCAAAGCTGTAATCCACTTCGTATAAAGCTTTTTCCGAACGATACAGTTTATTAAGGTCTTTAACATAGACCTGTATCTTCTTATGCATATCATAATCTAATAAATGCCAATCAAGGCTGTCATCGTACTTCCATTCAATAAATTGTCCATATTCTCCACCCATAAATAGTAATTTTTTACCCGGATGTGCATATTGATATCCATAGGCTACTCTAAGCCCGGCAAATTTCTGCCAGTAATCTCCTGGCATTTTATTTAACATGGAACATTTCCCATGTACTACTTCATCATGGGATAGA
>JASGMB010000088.1 GCA_030156665.1 Clostridiales bacterium
TTCTTCAAAGCTAAGGTTCATGTCCAGCATAAAACGTTCTATTTTGTCTTTGATATCCATAACAAACCTCCTTTAATTTAGTTCATAGTTCACAGTTCACGGTTCACAATGGAAAACCAGCATATAAATCTGTGAACGATAAGTTTTTTGATTAATAACAGAAATGTGGCCATTTGAAATTCGTTAGCGGTTATATCGTACTTCTTACACTGCTTATTATATATATTAATATACGGAAAATACAAGGAATAGTCTAAAAAATTTGAATTTTATTAAAATGCGGTTCGTTCTCTTTTTTTTATTGGTGCTTTATGATACAATAGAAACGGTCATGAGTTTTGAGAAGCTAGAAATTTATTTAATATGCGTCCGGGAGATATTATAAGTATTGAAGACGTTGATTATGAAGTACAGGCCGTACTGAAATTTAATGACCACGGATGGAAATGGAATGAATATAAGATTAAAGACTCAAGAAAATCTTATTGGTTAAGCGTAGAACAAGATGATGACATAGAGATAAGTTTATACCAGGAAGTAGTGGCAATTACTACTGAAGCACCTAGAGTATATGAGTACAAAGGTGTCAAATACTATATGCAGGAAGGCAGCGACGCAGTGGTGGAAGAGGTGCTCGGCAATATTAATGTAGTAAAAGGAGAACAAGTGGACTACTATGAATATAGCGATGAAGACGGGGACAATCTTCTTTCCATTGAGATATGGAATGGCGAAGTGGAAATGAGTATCGGAAGATGGGTGGAAGATTATAATGTAGAAATATATCCGGGAAGCTGAGTGCAATTTAAAATTGAAATTGGGGAATTAAGAAACTAGAAACTATAAACGATGAACTACCAACTGTGAACTAAATTAAAGGGGGTGGAATGGTAAAATGGCAAATAGAAAAATAACGTATATGATAGTCGGTATTATAATCGTACTAACAGTCTTAATCAGTATGCCGTCAACAACGGTAGCTAAGAAAATTGAAAAAGATTCCAAATTCCAGTATACAACCAGTTTAACCGGAAATTACAGCTATTCGGATAGAGCAAATGTATATACAACGGATATGAGTGTACCCGATACTGCACGCTACATCATCAAACAGAAAAAGCCCCTATCCTATACCGATTTGAATAATGAAAACAGTATTAATTTAACTTATGATGATTATTATGTGCTGGTATATAAAGGAGAAGGCGGGAAAACTTACGTTCAAGTATCTTCTCGCAAATATGTTCATAGAAATGGATTTTATGGATTGTACAGACCTTATAATCCGAATATCATTGTTTTCTATGACGATATATATAGAGGAAGAGGATACTATAGGACAGATACGGGAAGGTATGGTGGAGGATACTATACGCAGCCCAGGTCAACTCCTTCATCTCAGACAAAAGGTCCTGTAAATGACAGTAAGATTCGTACCGATAGTAACACCTCCAGTAAGATAAGAACGGATAAAAATGCATCCAGTAAAATAAGAACGCGCTCAAGCTTTGGTTCGGTACGTACGGGAAGTATCGGCTCCAGATCTAGCATGGGCGGCGGAACCAGCTTTGGAAAATAAGGATGTTGAAAAAATGCAGTCTCTGTTAAAATAAAAGGAGGATGTGAACATGGATTTACTAGCAAATGAATATATTGCAACTGTTATTTATGCGTTGTTATCTCTGGCATTAATGCTTATAGGCTATAAGTTTTTTGATCTAATCACACCATACAACTTTGCAGAAGAAATAAAAGAAAAGAATCCGGCGATTGGTGCAGTCATTGCAGGCATATTTATTGCCACAGCTATCATTATTAAAGCTGCTATATCATAAAGGAGGTCAGATAAGGATGAATCCAATTCTTTCAACAATTATTTATTTTGCAATCGGAATGATTTTTTGTGCATTGGGATATAAACTATTTGATATTATTACGCCGTTCGATTTAAATAAGGAAATTGATGACCATAATATAGCAGCTGGATTGGCAGTTGCGGGAATATTTATAGGAATAGCCATTGTCGTAAGTGCAGCAATATTATAATCATGTACAACTGACAGTGGACAGTAAAAGGATTGCTTAGGGTTTTAAGGAAAGATGATTTAGTAGTGAATAGTGAGGAGTTAGGCGTGGGGAGTAATCTCTATGACTGACTCTTTTTTACAATATATAGAAATTGGTGATTGCATGATTTTCTATACAAGAACGAAAACAAATTGACCAAGCCAAATTGTTCAATTCTTCAAATAAATTAAATGCACCCAATTGGTGGATGAATGTTCAAAGGGTAAGGAGTTAATATACCATGCAAGATAAAAAACAACAAAATAATATTCAACATTCAGAACGTATTAATGCGACACCGCTTTTATTTGCAATTTTCATGATTGCAATTTGCGGCATTATTTATGAATTAATCATAGGGGCAATTAGTTCCTATTTGTTGGGAAATAGTGTAAAGCAGTACTCCATTACTATAGGTTTGTTTATGAGTGCTATGGGGGTAGGGTCGTATTTGTCCAAAAGATTTTACAAAAATCTCTTTGATGTATTTGCAGTGATAGAATTATCTATCGGTTTGATAGGCGGCATGTCGGCAATACTATTGTTTGCATCCTATGCATTTACCAAAATGTATTATCTGATAATGTATATTACCATTATAACCATTGGTATACTGGTAGGTTTGGAGATACCTATTATCACACGAATTATTGAAGAAAAGGAAAATAACCTCCGCATTACCATTGCCAACGTATTAAGTTTTGACTACATAGGTGCGTTATTAGGTTCTTTAGCATTTCCACTTATTCTGCTTCCCTATCTGGGGGAAATCAGAACGGCTTTTTTGGTAGGCCTGATCAATATTAGTGTAGCCATCCTGATTATCTTTAAATATGAAAGATTTATAAAGTATGCCGGAGGTATGAAAATATTTTCTATCCTGTTGGCTTTATTGATATTAATAGGCTTCATTACAGGGGAATATACGGCGGATAGCATCGAAGACAGTTTTTATAGAGATCAAATCATATATAAAAAGCAAACTCCTTATCAAAAGATGGTTGTTACAAAACATCGGGATGATTTGCGCTTATTTTTAGACGGTAATATTCAGTTCAGTTCTCTTGATGAGTATCGCTATCATGAGGCATTAACACATCCGGCGATGAGTTTGGCGAAAAAAAGGGAAAATATTTTAATATTGGGTGGAGGAGACGGGCTGGCTGCCAGGGAATTACTTAAATATGATGATGTAAAGAATATCGTATTAGTTGATTTGGATCCTCAGGTTGTGGAATTTTCCAGAACCAATCCCTTAATTGCGCAATTAAATCAACATTCATTAGATCATGAAAAAGTAACCGTTATTTATCAAGATGCCTATAAATACCTTGAAGAAACCAACAGACGGTTTGATGTTATTATTGTAGATTTACCGGACCCGAATAATGAATCATTAAATAAACTTTACACCAATTTATTTTATCGATTAATATTCAATCGATTAAACAAAGGAGGAATGGTTGCAATCCAGTCTACCAGCCCTTATTTTGCAAATGAAGCCTATTGGTGTATACGAAAAACAGTTGAATCGGAAGGATTTTATACTTCTGGTTACCATATTAACGTACCTTCTTTTGGTGATTGGGGTTTTACACTGGCATCCAATACCGGTTTTTCAAAGGATAACATTCATATCACAGTGCCGACGCGGTACCTCAATGATGAGATAGCGAAAGCAGCATTTTATTTTGGTAAAGATGAAAAAAAAGCACATAATAAAGTGGAAGTGAATAGCTTAACCAATCCTGTATTGTTACAATATTATCAAAAGGCGTGGAGAAGCTATTAAGTCCAGCTTAAGGTATTTTAAAATATATGTATCGATAACCAATATCTAAATTTAAAATAAATTAATGTAGTTATCGATGAAATGAACCAACTTTAAATCATAATATTTAGTTTTAAAGTTGGTTAATTATAAAATATTTGATGAACAGTATAATAACGACAGAGGTGAAAAGATGCTATCGGTTTTTATCAATGTAATAAAAGCGCTACATATTTCGTTTTCAAAAACCAATCTTTATAAATTACTGACGGTGGGTTTGATTAGCTTATTTGTATGTGCGGCTGCATACTACTACTTTGAAAGCCCTGTTAACCCGGAACTGGGAGTAGGCGATGCGATTTGGTGGGGGTTGGTAACTTCCACTACAGTAGGGTATGGTGATTATTTTCCAAGTACGTTTGGAGGAAGAATAGTAGCTACTATACTAATGTTAATCGGCATTAGTTCTTTTGGATTTATTACTGCTGCTGTAGCTTCTGTATTTGTAGAAAATAAACTAAAGGAAGGAATGGGACTGATGAATATAAAATTTAAAGGACACATTGTAGTAATCGGATGGAATAGTAAAAGTCAAACAATTATACATGAACTTGTCCATGATAATTCTGACCGAAAAGTAGTAATTGTAGATGATATAGAGAGATTAAATTTAGATTATCAAAATGTCTTCTTTGTTCACGGTGACCCGACAAAAGACGAAACGTTAAAAAAAGCAAATGTTCAACATGCAAGTACCGTAATTGTTGTGGCAGATGAAAAAATAGGGAATGAAGGAATGGCAGATGCTAAATCGGTATTGATATGTTTAGCGGTTGACAAACTTAATACCAACGTTCACTTGATTGCAGAAGTACTCAATCAGGAAAATGTCCCCCATTTTAATCGTGCAAATGTAGATGACATCATTATTAGCAATGAAATGAGCAGTCGAATTATGGTTAGAAGTGCCTTGTATAAAAATGTGAGCCGTGCATTAAAAGAATTGCTTACCAGTACTTATGGCAATGAAATATATGAGTGCAATGTACAGGAACAAGATGTAGGCATGACATTTAGCGATTTATCCTGTAAGTACATGGAAGAGAAAAATGCTATTGTATTGGGGATAGCAAATGGAAGACTCATTTTAAATCCGGGAAAAGACAGAGTGATTGAAAAAGGAGATATTGTGATATATATTGCACAAAGTAAAATTGATTAAAACGAGTTAATTGTTCACAGCTTATAGCAGATAAAATACTTCACATTTTTTTAAAAAATATATTCACAAATATAGAGGAAAGTGTTAATATTTATTTGTAATATTTTTGAATGTTTAATGATATATTATAAAAAGTCTTATGTATATTGATAATACGTAAGAAAAGAAGAAATAGAAGTAAGGGGTAATAGGAATTTTTGTTTTAATTTATAAACAAAATAGGAGATGATTTTGTGAGAGTGGGCTTGCCTCGAGCATTAATTTATCATTATTATTATCCACTATGGAAAAATTTATTTGAACAGTTTGATGTACAAGTAGTCATATCTGATATCACCTCTAAAGAGCTCATTCAAAAAGGTATAAAGGTGACAGTACCGGAAATATGTCTGCCCATAAAGGCGTTTAATGGACACGTCATAAATCTTTTATCCAAGAATGTAGATTATATCTTTATTCCTCGGTTTGTGGGCATCGAATCCAAAAAGTGGTTTTGTCCTAAATTTATAGGTTTGCCGGAACTGGTTGGCTATAGCATTGATGGTGTAAAAGATAAAATGTTAACAATTGATATTCATGGCAATAGAGAAGATACCTGTCTATTAGAAAATTACCGACCTCTTTGTAATGTATTTAATATTACTGAAAAAGAATTAAAAAAAGCTTTAAAGAAAGCATCTGCTTATTGGCAGGAATTTAAACAATATTGTATGAAAGGTTTTACAATAGAAGAGTCGATGCAAATTCTCAATGGGGAACAAATGGTATCCAATACCCATCCGGAAATTACACTTGGATTGTTAGGGTATGTCTATAATATTTACGACCCTTTTGTCAGCATGGACATTATTAAAAGACTGCGGCAGATGGATGTAAAGGTTATTACTTTCGAGATGATGCATGAAAAAGACATAGCAAATGTGTTTAGCAAAAAGTCAAAGAGTATTTATTGGACATTTAGCAATAAAATATACGGTGCTGCTAAAGTACTGATGAATGATCCTGAAGTTGACGGCTTTATCCACGTTACAGCTTTTGGCTGCGGTCCTGATTCCATTATAGGTAAGTTGATGGAATTAGATAGTGATAAGTTTAGAAAGCCGTTCATGACACTAAGAGTAGATGAGCATACGGGTGAAAGTCATTTGCAGACTAGAATTGAGGCTTTTGTTGATATGATTAAGAGGAAAAAGTTTGCAGAGCAAAGGAGAGAATTAGCATGAAAGTCTCTTTTCCATATATGGGATGTGTTACAGGGTACAAAAAAATATTAGAAATGCTCGGGCATGAAGTCATAATGCCTCAGAAGCCTACGCAAAAAACAATTGACCTAGGGGTAAAATATAGTCCGGAATTTATTTGTTTTCCTTTTAAAGTAATGATGGGTACATATATTGAAGCTGTTCAGAGGGGGGCCGAAGTGATTATTTCTTCGGGAGGACACGGACCTTGCAGAGCAGGTCTTTACGGTGAAGTTCATGAAAAGATTTTAAAACACATGGGTTATGATGTGCAGGTCATTATTTTTGATTCTATCTTTAGAGATTTTGGGACGTTTTACACTCATCTAAAAAAAGTGAGAAACGGCGCTTCACTTATAAAGTTGATCAAGGATATTCGATTTGCATTTCAAATCATTTGTCGGATGGATGAAATAGAAAAGAAAATTAAAATTCTAAGAGCTTATGAATTAAATAGGGGAGATTTTAATCGTGCCTGGGTTGAAATTCAAAAACTGTACGATAAATGCTGGACGCAGCAAGATCTAGAAAAGGCAAGTAAAATTGCACACCAGATGATTAATGATATTCCGATAAGAAAAGTAAAAGATGATGAAAGAATAAGGGTGGGCATTGTTGGAGAAATTTATGTCATTATGGAAAGCTCGGTAAATATGAATATTGAACAAAACTTAAACAACATGGGTGTGGAGGTAGAAAATGTACAATATATCTCTGATTGGGTAAAGCATAATACCCGTGGTTTTTTTGGCAGTAGTAAAGCTGAGCAAATGATTGGTAAAGCGAGACGATTTGTTAAGATGAATTGCGGCGGGCACGATATGGAAAACATAGGTTGGATGGTAGATTTTAAAGAGCGGGGATTCGATGCAGTAATCCATCTGATGCCTTTTGGTTGTTTGCCGGAACTGATAACACAAAGTGCGATACCTACCATTTCAAAGGAACTGAAGCTGCCTATCCTTTCTCTTTCATTAGATGAACAGATGGGCACAGCCAATAATCAAACCAGAATAGAGGCATTTATAGATTTGGTACGTAATTTGAAAAGCGCGCCCAAAACCGAGGTGAAAGAAATAGAAGATGAGGTATGGAATGCTAAGCTGTTAAAACAAGAGCTTGCAGGATAAGATGAATTCTGATTGTGCAAGATTGTGGGGAGGCAAATGATATGAAAATATACATAGGCATAGATGTGGGGTCGGTTAGTACCAATGTAGTAGCAATGAATCAAAATTATAACGTAATTTTTAAGGAATATATACGTACCAATGGGCAACCATTGGATTCAGTCAAAAAAGGATTAAAAATGTTAGAAAAAAATTTGGATCATAGTTTTGACAGTGTTGTAGGAGTGGGTACAACCGGTAGCGGCAGGCAATTAGCAGGCATTATGGTAGGAGCGGATATTGTAAAAAATGAAATCACAGCTCATGCTTCTGCAACTATACAGTTTCATCCCGATGTAAGAACTATTTTTGAAATCGGAGGGCAAGATTCAAAGATTATCATTATTAAAGATAAAATGGTGGTCGATTTTTCTATGAATACTGTTTGTGCAGCGGGAACCGGCTCTTTTCTAGACCACCAGGCTGAAAGATTGGGAGTTCCTATTCAGGAGTTTGGAGATTTGGCGCTGACGGCTAAGAAGGATGTGAGAATAGCTGGAAGGTGTACGGTCTTTGCTGAATCAGATATGATTGCAAAGCAGCAGTATGGATTTTCAAAAGCAGAAATCATTAAAGGTTTATGTGATGCGTTGGTAAGAAACTATATTAATAACCTGGGAAGAGGAAAGAATCTTGAGCCCCCTTTCATATTTCAGGGAGGTGTAGCGGCCAATAAGGGCATCAAAGCAGCTTTTGAAAAGGAAATCGGACATGAAGTCATTATACCGCAGCATTATAATGTAATGGGTGCAATCGGTGCTGCTATCCTTGCCAGGGAATATATCGAAAAAACAGGGCAAAAGACCAAGTTCAGAGGCTTTGGTGCTGCCGATTTCGATTTTAGCCCCACAAGTATTGAATGTGGTGCTTGTGCAAACAGCTGTGAGGTAATCAAAGTAGATTTAAACGGTAAAACAGTAGCAATGTGGGGAGACAAGTGTGGAAAATGGACCAATTCACTGGTAGGTTAAAAATAATGCGAGGACATTTTCACAAGGGGTGTGTCCTCATGTCACATTAAACAAGGCTTTATGATAACAACTGTCATCATAAAGCCTTACTTTTTTATAACACATAGGAAATTATAAACCTTTGTATTTTGTGGATAAATTTATTTATAATTTCCGTCATGTGTTTCAAAAAAGTCAACCTTGAGAATCCCAACCCATTATCACAAGTAGCGGAGCTTTTAAATCTGGGTCGTTGATAAAGGCATAATATAAAATTATCCCAACAACTACAGCATTAACGATGATGGGAGGAATAGGCACTAGGAACTTTTGTTTCCGCAGCAAATAGGACAGGACAGCAGCAATTAGTGTTGCCAAGCTCCCAAAAACAATATCAATGATTCCTAATCCACCGTAGATATTTGCTATCAAACATCCTATAAATAAACCTGGAATAGCGGCGGGTGTAAAGAAAGGTAACACAGTAAGTGCCTCAGAGATTCTTACTTGCATGATACCATAGCTAAATGGTGCTAAGGAAATAGTTAATACTGCATAGATAGCAGCAATTAATGCTGCTTGCACTAAAAATTTTGTACTTTTCATAATTTTATACCTCCGTAGTTTTGTTTATAGTCAGGATTTTGCGAACTGACTTGATTTATATTTTACTTGTTTGAAGCATTTATTGCAAGCTTTTTTTAGTGTATCATCATGAGTTTAAATCGAATAATTATATATACTACTTCACAAACTATATACATGATCATTCGTTTTCTTATTTACGGTATTATGGGATGGGCAATGGAAATTTTTTGGACAGGTTTAGGATCTTTTTTTCGCGGTGATATTCGCTTGCAGGGTACAACCTACCTATGGATGTTTCCTATTTATGGATTAGCTGTTTTTTTGGAACCAATTCATGATAATATTCGATTTATGCCCTGGATGATAAGGGGGTGCATTTGGGTACTGATCATATGGGCAATAGAATATGTAACCGGTTGGGCGATACAAGGTGCAGTAGGACTGTGTCCGTGGGATTATTCAGAAAGTACACCATATTCAATAAACGGATTTATCCGGCTTGACTATGCCCCGGCATGGTTTGTAGCAGATTCCTTCTCAGCTAATTCATCGGAACTTTTTAAGTATAGAATAGTCAATAAGTAATAGTAAAAATAAATACTATATTATATAATAAACTTGAAGGAGTTGTTAAACACTGAGAAATACTGCAGCTGATAATAACTTTTTAGGGGGAGAGTATACTGTCAATGATGAAAGCGATCGAGTGGTGAGCCGAAAATAATTGTAAATACTTATAGAGAACAGATCGAATAAGAAAAAAGAATTACAATTGAACCATAAAGACGAGCATAAAATCTTTCTGAGATGCTTTAATATCAAAATAAAGGAGAGGAAGAAAACGTTGCAAAACAATCTTTTTACCCAGATCAGAACAAAGTACAATATTCTGTCTGGCACACAGAAAAAAATCGCTGATTTTGTTTTAAGTAATGCTGATAAAGTTATTTTATATTCTATAAGTGAGCTTGCACAACAATGTGATACCAGTGAAACTACCATTATGAGGTTTCTAAGAAAATTGGGTTTTAATTCTTACCAGGTTTTTCGGGTAAAAATGGCTCAGGAGCTTTCTAATGAATCAACGCAAGCTATTTATGAAGAGATAAAAGCAGATGACGGTATTAAGCAAATTAAGCAAAAGGTTATATTATTAACAATAAATTCCATAAACGACTTACATAAGCTTCTAGATGACGCTTCATTAGATAAAGTCACAAATTTCATTAACCAATCCCAAAGAATTTTATTTTTTGGCGTTGGTGCATCTGGTATCATTGCTACTGATGCATATCATAAATTTTTAAGATTGGGATTAAACGTAAATATATGCACCGATTCCCATATGATGAGTATTTTAGGTGCGCATACCACCCAATCAGATTTGATTTTTGCCGTGTCTCACTCGGGAGAAAGCCGAGAACTAATGGATGCAATAGAATTGGCTAAGGAAAATGATACAAAAGTAGTAGTTATTACAAGTTATGCTAACTCAACTATAACTAAGTTTGCAGATGTAGTATTATTAAGTTCCACCAATGAGACGATGTATCGCTCTGACGCTATGGTCTCAAGAATTATACAATTAGTTATTATAGATATACTTTATGTGGGACTTGTACTAAAACAAGGTACATCAGCCATAAAAAAAGTCAATCAATCCAGACTGGCTGTAGCAAAAAAGAAATTATAAGGTGCCAGGCACTTAACTTATTAACTTATTGATGATTCATTATTTTCTGTTGGGACATATAGAACTATTCTCCCCTGTTCCCTTCCCCCATTATCGCATAATTTTTGTATTGACAACAATATGAAGTGCATATTATACTAATAATAGTAATAAATTAACTACAAAATATAAACATAAGTAGAAAAATAACTATATATTCTATTGAATCTTTTTATCACTTGCATGTTGAATACTCTAAATTAATATTTTTATAGCTTAAAGTAGGTTGTTTATAATAACAGATGTATGCATAAATATATATTTATAACGCATAACGCAGTACTCAAAGGGGGCAGAAAAGTGAATTATATTATTACGGTGGATGTCGGTACATCCAGTTTAAGGTCTATCATATATGACTGCAAAGGACTACCTGTTTATGTATCATCCAATGAATATCATTCAATATTTACCTCTCCTAATTTAGTCGAACAAGATCCTACAACCTGGCAAAATGCACTTATTTCAACATTACAAGATGTTTCTCAATATGCAAAGCAAAACAAAATCGGTATTTCAGCAATAGCTGTTACTTCTCAAAGGGCTTCAGTTATTCCGGTAGATGCGGAAGGTATTCCCCTTTATAATGCTATTATGTGGCAGGATAAGAGAAGTGTTGCCCAATGTAATGAATTAGAAAGCATAATTGGGGCGGATGAAATTTACAGAAAAACCGGTCTAAAAATAAATCCATATTTTTCACTACCCAAAATGCTGTGGCTTAAGCAGGAACAA
>JASGMB010000089.1 GCA_030156665.1 Clostridiales bacterium
CTTATTAGGCATTAGGGAGAAAAACATATACGGTTCGGAAACCTATGAAAGTATTAATAATAGAATAATAGAAGAAGCAAAGCAATTAGGGATTCATGTGGAAATTTTTCAATCGAATCACGAAGGGGAAATTATTGATAAAATACATACAGCCTTGGGCATTTATAAAGGAATTATTATTAATGCCGGTGCCTATACCCATTACAGCATTGCGATACGCGATGCATTAAAAGCTGTAAATATACCTGCTGTTGAGGTTCATTTATCCAATATTCATGCAAGGGAAGACTTTCGTACTAAATCGGTAATAGCTCCAGTATGCATAGGACAGATAAGTGGTTTTGGTGGTAACAGTTATCTATTAGCACTTCATGCATTGGCAATGAAGGGTTAGAAGGTTGAAACCAAGTAAAATTGATTTATAACGACTGCTTTATACAATTGTATTTGCAAAAAGGTGGTATTGTTTTGAGCTTAAAAATACGATTAAATCGTTTACAACAAAAACTAAAAGAAAATGGTCTAGATGCCATTATGATTACCAATTCAATTAACCGTTCCTATATCAGTGGTTTTTACGGTACAGCAGGATATGCAATAGTTATGCAAAATAAAGCTTTTTTACTTACGGATTTTAGATATACTCAACAAGCAGCTAATCAAGCTCAATACTTTGAAGTTATTCAACTTGAAGGAAATCCCTTTGAAAAAATCAATCTATTAATAAAAGATTATGATGTCAAAACCTTAGGATTTGAAGATAAAGATATAACCTATTATCAATATGCACAGTTTAAAGAAAAAATCAATGCTGATCAATTAATACCAGTTAAAGATTTAATACTGAATTTAAGAAAAATTAAAGATGAAACAGAGATTGAGAAAATGAGAGAAGCGGCGAAGATTGCAGATATGGCTTTTTCACATATATTGAAAATGATTAAACCTGGTATAACCGAAATTGAGATTGCACTTGAATTGGAGTTTTTTATGAAGAAAAAAGGTGCAAAATCATTATCTTTTGATACTATTGTGGTTTCAGGTGTTCGATCTTCTCTTCCCCATGGTCAGCCTACCCATAAAACCATTGAAGTAGGAGATCTTGTAACAATGGATTTTGGATGTGTTGTCGATGGATATTGTTCAGATATGACCAGAACCATCGGAATAGGAAGTTTAAATCAAAAACAGAAAGAAATCTACCATATTGTATTAGAAGCACAAACAAAGGCCCTAGCATTATTAAGGCATGGAAAAACAGGGAAAGAAATTGATAAAATTGCACGAGATATTATTACAAGTTATGGTTATAAAAATTATTTTGGTCATGGATTGGGCCATGGGGTAGGGTGTGAAATACATGAAGATCCCAGACTATCACCGGTAGGAGAAGAATCACTGAAGCCGGGTATGGTTGTTACAGTAGAACCTGGAATATATATCAAGGGATTTGGTGGTGTTAGAATAGAAGATATGGTAGTAATTACTGATGATGGCGTAGATAACTTTGTTTCGTCGACTAAAGAATTATTAATAATTTAGAAAAATTATCCTTGAAATTTTTTATGTTTTAATTTAAACTATTGTAGATAATACTATAGTAAAAGTGAATTCGGTTTTTATAATGACTAGCTTTTAATAAGTCAATACAATGATAAATGATAAAACCGATGAAACTAATAACGGAGGGATATACAAATGATATCTGCAGGTGAATTCAGAAATGGATTAACATTTGAATTAGATGGAAACGTGTATCAGGTGGTTGAATTTCAACATGTAAAACCGGGTAAAGGTGCTGCTTTTGTTAGAACAAAACTAAAGAATGTTATCACTGGTGCTGTTGTTGAAAAAACATTTAGACCAACTGAAAAAATGCCTAAGGCACATATTGACAGAAAGGATATGCAATACTTGTATAATGATGGAGGTCTTTATTATTTTATGGACCAAGAAACTTATGAGCAATTACCGCTCAATGAAAACCAATTAGGTGATGCACTTAAGTTCGTAAAGGAAAATATGGTGGTAAAAATACTTTCATATAAAGGAAATGTATTTGGAGTAGAACCTCCTAATTTTGTTGAGTTAGAAGTTACTGAGACTGAACCGGGATTTAAGGGGGATACAGCTACTGGTGCAACAAAACCTGCTACCCTTGAAACAGGAGCTACAATCAGTGTTCCTCTTTTTATAAATCAGGGAGATATCATTAGGGTAGATACAAGAACCGGAGAGTATATGGAAAGGGTTTAATGGCTATACTATGAAATAGTTCTATACTCTTAAATGCGTATTTTATAATATAAACCACAAAGGAGGATACTACTTTGGATTATTTATCTGAAAGAGTTGCATATCTAAAAGGGCTTGCAGAAGGCATGAAGATTGATGAAAGCTCAAATGAGGGTAAATTACTTAAAAATATTGTTGATGTTTTGGCTGATTTTGCTGAAGCAATTGATGATTTAAAAGATTCTCAAGTCGAAATGAGTGAACATGTAGAGAATATCGATGAGGACCTTGCACAACTTGAATATGAAGTTTATGACGATGATGATTATGAGGAAAACGAAGATTTTGAAGAAGTAGATTATTTCGAAATTGAGTGTCCAAACTGTCATGAAACTGTATACCTGGATGAAGATATGTTGGACGATGAAGAAGAGATAATATGTCCTAATTGTAAAGAACCTATTGAGATTGAGTTTGAATGCGATTGTGGACATAATGAACATAATCATAATGACTAATTAACTTTATAATTATGGAAGGATATTAGAATTAAAAATTTAATTCTAATATCCTTTTATTTTTGTCATAAAAGTGGACAAAGCACAATATTTATATTTATGAGAGGAGGTATATATAATGATTATTGCCAATGAAAAAGTGATAAAAAATAACTTTACAAAAAATGTTGGTCGGAGTACGCGTGACATTATTCAAAATGATATACTTTTATGTCTGGCGTCCAACATAAGAAACATTATTAAAAAGATGCCTTACCACATACTACAGCCGGTAGAAGAAATTCGTTTAAGAGTAAATAAACCATTAATGCTATATGACAATAAAATGGGCTGGTTTGTAACGCAAGAAGGTCAATTTAGTGAGGACGAATTTTGTGGGTACATGGTGACGCAAAATGATATTAATCAAACCCTTGAATTAATGAGTGATAGTTCGATTTATGCTATTCAGGAAGAATTAAAAAATGGATTTATTACAATTCCAGGAGGACATAGAGTAGGTATAACGGGCAAAGTTATATCAAGCAATCATAAAATATCATTTATAAAAGACATATCGGGGATGAATATTAGGATTTCCAAGCAAATTATTGGTGCTGCTGATAGCGTTATGAAGCATATTATTAGGGGAAGTAATGGCGTTAATAATACATTGATTATTTCTCCACCTCAATGCGGAAAAACGACCATGCTGAGAGATATTGCGCGGCAGCTTAGTTATGGCATTAAAAAGCCTTATTTTCAAGGACTAAAAGTAGGGATTGTAGATGAACGTTCTGAGATTGCAGGATGTTATAAAGGAATTCCTCAAAATGATGTAGGGCCTAGAACCGATGTATTGGATGCATGTCCAAAGGCATGTGGAATGGTTATGATGATACGTTCAATGTCTCCCTCGGTAATTATAACCGATGAAATCGGAATGGAAGAGGATATAATGGCTTTAAAGCAGGTATTAAATGCCGGGGTAAAGATTGTAACATCGGTTCATGGTTATAATCGACAGGATGTAATGAAAAGACCTATTCTCGGTCAGTTATTAGCGGACAATATTTTTGAAAAAGTAATCGTTTTGAGTAAATCAAGAGGCACAGGAACGGTGGAAGAAGTATTTAATGGACAAAGCGGGGAAGCAATATGATTCTTAAGCTTATAGGATGTATTTTGATCGTTGGGTCTTCAACCATTATGGGATATACTATCGCAAATAAATATGCAAAAAGACCAGAAGAATTAAGAGCACTGCAGGCGGCCTTACAGATGCTTGAATCGGAAATTATATTTTCTGTTAATCCACTTCCGGATGCTTTTGAAAGAATTTCCAAATATGTACCTAAAAATATCCATAAACTTTTTGCACATTCTGCGTATTTATTAAAGCAGAGAACAGGAATAACTGCTCAAGAAGCGTGGTCAATATCAGTTCATCAAACAAGGGAAGAGATGCATTTAGAGAAAGAGGATAGAGAAATTCTTATATCGTTTGGTAATTCACTAGGGTGTTCAGATAGGGAACAGCAACTAAAAAATATTCATCTTGCTTGTTCTAAGCTTGCTTTAGAAGAGAAAAAAGCTGAAAAACTAAGAGAAAAAAATGAAAAACTATATAAAAATTTAGGCGTACTAGGTGGTATTTTAGTAGCATTAATTTTTATATAGTAAAGGACAGAGAATAAGATATGAGTAAAGATAATAATATCTTTTCTCTGTACCTCAAATATAGGAATGGGGGCATTGAAGATGGGAATTGAGTTAATATTTAAGATTGCGGCAATAGGCATACTAGTATCGGTTTTAAACCAGTTATTAATAAGGTCAGGGCGAGAAGAACAGGCAATGCTTACAACTCTTGCAGGATTAATTGTTGTATTATTAATGATTGTAAAAGAAATCAGTAATTTATTTGATACTGTAAAAACAATGTTTCGCTTATAACTGAAGGTGATAATATGGAAATATTACAGGTAGTAGGTTTAGGATTGGTAGCAACCATTATTTCGATTGTACTCAAAAGTCAACGACCGGAAATTTCTATACAAATTAGCATTATAACAGGTGTAATTATTTTTGCACTAGTGGCTGCTAATCTGTCTGCAGTATTAAAACTATTAGAAGGAATCGCTAACAAAGTGGATATAGATTTGGTATATGTTACAACTATTATAAAAATTATTGGTATAGCATATATATCTGAATTTGGTGCCGAAGTATGCCGAGATGCTGGAGAAAGCGCCATCGCTGCTAAGATAGAATTTGCCGGAAAAATACTGATTATTGTAATGGCAGCTCCTATTATTTTAGCACTGCTAAACTTATTAGTAGAGATTTTACCATAAGGAGAAAAGTATGAAAAAAATACTTATTTTTATAATCGTATTTTTGACATTCCTGATTATACCTACTTGGGCTGATAACGAACAAAAAGAAATTATTGATGAGCAGTACAAAACTGTTAATGTAAAGAATATAGAGAATTTTACTAATAAAGTACTCGATCCACAAACGCAGCAGGTTATTCCTGATTTTAATGTCGAAAAAGTTACAAAAGATTTATCATTAGGAAAGTTAGAGTTAAATATGAAAGCAATATTTGAAAGAATTTTAAGATTTTTTATGAAAGAAGTATATTTAAATATAAAAATTATGCTTCAATTAGTAGTCTTGACGATAATTTGCGGCATATTAACCAATCTGCAAAGTTCTTTTGGAAGAGAAGGAGTAGGAGAAGTTGCGTTCTTTGCATGTTATATATTTTTAATAGGTGTAATGATTAAAAGTTTTACTTATGCTGTGGATGTAGGAAGAGAGGTCATCGATAATATGGTGATGTTTATGCAATCGATGGTACCTACATTGATGACACTTTTGATTTCTACCGGGAATATTACGTCTGCGTCCATTTTTCAACCTGCAATACTATTTTCGGTGCAAATTATAGGCAGCGTTATTAAAAATTTCTTAATACCCATTTTATTTTTTGCAACAGCTCTCTCTATGGTAAATAATATTTCGGATAAATTTCATGTAACAAAGTTAGTAGATTTTTTGCAACAGTTGGCTAAATGGTCATTGGGCATACTGCTTACAGGCTTTATTGGCGTCATTACAGTACAAGGTTTAGCTTCTTCTGTCGTTGATGGGATTGGGAGTAAGACAGCAAAATTTGCTGTTGGCAACTTTATTCCAATTGTGGGAGGTATATTATCTGATGCTGTTGATACCGTTATAGGGTGTTCTTTAATTTTGAAAAATGCAGTTGGAATTGTGGGACTTATTATCATTATTTTGATATGCCTTGTACCAGTCATAAAGATATTGGCACTTATTATAATATATCGTCTTACCGGTGCAGTGATTGAACCAGTTTCAGATAAAAGAATTGTTCAATGTATAAGTGATTTAGGAAACTCACTTACTTTAATTTTTGCAATGGTTGTCTCAGTGGCAGTAATGTTTCTTCTATCTATAACAATAGTGGTAGGTGCAGGTAATGTATCTGCAATGCTTAGGTAGGTGGTTTAGTGGTGGAATTAATGAGAAGTTGGATAGTTAATATTATAACGGTGATGATGCTGACTTTTTTTGCAGAAATGCTAATCCCTAACGGTAAGTTTAAAAGATATTCTAAATTAGTATTAGGATTAATTGTGATAATCACTATCATAAAGCCGATTGTTCAAATTTCAAATAGAGAAATGTGGCTTAATAAAATAACTGTAGATACTAGTAATTATTTAGATAGGTCGAAGGTAACAGAACAAAGTAAAATAATGAAACAAAAGCAGATAGATCAGATTGTTAGAACCTACTATAATAATTTAACTGATCAGATTGAAAAAAGAGTACAATCAATAAGCAAAGAATATACGACTAAAGTAAAAGTTAATGTGGATACAGATATTAATAGTAGTGGTTTTGGATCTATCCGGGGAATTGAAGTTTTATTGTCTCCCGATGAGCATAGTAGTGTAGTAGAGACGGTCGCACCCGTTAGACCTTTAAATATATCAACGCATTCAAAATCAACCGAACAACAAGATGAATATATGAATAATGATAAAGATTCAAATGTAAACGTAGCGTTGAATAAAAATATATATACAAAAGAGGAAGAACAGTTAAGGTTAAAAATTATTGATAGTTTGCAAACTGTTTATAATGTACCCGGGGAAAATATAAAAATCAACATACAGAAAAGTAAAAAATGAGGGGGATTTTTGTGGAGTTCTTAAAGAAATTTTATAACAACCATTTTGCAAGAGAAAAAAATATGGTTAATTTAGCAATAATACTAATAACAGGAATAATTATTGTAATAGCAGGTGGTAGTTTTTTTGGCGGAAATAACAAAGATATAGATAAGAATGATGCAATTCAACATACTCAGAATTTAAATTTACCTAAAGAAGAGAACGATGCTAATACATACGGAGAAAAATTAGAAAAAAAACTGGAAAATATTCTTTCACAAATAGATGGAGTAGGTAAGGTTGCTATAATGATAACATTAAGTTCCAGCTCTGAAATTGTACCGGCAATGGATTATAACAGTGGGGAAACCATTACAGTAGAAAGTGACAACCAAGGAGGCAATAGAAAAATTACTCAATCTGAAAAAGAAAATAAAATACTTATCTTAAATGAACAAGGAGGGAAGCAAGAACCTCTAATATTAAAAGAATTACAACCTACAATAAAAGGGGTGATAGTTGTAGCAGAAGGGGCATCGGATATAAGAATCAAAGCTCATATTTATGAGGCAGTGAAAACAGCTTTAGGAGTGCCGGCACATAAGGTAAAAGTTTTTGCAAAAAACTGAAAATTTGCTTAGGTATATAGTTACCGAAATTTGAAAGTAATTTTATATATTAAAAAATCTATTAATTTTAGGGGGTAAACAGTATGATGGTAGTAAAGAAGAGACAGGTGGTTATCATTGCTCTTGTTATTATGATATTGGTTGCAGGATATTTAAATTGGTCTTATAAAAAAGACATGGAAACAGTTCCTACAATCAGTCAAGATGTAGAAAGATCGGTACAAAAAAATTTGGGTGAAGCGAAATTGGTAAATAGTAATTTAGAAACCAATGATTCATCAATGCAAATGGAAGATCAGAAAGTAGTAGTTGATACTGGCAGCAGCAATATATATTTTATTGAATCTAGAATGGAGAGAGAAAGGTCAAGGAGTGAAGCATTAGAAATATTACAATCAATAGTAGACGACCAGAACTCACCAAAAGAATCCAAAGTCAGTGCACAAAATAAAATGATTGATATCGCAAAGATAATGGATAAAGAAATGATCATTGAAAATCTTATAAAAGCGAAAGGGTTTAAAGATACTGTTGCATTTGTAAATGATGATAAAGTGAATATTGTTGTGCAATCCGATGGATTAATTCCTTCGCAGGTGGCTCAAATCCAAGATATCGTTGTTAGCCAAACAGGCGTTGCTGTTGAAAAAATCAAGATAATAGAATTAAGATAAATAGATAAATAGTAGAAGAAAATCAGATTATTGCAAGCGAAGAGATTGGTAATGTAAGAATTGCAGATGAAGTTGTAGCTATTATTGCCGGCATTGCTGCTACTGACGTAAAAGGTGTTGCTGGGATGAGCAGTGGCATAGCAGGTGGCATTGCAGATATGTTAGGAAGAAAGAATCTTACAAAAGGAGTTAAAGTAGATATTAAAGACAAAGATGCCACCATAGACTTATATATTATCGTAGAATATGGATGTAAAATTCCTGAAGTTGCATGGGAAATACAAGAAAAAGTTAAGAAATCTGTTGAAACAATGACTGGGTTGGATGTAGAAAAAGTAAATATACATATTCAAGGAGTAAATATTGAGAAAGAACCAAAAAAAGAAACGGCAGGAAAGGAAGTTGAACAGCAAAATATGAAATAAACCCTCTGAATAGAGGGTTTATTTTTGTTTTAAAATAAATTATAATGAAATATAGTCAAATGAGTGGATAAATTTTCCCAAAGGGATTAAAATAGATTTTAGAAACAATAATATTATATATTAAATGATTTATGACAAAGTATTTGAAAATGCTTTGGAATCTTACGTAGATAAGTCTGAACTTATCTACGTAAGATTATTTAAGGAGGATAAATAATGAGTAGAAAGACGGCAAGAGAAGAAGCTTTTAAATTGCTTTATCAAATTAATATTCAAAAAGGAAATGAAAATGAAATTATAGAAACATATTTCAATGAACATGATGTGGACGCAAAAGATCAAGTGTTTATCCAAGATGTAGTTAGTGGAACCTTGCAAAATCTTAAAGAAATTGATGAACATATAGAGAAAAACACTGTTAAGTGGAAGGTAAACCGAATTTCTAAAGTAAATATTGCAATATTGAGGATTGCTATATTTGAAATGCTTAAGAGACCGGATATTCCTATGAGTGTTTCAATTAATGAAGCAGTGGAACTATCAAAAAAATATGATAGCGAAAAATCCGGCGCTTTTGTTAATGGGATATTAGCCTCTATCAAAAAACAATTACAGCCAGAGGGTTAAAATATGAATTTGTACTTAGGAATAGATACAAGCTGCTATACTACATCATTGGCTGTTGTAGATGAAAAAGCCAACTTAATTGTCAACTATAAAAAATTATTATCGGTTGAATCGGGAAAAAAAGGATTGCGTCAATCGGAGGCATTATTTCAACATATTAAAAATTTACCTGAACTGGTAAGTCATTTAAATGGACGGATTCATTTATCAAATGTTAAAATAATATCGGTTAGTGCCAGACCCAGACCCGTTGCGGATTCATATATGCCTGTTTTTTTGAGCGGTATAGGTTTTGCTAGCGTGATATCAGAAACTTTACAAATTCCCATTGAGAAGTTCAGTCACCAGGAAGGGCATATTATGGCAGGAATCTGGTCGGCAGGAGCAGTACATTTATTAGAAAATCGTTTTCTTTCGTTTCATATATCAGGTGGAACTACAGAATTGTTGCTAGTAGATCCAACAAATAATGGGTTTAATATAGCAATTATTGGAGGTTCGAAGGATTTACATGCAGGGCAATTTATAGATAGAATTGGTGTTTTATTAGGATTACCCTTCCCTGCTGGACCATATTTAGAAAAAATTGCTCTAATGACAAATGAAAAAGCTCAAATTCCTATATCTACTCAGAATTTATGGATTAATTTTTCAGGGCCTGAAACACATGCTAAACGTTTAATAGATAAAGGTGAAGATTTCAATGCAGTGGCTTCAGGAGTTATACATTGTATCTCCGCTTCAGTACAAAAAGTTATTCAAAATGCAATCGATAAAACCGGCATTAAAGAAGTTTTAATGGTTGGTGGCGTGTGTTCCAATAGTATTATGAAGCAATTTTTAATGAGCAGCTTTGCCGGGCAAGCTAATATACATTTTGCTCAGCCGGAATTTTCTACTGATAATGCAGCAGGCATATCGCTGCTAGGGTTATATAAGTTAGTGGGGAGTGAGGTTTTAAAATCAAATGCACAAAAAAGTTTTATCAGTAAGTGAAATCAATGAATATATTAAAATGCTGATGGACCACGACCTAGTATTATATAATGTATTGGTACGTGGGGAAATATCAAATTTCAAGCTGCATTATTCAGGACATATGTATTTAACGCTTAAAGATGAACATAGTATCATTAGATCTGTTATGTTTAGAAGTGCAAATGCTCATCTGAAATTCAAACCTGAAAACGGTATGAAAGTAATTGTTCAAGGAAGGATTACAGTATATCCGAAAGATGGGCAATATCAACTGTATATTGAAGATATGGAACCGGACGGTATTGGTGCATTACACATTGCTTTTGAACAATTAAAACTGAAATTACAAAATGAAGGTTTGTTTGATGAAACCAGAAAAAAAAGAATACCACAGTATCCTAAGAAAATTGGCGTAGTTACATCACCCACCGGTGCTGCAATAAGAGATATATTAAATGTTTTAAAACGCAGATTTCCATCTGCAGAGGTAAAGATATATCCTGTTCGAGTGCAAGGAGAACAAGCGTGTTATCAAATTGTTGAAGGCATTGAATACTTTAATATACAAAAAAATGTAGATGTAATTATTGTGGGGCGAGGTGGAGGTTCTATAGAAGAATTATGGGCATTTAATGAGGAAGTTGTAGCTAGAAGTATAGCAGCATCAGTTGTTCCGGTAATATCAGCAGTAGGTCATGAGACTGATTTTACCATTGCTGATTTTGTATCTGATTTAAGAGCACCAACACCTTCTGCAGCAGCAGAAGTTGTAGTACCTTCCCAATATGAGTTAAAGGATAAAATAAATAGTCTTCAAAATAGATTATTATATTCTTTTAATAATGGCCTAGAAAATAGGAGATTAAAATTAAAAAATTTAACCAGCGTGTCTTCTTTTTTGAATCCGATGGATAAAATTTATCAAAATAGACTGCTAATAGACGAACTTAATAAAAATTTAGCCAAAAATATGTTATTGCAGATAAAAAAAAGGCGAGAAGCTTTTGAATCGATTTGCGGTAAATTAGATATTTTGAGTCCTTTGGCGATATTGTCAAGAGG
>JASGMB010000090.1 GCA_030156665.1 Clostridiales bacterium
ATGACAAGCGAGTTTGCTCGTGAGCAGTGAAGAATGACAAAGTTTGCTCGTGGAAAAATAGGAACAATTATATGAGTCGTAAGTGCGATATGCATAGGGGAGTATTTATTTATAGTTTTATATATATTGATTTTACTGGCCTGCGGGGGAAAAAGGTTTTTGGATTTCGGGAATGTTTGTGGCGGGGGGATCTCTTTTTGCACAAATAAAATGCGCCAGGCTGGTTTCCCAGTCTGACGCTCTGTATCTTTCGTGAACAAACTTTGTAATTTTGAACCGACTCTTTTGTAAGTCGACACAAAACACTATCTCTTGGAGAACTGTGGCGCTCTTCTTGCTGCTTTGAGCCCATATTTCTTTCTCTCTTTCATTCTTGGGTCTCTTGTTAAGAAACCTTCTAACACCATGTCTGATTGCCCCTGCCTGACCAGTGAAGCCTCCGCCTACAACCTTCGCAATCACATCAAACTTATCAAGAGTTTTCGTTACTGTTAAAGGCTGTCTTACGATTACCTTTAATGTTTCCAACCCAAAATAATCATCTATTGATCTATCATTGATAGTAATATTACCGTCACCAGGTACTAATCTAACTCTTGCTACTGATTTTTTTCTTCTTCCTGTTCCGTAATACTGAACTTTTGCCATTGATCGTACTCCTCCCTCTCTTTTATTATAGTTCCTGAGTCCATACTTCAGGTTTTTGAGCTTGATGATCATGCTCTGTGCCTTTATACACTCTTAACTTCTTCATAGCTGCTCTACCAAGAGAGTTACGAGGAACCATACCTTTAACTGCCAATGTAATTGCTTTTTCAGGATTATTTTTCAATAATTCTCTATACTTGATCTCTTTCAATCCACCAACATATCCGGTATGACGTCTGTAATATTTTTGGTCCAACTTTCTACCGGTCAATATTACCTTATCAGCATTGATCACAATCACGTGATCACCTGAATCCACATGAGGTGTGTATGTTGGTTTGTGCTTTCCTCTAAGAATTTTAGCTACCTGTGCAGCTACTCTACCAAGAGGCTTGCTGTCAGCATCTATAATGTACCATTTTCTGTCCATTTCGTTGGCTTTCGCCATATAAGTACTCATCAAATTCCCTCCTAAATTAGTTTGTAGTAGGTAGTGAGTGGTGGGTAGTAAAAATCGACGCGTCCCTGCCCTTCAACCACTATACCTCTATTAATATCACAACGTGTTAAAAACTTTTATATCATTGCATAAATAAATTTAGCTATGTGTTTATACGAAGTTAGCATTGGCACTTAACACATTTTAATACATATCCGAAGATGTGTCAAGGGTTAATTTGAATAATTTTAATTTATCATTAACATTCTTTAATTTTACTCCCGAAATGTCCTGTTTCCTCTCTCTACATCCTGCGCCATTTCATTTTTAATTTATAGTTCATAGTTCATAGTTAACAGATTCTGGTAATACATTACAATTTAAGATTCATTTTTATAAAAACTGTTTAATATATACTCTTTAAGTCAACTTTTAGCATTTTGCGTTAAACCGCTGCCAGCTGTACACTAATTACGTTTGCATCACCAGCAGCTAACTGCCAAGCAATATTACCAAAATACCCCCTCTAAAACATTGATTAAATACATCGGTTTAATATATAATAAATAATTAGCATTAAAATGAAAGGAAGATTTTATGCAGCGAATTCTTAGCTATTTACGTAAAGCTGTTGAGGATTATAATATGATTCAGGATGGAGATCGAATTGCTATAGGCGTTTCGGGGGGAAAAGACAGTTTAACCCTGCTTACGGCACTAAAAGCACTACAAAGGTTCTATCCTAAAAAATTCGAATTAGAAGCCATTACTTTGACCATGGGATTTGACAATTTTGATTTATCCGGCGTGCAAAAGCTGTGTGATGAATTAGGGATTAACTATACCATAAAGCCTACCAATATTGCAGAGGTTATCTTTGATATACGTAAGGAAACCAACCCCTGCTCATTATGTGCCAAAATGCGCAGAGGCGCTTTACACGATGTTGCCCTTGAATTAGGATGCAAAAAGGTTGCTCTGGGACATCACCATGACGATGTAATTGAAACCTTCTTTTTAAGTTTATTCTTTGAGGGTAGAATCAATTGTTTTTCTCCGGTAACATACCTGGACCGCAAAGATATATACCTCATTCGCCCTATGATCTATGTCCCGGAAAAAGATATTAGAGGCTTTTCCAGAAGAAAAGCGCTCCCGGTAGTCGCCAGCCCCTGTCCTGCAAACGGTAATACAAAAAGGCAGTATATTAAAGAGCTGCTGGCAGATTTAAATAGAGAAAACAAAGGACTAAAAACACGATTATTCGGTGCAATACAAAGGTCAGAAATAGAAGGATGGAAGTTAGATTGAGATTAAGTGAAGACTTAGACATCTTGGGGAAATATTGACATGTATAAAAGTTTTAAAGATATACCGGTTCGGAAAGATTCGTTTGATTTAGCTGATAAAATCTATAATCTAATTAACAACTTCTCAAAAACAGAACTATATGCACTAACTGACCACCTCAAACGATCCAGTGTTTCAGTTAGTGCATATAGTTTTGAATCATTCGGAAGATACTATATTCACCTTGATCCACCTTGATTACATAAAAGCTTACGAGCATCCAGTATCGCTTGATATAAAACAATGATAAGACCGTCAATTAGCTGTTCTTTTTTTTCTTCAAGTGATTGCTGAGAATAACAAATGGCTCTCACCTTTTGCAGCCATCGGTTTACTTTGTAATAATGTATTTTGTGTAATTCGTCAATATATTGTTGAAGAATTTTTTCCTCCTTCCATTGTTCTTGCATTTCTTTAAATCCTAATTCGATGAATGCCATGGTTTTATAATACATTAACTCATGATTGTCTTCATCTTTTTCTTTTAATTGATTTTTGATCTGTAATGCTATAGATTTACATACTTGAAATTTAATTTCTAGTAGCTTTCTGACATATTGACATTCAAATGTGGGTATTTGATATTTTATCATCTCGTCGATATCCGAAATATCCTGTTCATTTTTTCTGCTTGCCTCCAATACTTTATCTAATCCGGGAATTTTTAAATGATTTAACAAAATGGTTATAAAATTAGATGGAATTGGCACCCCTAGAAGCGTAAGATTTTCCAATATGCTTACGGCTTCAGTAATTTGAAGGAATGCTATCATAACTTCTGACAGTATTGTGGTTTCAAATAGTGGCAACATGCCTATCTCCAATAGTCTAACAGTTATAATACTAACCGTATAAGGAATGACCTTTTTTAATAATTTTGCAAGCCCTCTACTGCTAAACCTTCTGTGCCGGATCGCAACTACCATCCCTGTAACAGTATCAAGAATTAACAATGCCAATAGTATGATATAGGAAGTTTCAAGCTCGCCTAAAAATTGCGATATAATGCCAATAATACCTGAAAGATAAAAAATTTCCATTAAATAGTTTGTCCTATTCATCACTGTATCCTCGCTATACAAGAGAATATTCAAGCTTTATGCACGTGTTAACATAAAACTCTTCACTCTATCATATGCACATGAATAAAGTTTGGTTACACATCCAAAAAGGAATAATACTTCAATCGTCTTTTTAATACCAGCACACTTATAATTTGTTTGGCATAGAGGTCAACCTAGACAAATATTTAATTATATTTATTCGTACTTCTATTTTGATGACTGTTTTTTTATAATATAATTACAAGTAACGCATGATAACCTAAAGGTATTCTTAAATCAAAAAGAGGTGGCAAACTTATGAATTGCATTATTGAAAAAATTGAAGAATATCCTATTATTGCAGCCATTAGAAACACAGCAGATATACATACTGCCATTGCTTCACAGGTAACCACTATTTTTTATTACATGCAGATATATTTAATATTATGCATCTGATAAATACAACAAAAGACGCCGGCAAAAACGTCTTTATTCACATTGATTTTTTAGAAGGTATCGGAAAAGATCATAAAGCGATTGACTATATTATCGAAGTGATTAAACCTAATGGTATTATTGGCACCAACAGCAACCATATTAAATATGCAAAAGAAAAAGGCATATTCACGATACAGCGTTTTTTTCTAATAGATAGTTTATCCTATCAGACTACCATTAAAACCGCACAATCAATCCATCCTGATATGATAGAAATTATGCCTGGTGTGATGCCCGGTATTATCGAACGTATCAGTACACAACTACTATCCCCTATTATTGCGGGAGGATTAATAAACAGTAAAGAAGATATTATTGAGGTTTTAAAGTCAGGTGCTTTGGGAATCTCTACAGGAAAAAAGAGTTGTGGAATATGTAGACTCGTTAAAAATGATGGGAAGAAAACCCCTGCATAATAAACAGGGTGATTTAACAATTAACCTTCCCATATCGTTAATTTCCTTAAAAAATAAAGTGAAATAAATTGAGCACATCCTATAAAAAGCAAAAAATAATTTATCATCCGATCCATCTTCATAAAGGTTAAAAGCATAATGAGTAGACTGGTACTAACAATTCTACCGGTGTTAAGCGCAATTTCTTTATTAACAATGTATTCCACTCTCAGGTCTTCTTCATGATTGCGATTAAGAATATTAAAAGTGGCGGACATCAAAGGCACAAAGAAAAAAGGCATAAAGGCTGCATCTACAATGACATAAAACAAAAGTGAATTGTAATTAATTTTCACCAATAGCCCTAAAACAGCAATAAATATCAGTATTGCCCCCATATGCATGGAAAATACTCTTCTCTTCGGCTTGATTAGTTTTTGCTCTATTGCAAAAGCTGCCGATGATATAGAGTAAGATACTAGAGATAATTTACCCAAAATCCATTCACTTTTTGTCGTCTTAAAAATTAATATACCGATTAAAAAAAGAATCACGTAATCTCGCATGCCCCATGCTGCAATGCTTTTTCTCAGTAAACTCCATTCCACGCAGTTCTTGCTCAATATTTTGTTAAAATTAAATTTTTTTCCATAATGTTCAGAACGTAATAATAAACTAACCAGTATTAAAATAACAAATAACGCCAGTGAAATTGCAAAGACGATTTTATAACCTACGAGTTTCGGATTATTGGCGATAATATATGCTGCCGTAAAAGGAGCTATTGCATAGGCTACCGCTGCAATAGACCCGTTAAAACCATTAAAAGTATCTCTATTATTTGTACCGGTAAAATCAAAACTGAGTACGTGAAAAGCAAGCCAATAAAATCCCGATGCTATCCCAAAAAGGATCCCGAGTAGATAAATATATGTGGCTACATCATCTTTAAGCAATAAAATTAGAATAAAAAATACAACAAAGAAAACTATTCCCAATCGTAAGGACCAGATTCCATTCTTTCTTTTGGAAAGCCATCCTGCAAAAATGAAAGTAATGGGAATAAATATATATTGCATTAAATTGTATTGTGCAATCACTATTAAACTACTTGATTTTTTCCACAGAAATACATTTACAAAAACATTGGACAATCCTATAGAAAGATTAAACAGGCCGCTAACCAATAGTAATATTTTCGCTTTTGTTGACATTAATACCTCCTTAAAATAAACTCATATATTTTTTGTTAACTACACCCATTTTATTGTTCACATTTATCTATAAATTTATTATTTCAATAAGTTAAAGTACAAACCTCTTGGTGTATATGTAGTATGAAGCAATTTTTTGGACATCTCTCCCAACGGTTCCCCTAAAAATTCTTCATATAATTTTCGGACATCAGGATTATCATGGGATTGTCTGAGCTGACTGTGCATATCGATCTTATATAATGCATCAGCCCTATTATGTCTGTAATCCAGAGATATTCTCTTGTGATCCCGGCCACCCAGAATCGGCTGTCCGCCGCCTCCTACACAGCCACCAGGGCATCCCATAATCTCGATATAATCATAATGTTCTCCATTTAATATTCTATCCAGAATAATACGTGCATTTCCTGTGCCGTGCGCAATAGCTACCTTAATTTTTTTCTTTCCTAAGTCTACCATTGCTTCCTTCACACCACTTTGTCCTCTTAATTCTTCAAAATCGATTAGCCCCATTTCCTTATTTCTATTGTTTAATATAGCATAAGCACTTCTCACTGCTGCTTCAATGACGCCACCGGTTGCTCCGAAAATTGCTCCTGCTCCCGAAGATACTCCAAAAGGCATATCAAAAGGCTCATCCGCTAGGTTTCTAAAATGTATCCCTGCCTGTCGAATCATTCTTCCTAGTTCTCTTGTCGTAATTACATAGTCTATATCTTTATATCCGTCCCATCCCATTTCCGGACGGGATGCTTCATACTTCTTAGCAGTACAGGGCATCACCGCTACCGAGACAATCTTTTTCGGGTCCAACCCTTCCTTTTTGGCATAATAGGTTTTGATTAATGCACCAAACATTTCATGGGGTGACTTGCAGCTTGACAAATGCTCCAAAAGCTGCGGATAAAAGTGCTCCGCAAATTTGACCCATGCAGGACAGCAGGACGACATCAGCGGCAGTTTTCCATGTCCCTGAAGCCGTTCAATTAATTCATGGGCTTCCTCCATAATGGTCAAATCGGCTGAAAGGTCTGTCGGAAATACCTTTTTAAATCCCAATCTTCTTAATGCAGCTACCATCTTTCCGGTAACAATGGTTCCCGTTTCCATCCCGAATATTTCTCCCAGTGTCACCTGAATAGAGGGTGCTGTCTGAACTACCACATATTTATCTTTATCCTCTAGTGCCGCCCATACATCTTCGATTGCTTCTTTTTCTACTAAGGAAGCTGTTGGACAAGCAATGACACACTGGCCGCATGTAATACAATTGGTACTACCCAAATCCCTCATAAAAGCCGGAGCAATGACGGTATTAAGCCCCCGCCGCTGGGCAGAATATACATGTACTTCCTGTATCTTACTGCAAATGGCTTCACACCGTCGGCAAGAGATGCACTTATTGTAATCTCGCATGATAAACGGATTATCCATCTGTATAGGATAGTTCTTACTTTCCCCTGTTACTCTCAGATTTCTGATGCCAAGATTGTCAGCAACATTTTGCAGTTCACAATTCAGGTTTCGTATACAAACGGTACATTCTCTATCATGTTCGGACAGCAGAAGTTCTACCGCCCTTTTGCGTGCTTTTCTTACTCTCTCTGTGCTGGTATATACTTTAATGGGCTGTGTAATGGGATAAACACAGGAAGCTTGCAACGCCTTCACGCCCTCAACTTCCACAAGGCATACGCGGCAGGCGCCTATTTCATTTATCTCTTTTAGATAACATAGGCTGGGAATTTCTATGCCTACCTTTAATGCAGCTTCCAATATGCTTGTACCCTTTTCAACTTCTACTTCAACATCATCTATCGTTAATTGTACGATTTCTTCACTCATACCATTCATCCTCTTTCTATTGCACCTACGGGACATTTTTCAAAACATGCACCGCAGTTAATGCATTTTTCATCTAATATTTTATACGGCGGCTTTTTGATTTCACCTTGAACGGCTTCTACACCGCAGGCTTTTGCACATAAACCGCATGCAATGCATTTTTCCGGGATTACCCTGTGCCGCCTAAGTTTTTCGCATACACCGGCAGGGCACCGCTTGTCTTTGACGTGGGCAATATATTCATCTTTAAAGTATTGCAAAGTACTCAATACAGGATTAGGTGCAGTCTGCCCCAATCCGCACAGCGATCCTTCCTTAATATCCTGTCCCAATTCCACAAGTTCGTCCAGATCTTCCAGTGCACCTTCGCCGTTGGTAATCTTTCTCAGCAATTCCAGCATTCTTCGTGTGCCAATTCTACAGGGTGTACATTTTCCACAGGATTCGTCTTGAGAAAATTCTACATAGAATTTTGCGATGTCCACCATGCAGTTGCTTTCATCCATCACAATCATGCCACCGGAGCCCATCATCGAACCAATACTGTTTAGGGACTCATAATCTATAGGCGTATCCAGGTGCTGTTCGGGAATGCATCCGCCGGACGGACCTCCTGTTTGTACCGCTTTAAACTTTTTACCGCCGGGAATCCCTCCGCCTACATCATAGATGATGGTACGTAAAGTAGTGCCCATCGGCACTTCAATTAATCCGGTATTGTTAATCTGCCCCGCCAGGGCAAATACTTTTGTTCCTTTGCTTTTTTCAGTGCCCAGTGCAGCATACCATTCGGGACTGTTTAATATAATCTTCGGAACATTTGCAAAGGTTTCTACATTGTTTACCAATGTAGGCTTGTCCCATAACCCTGAAACAGCGGGAAAGGGAGGTCTTGGACGGGGTTCTCCTCTTTTTCCTACTGCCGAACGCAACAGTGCTGTCTCTTCACCACATACAAAAGCGCCCGCGCCCAATCTCAGCTCTACATCAAAATTAAAATTCGTACCCAATATGTTCTTACCTAATAAACCATATTTTCTTGCCTGCTCAATGGCCACTTCCAAATCTCCTTCCAAAATACTTCTATCCATAAATGCCCCCGGGTCGCCTTCATCGGCATTACATACCACATATTTCTGATCAGAATTAACAGAGTATGTAAATTTCCACTTGGTCCCAGTGGGAAATCCTGCTCCTCCCCTTCCCCTTAACCCTGATGCCGAAATAATCTCTATAACCTCTTCCGGTTTATACTCATTTAGGACTTTAGCCAACGCAAAATAACCGTCTACTGCAATATATTCTTCTATCTTTTCAGGGTCAATAATGCCACAGTTCTTTAAGGCAATACGTCTTTGATGTTCAAAAAAAGTAATGTTGTCCATGGTTTCCTGTATCTTATCGTCTACGGGGGACTTGTATAAGATTTCTTGTACTACTTGTCCACCGTCAAGATGTTGTTCTACAATTTTATCCACATCTTTTTCACTTACTTGACAGTAAAAAGTTTTATCCGGATATACTACGACAATAGGACCTAATTTACAAAAACCAAAGCAACCTGTTCTTAATACCCTGGCTCTATCTTCCAGATTCTTTTCTTTTATTACTTTTGCAAGCTTTTCTCTTACTTTCTCACTTTCTGACGAAATACAACCTGTGCCAGCACAAACCAGCACGTCATACTTTTGTAAATCCTGTTTATGATCCAGCCGCAGGCTCATTTGTCGTTTTGCCTTTTGCCGAATATCATTTAATGCTTCAATATTGGTGATCAATATCATCACTCCTTTATGTATTCAGCTACTCTAAAGCAAGATACCTTATCTTTATTTTTTATATTTGTATCAACATCTTTCTCTCGATATTTCGACAATATTTTTGGAACCTCGCCTGGGTTAATTCTACCGTGAACATCATCCCCAACAGTGATAACAGGTGCCAATCCGCACGCACCGATACACCGGGTAGCACGCAATGTAAAAAGTCCGTCTTCCGTTGTTTCATCTTCATTAATTTTCAATTCGTCTTTTATTTTTTTAAGAATATCATTTGCACCTTTTACATAACATGCTGTTCCCAAGCATACGCCAATGGTATATTTCCCTTTTGGTTTTGTAGAAAACAAGGAATAAAAAGTCACCACACCATTTACTTCACTAATGGGAAGTTTGAGCCGGTCAGCGATGTAAATTTGTACATCTTCCGACAGGTAACCATACATATCCTGCACTTTTTGAAGAATTCGTATTAAGCCACCCGGTTTATTGTATTTTTCAATCACTGCATCGATTTCTTTATATACAGGTTTCTCTTTTAGCTGCATTTTTTCACCTCTTTATTGGTTTTCATTTTAGTTTTTGATAATTGCGTCATATTATACACACTTATAAGTTTATATGATTAAACACACTAGTAGCTTTTTCGCTTTGATAAACTCTATTTAAATTGTAAATTAGGATATTATATCGATAACCAATGTTTAAATTTAAAATAAATGAATGTAGTTATCGATGAAATTAACCAACTTTAAATCATAATATTTAGTTTTAAAGTTGGTTAATTATAACGTTTTTTCAGAAAATAAAACAGTTCGTGTAAATTATAATCTGGACCGGTATTTTGTTCCTGAAAACACAGGAAAAATGCTGGAATAAAAATCCCGCCAAGGACAACTTACTGCAAAAGTGAAAGTTCTTTACGGGTATGCACTACTGACAGATGGATAATACTAGAGATACACATTTATAAGGGTAGGAAAACCCTACCCTTATAGAATTCATATTTATACCACTGCTGCTAGCAGCATTAGTTCTATATTGTCATTGTATATTTTATCAAACTGCGATATTGGCAGCGGATTTTTTCCTTTTCCAACTTCAATGGTATATCCCGGTCTTCTATATTCCTGAATAAACCAGTCTTTATAGCCGGCATAGGAAGCGATGCCATAAAGTTCTTCAAGCACATATCCACTGACCTGTGAAAACAGTTCACCAATTCTTCTTGCTTCTGGTGGTGCCATATCCATGAAATTCCAGTAAATTACTTCTCCCTGGCTGTGATATGCAAGTACAAGTCTAAAATCATGATTTCTTGTAAAGTCTGCAACTGCCTTTGATTCCGGCTCAGATTCCGGATATGGTCCCGAATATCTTGTGGGCCCCGGACCAAAAATCCCTAAGCGTCGTTCCGCCTGCTTTGATAATTCCCAAGCAGCATCATAGTTATGGTTTAAATCTACTCCCCTTATATTTGCTTGCCACACCTCTGAAAAATTCATTCTTCCATTATTCCACGTAATTAATTCCTCATAATACGGATTATCAGGCTGCAGGCCATTAATCACCAAATCAACGCCGTCGGGATTTACCATCGGCATAATGTATATGGTGCTTTGATTCCATATATCCCGTATATTATAGCCCCTAATATTACGTCTTTCTACATAAGCTTTGGCAAAATCCTCTACAAACTTCATTAGAACCGGTGATGTAATCCATTCCAATGCATGGTGTGCACCGTTATAAAAAACTTCATTCGGGCCATTACCTAATTTAATATAGTATAGATTTCTCCCTAGAACACTTAGCCCGGCCACACCTATCTCTATAAATGGATACCTTGTTTTTAAGCCTTGTATGTCCCTTTCCATAATTTCATATGTATAATTTATATTTGTATCCACTACATCTATGCCATAAGGTACTATAATCCTTTGCCCTACTCTTAGATTGTTAGGGTCTATTTCGGGATTAGCCGCAAGGAGACGTGCTAAATTTGTATAACTTCTCAATGCAATATTATACAGTGTGTCGCCCGGTCTAATTATGTAAATAACATAACCTATTAAAAATTTTCCCAAGGCATTATAAGTATTTGGCCCGATAATGCCATCAGGCGTTAGGCCTTTATCGCGTTGAAATTGAATCACTGCTTGCTGTGTCTGCTGTCCAAATATACCGTCAATGGGGCCAGGATTGTAACCTATCTTTCGTAAAAGTGCCTGTATCTCCATTACGTCTGAACCTCTTGAGCCTATTCTTAATGTTCTCAATGCAATCACCTCATTTTTTTTGCTATTAATATTGTATAAAGTGATATGCACTTTTGTGATTATATTATGAGAAATTATGAAAGTATGATCTTCTTGACATAAATGAAACCACCTATGAAAATCTTGTTCTCATAAGTGGTTTCTAACATACCAAAATACATTGCTATTATTTACTTAAAGATTTTTATTACTAATGCATATTAGCGCTTCGTTTGGATGATATCCTTAATTTTTTTATCATAAAAATTATCAATAATGATATCTGCACTGTTTAGTTCGCTAGGTAGATGCGTTGTAGTGACAGCAGCTACAAAAGCCCCTGCCCGTTTGCCTGCTTCCACCCCTGCGACCGCATCTTCAATGACAAGGCACTGTGTCGGTGACACCCCTAACTTCTTGGCAGCTTTCAGGTATACATCGGGATGTGGTTTACCTTCAGTAACGTCTTTTTCTGAGACAATTACATCAAAATATTCTCGGATACCCAGATTATCTATTGTAAAATCTACATTTTCTATACATGCCGATGTAGCAATAGCAGTTTTTAAATTCTTTTCTTTAATAAATTGAAGATATGGAATTAAACCTTTTGCAGGTTTTATCTCTTCTAAATAGATATCTCTATACACTTGTTCCTTTTCTTTTCCAATTACTTCTGCTTCCTGTTGAGAAATACCGTCTCCAAATATAATTTTGATTAATTCAATATTACGCATCCCATAGGTCTCATATAATTTTTTCTTATCAGCATGCAAGCCCTTCTTTTCAATGTATTGTTCCCATGCCAATCTATGATATTTACTGTTATCAACAATTACACCATCCATGTCAAAAATTACTGCTTCCATATAGTCCTCCTGTTATCCTCTTATGACTTTCTCTAAATATTCTACGATATCTTTTCCTTTCGGAGGACATCCGGGTATATTTTTAGAAAAGTCTTTGGTACAAATTCCGATACCAATGCCTTCCCCCTGCTGTCCTTTGTATCCCTGCCCGATGTAAATTTTTTCTTTTACTCTATTTAATAATCCTTTATCATCCAATCTTTCAAGGGCATGAATCAAACTTCCATAACAAGCTGAACATACTTCATTTTCTTCTACATATCTTGCCAATCTTTCTACTTTACGTGAACGAGTAATTTTCTTTACGTCTTTGTCTTGATTGAGCTCAATGATATTTGCACTGCTTACATCAGCACTTCCTACTCCGATACTTTCAGCTATCTTGATATACGCAACTTCATCCAGGTCAAATCCCATCAGCTCTGCTGCATAAGCATCCACCAATACAGGATCTTTTCCCACAATCACGCGGTTCATTTGTACCGGGTTGCCACCTTCTTCGAAATTGAGATCTCCCAAAATACCGTCTACAATAATCAAACTGTTTTTCACTATACGATTTAGATATGCAATTGGCTTATGCAATCCCATGGTATGGAATTTTCTTTTTTCCTTATCAGGAATACAGCCCTTCATGTTTTTTAATGCACAAGTCATGCTGGTCTGACAGTGACCTTTTAATACCGGCATATTGATGAGGTAATCTACTTCCATTGCCTTGTTACACACATTGATGCCTACACCACCGGCATCATACAGTTTATACTGGTCTTTCTGAAGGTCAAATAAAGGCACACCATACTGTCTTGAAATATCTTCATATCCACATACCTTAAATGCTCTGGCAGTTCTGTCCCCAACCCATGAACCTTCAAGGATAATGATATTTTCAAATCCTTTTGATTGCAGATATTCTATTACTCCTGCAACCAGCTCAGGGTCTGTGGTAGCTCCCGAACTGGAAGGCTTTGCTACAACCAGGTTAGGCTTAAGACCAATCAACGCTTTTTTATCA
>JASGMB010000091.1 GCA_030156665.1 Clostridiales bacterium
AGTATATCTGCAAGATATACTTTCTGGCTTCAAGAAAATCTACCTAAATCATATTCGAACGAAGTGAGATAAATTCGTCGAAGACGATTTTTTTATAATGCATAGGAAAGTATATTTTTTCTTTAGTTTTGCACTTTCCGTTAAATGCGTTTCAAAAAAGTCAACCTTGAAAATTTTTTATAAAAAGACTTTTTTATTATAAAGCGAAGCGTAATATCAAGTCAATTTACCTTAATTTTTGTGCCGGAAGGCACATCAATTCGCCGAATGCAATTGTATTATTTAGATACAGTAGAATTTTCACATATTTGCATAGGATTTTATATTCATATTTTGTGTAAACTATATGATAATTTAATCAGTAAGATAAATATATCAAAATTAATTTAAATTTATAAGGAGGTCTTTTTATGAAAAAAGTAGGCGTAATTTTACTTGCTGTTACATTCTTGATGACAGCTGTATTAGCAGGATGTGGAAGCAAATCCTCAGGAGAGAGCGGAGCATCAGATAAAGTGAATATCGGTGTTGCAATCTACAAGTTTGATGATACCTTTATGACAGGTGTACGAAACGCTATTGCTGATGCTGCAGAAGGAAAAGCACAAGTTGATATCGTTGATAGTCAAAATTCACAACCAACACAGAATGATAAGATTGACCTTTTTATAACAAAGAAAACTAACGCACTTGCAATTAATCCGGTTGACCGTACTGCTGCTGGTGTAATTATTGATAAGGCAAAGAAATCCGATATACCCGTTGTATTCTTTAATCGTGAACCACTTCCCGAGGATATGAAAAAATGGGATAAAGTTTATTATGTTGGAGCAAAGGCGGAAGAGTCCGGAACAATTTCAGGTCAGTTGATTGTTGATTACTGGAAGACTCATCCGGAAGCCGATAAGAATAAGGACGGCGTGTTGCAGTACGTAATGCTAAAAGGCGAGCCTGGGCACCAGGATGCAGAACTGCGTACCAAATATTCTATTAAGGCTGTTGAAGACGCAGGTATAAAGGTAGAGAAGCTTGCTGAAGACACAGGTATGTGGGATCGTGTAAAAGGACAGGAAAAGATGGCTGCATTCCTTGCTTCTCATGGAGATAAGATTGAAGCTGTATTTGCAAACAACGACGATATGGCGCTTGGTGCGATTGAGGCATTAAAAGCTGCCGGATATTTCAAGGATAACAAATATGTACCCGTTGTTGGCGTTGATGCAACTGCTCCGGCACTTAAGGCACTTGAAGAAGGCACACTTCTTGGAACAGTGTTAAATGACGCTAAAAACCAGGGCAAAGCTACCTTTAATCTTGCCTATGTACTAGCACAGGGTAAGACTCCCACCAAAGACAATATAGGCTATGAATTAACTGAGGGCAAGTATGTTTGGATACCTTACAAGAAAATTACAAAGGAAAATATGGACGACGTGAAATAGTCTCTGGTAATTCTATCTTCTTGGTAATCAATACGAGACAGAAAGTAGGGGAGCAATTGGGGTATTACGTTGCACCCTTGCTTTCTAATGTATTGATATAAATGCACTTGGTAGAATGTAGCGGTAACCGGTCAGGAATCAGATACGCAGGGGGCGATAAAATGAATAAAAACGGTTTTTTACTTGAAATGAATAATATCACCAAAGAATTTCCCGGCGTAAAGGCATTAGACGATGTAACACTGAAAGTGCGTGCAGGCACTGTACATGCGCTTATGGGCGAAAATGGTGCAGGGAAATCGACGCTTATGAAATGCCTTTTCGGGATATACAAACAGGACGCCGGAGAAATCATTCTAAATGGTAAGAAAGTTGACATAAGTGACTCAAAAGTTGCGCTTGACAACGGTATTTCAATGATACATCAGGAACTTCATCCGGTTCCGCACCGTAGTGTCATGGAAAATATATGGCTCGGACGTTTTCCCACTAAAAGTTACGGTCCGTTAAAATTTGTTGACCATAAGAAGATGTATCAAGATACAGAGAAACTTTTTCAAGACCTTAATATGGATATAAAACCGGATATCGCAGCAGGCAACATGTCGGTATCCAAAGTTCAGTTAATGGAAATCGCAAAAGCTATTTCTTACAATTCAAAGGTCATCATTATGGATGAGCCGACATCTTCCCTAACCGAAAATGAAGTGGAGCATTTGTTTAAGATTATCCATGCGTTGAAAAATCGTGGGGTTGCTATTATTTATATTTCTCATAAAATGGAAGAAATTCTCAAGATATCCGACGAAGTAACAATCATGCGCGACGGAAAGAAGATCGGTACATGGCCTGCATCCGAGCTTACTACCGACATGATCATATCGCGGATGGTAGGTCGAGACCTTACCAACAGATTCCCGGAACGCAGCAATAAGCCCGGAGAAGTGGTATTAAAGGTTGAAGGTCTTACATCTCCGTTCGCGAAGTCATTTCATGATGTATCCTTCGAACTTCGTAAAGGTGAAATACTTGGTGTGGGTGGGCTTGTTGGCGCCCAGCGTACCGAATTGGTGGAGGCGTTATTTGGATTGAGATCTATACAGTCAGGAAAAATTTTTATAAACGGCAGGGAAGTCAAAATAAAGTCTCCAATTGATGCGATAAAGCATAAAATTGCACTGCTTACAGAAGAACGCCGTGTGACAGGTATATTTCCGGTTTTATCAGTGTTGGATAATACAGTGATTGCAAACCTTGGCCGTTATATAAAACCCTATTTACTGTTGGATGAGAAGAAGAAGAAGAAAGATGCCGGAAGAAGCATAGAAAAGCTCAGGGTTAAAACGCCTTCTTTCAAGACACTGATCAAGGACCTGTCCGGAGGAAATCAGCAAAAGGTACTTTTGGCCAGATGGCTTCTTACTGAGCCTGAAATATTAATTTTGGACGAACCGACACGCGGTATTGATGTTGGTGCTAAATATGAAATATATACAATTATTGCAGATCTTGCAAAACAGGGCAAAAGTATCATAATGATATCTTCCGAAATGCCTGAACTAATGGGCATGTCCGATAGGATCATGGTTATGTGCGAAGGACATCTTTCAGGTTTTGTTGACGGTAAAGATGCGACAGAGGAAGAAATAATGCGTCTTGCTACCCAGTTTATAGCATGACGAAAGGAGGATTTTAATTAATGAATAAGTTAAATGCAAAAAATATAAAAGAATTTTTGTCGCAAAACGCAATTTATATCGTGTTGGCAGTTCTTGTAGTTGCTATTGCCATTCGGGACCCTCGATTTCTATCTATAACAACCTTTCGTGATATTTTGCTCCAAAATTCTACACGAGCAATTATTGCCCTTGGCGTAGCTTTTATCTTAATAACGGGAGGCGTTGACCTTTCATCCGGCCGCGTTGTAGGCCTTACGGCAGTTCTTTCTGCCTCAATGCTTCAAACATCCGATTATGTACGAAGATTTTACCCGGATATGCCGGACCTGCCGCTGTGGCTACCCATTTTACTTGCCATACTTGCTGGACTTATTGTCGGTTTGATTAACGGTTTTATTGTTTCAAAATTCAGCGTACCGCCATTTATTGCAACACTTGGCACAATGGTAATGGTCTATGGGGTGAACTCCATTTACTTTGACCTTCCTCCTAATGATTCACAGCCTATTGGCGGTCTTAGAGGCGATTTCACAAACCTGGGGTCAGGTCACTTTTTATCAATACCTATAATAGTAATTATCGCTATTATTATATCTATCATTGTATGGATTATTTTTAACAAGACACGTTTAGGTAAAAATATGTATGCAATCGGAGGGAATAAAGAAGCAGCAAAGGTGTCAGGTATTAATGTAGGACGTACCCTGTTAATTTTATATGCCATTGCAGGTGCACTTTATGCTCTTGCAGGAGTGCTTGAAGCGGCAAGGACAGGCGGTGCAACCAACAATTACGGTAACATGTACGAGCTGGATGCAATAGCCGCCTGCGTTGTAGGAGGCGTGTCAACATCGGGTGGTATAGGAACGGTACCCGGGGTTCTTGCAGGTGTGCTTATATTTGGAGTAATCAACTATGGACTGACTTTTATAGGGGTAAACCCTTATTGGCAGCTTATCATAAAAGGCTTAATCATTGTAACAGCTGTAGCTTTTGATATTAGAAAGTATATCTCTAAAAAATAATGATGGCTTTCTATTAGACAATAAAAGATTTTAAAGACTTACAAATCATTACAAATTTAGTAATCAACACAATTATAAAAATATAGTGAAGCAGCAAATTGATAGAACAATAGGATTAATAAACGAAAGTTTGTAAGCAGTGGGACAATAGCTAAATGTTGCTTCCGCTGTTTTCTTTTTAAATGTTAAATACAAAGGGATGATGGACGATGATAGAAAGCTTAAGGCAGGATTTTAAACAGCTTTACGGTAATGATAATACCAGGGTATTTTTTGCGCCAGGACGGATTAATTTAATAGGTGAACATACCGATTACAACGGCGGTCATGTATTCCCATGTGCAATAAGCTTCGGAACATATGCCGTAGCAAGAAAAAGGGAAGATGACCGCATAAGACTGTATTCTAAAAACTTTAAAAATTTGGGTATGGTAGAATTTACCATAAATAATTTATCATTTATAAAAGCACATGATTGGGCGAACTATCCTAAAGGAGTCTTATCTGTATTTAAACAAAATGGATATAACATAGATTCAGGTTTTGATGTTTTGTTTTATGGAAATATTCCAAACGGTGCAGGACTGTCATCTTCGGCGTCAATTGAACTTGTAACCTCAGTAATGTTAAATGAACTGTTTGAACTTAATGTAGAGATGATATCCATGGTAAAGATGAGTCAAAAAGCTGAAAATGAGTTTATAGGCGTAAACTGCGGCGTCATGGATCAGTTTGCCATTGGCATGGGGAAAGAGGGATATGCCATACTGTTAGACTGTAGTACCCTGGCGTACAGATATTCGAAAATAGATTTAAAAGATGCTTCGCTGGTGATTGCCAATACAAATAAAAGAAGAGGGCTCGCAGATTCCAAGTACAATGAAAGACGCAATGAGTGTGAGCGGGCATTATCACAGCTTCAACAAAAGTTAGATATAAAATCATTGGGAGAGTTAACGGAGGAGACTTTTGAAGCCAATAAGCATTTCATAACTGATGAAACAGATAGAAAACGTGCAAAACACGCCGTATATGAAAATCAGCGTACCTTAAAGGCGGTGGATGCATTGGAAAAAGGGGATATAGAGCTGTTTGGGAAGCTTATGGATGCATCTCACATTTCATTAAGAGATGATTATGAAGTGACGGGAAAAGAATTGGATACATTGGTTGAGCTTGCCTGGAAGCAGAAAGGAACAATTGGTGCCAGAATGACAGGAGCAGGTTTCGGCGGTTGTACAGTTAGTATTGTTAAAAATGATTATATTGATGCGTTTATTGAAAATGTGGGCAGGCAGTATGCCCAAAAGGTCGGTTATGAAGCAAGTTTTTATGTTGCATCTATCGGGGATGGTGCCAAAGAAATTCAACAATAAAAAGTATACGAAAGGGGCAATAGGCATGATTTTAGTATGTGGTGGTGCAGGATATATCGGGAGCCACACGGCATATGAACTGATTGACCGGGGGGAGGATGTCATCATTGTTGACAATCTGGAAACTGGTCATAAAAGAGCAGTTCACCCCAAAGCAATATTTTATCAGGGAGATATACGGGATATTGATTTTTTAGATAAGGTGTTTTCAGAAAATGATATCGAGGCAGTCATTCATTTTGCGGCTAATTCTTTGGTAGGAGAAAGTATGTTAAAACCACTTAAGTATTATGATAATAATGTTTATGGTACACAGGTGTTATTGGAAGCTATGAATAGACACGGTGTCAAGAAAATTGTATTTTCTTCTACAGCAGCAACTTATGGAGAACCGGAAAACATTCCGATTTTAGAAACCGATAGAACAGAACCGACAAGTGCTTATGGCGAAACAAAACTAGCGATGGAAAAAATGATGAAATGGGCGGACGCAGCGTATGGTATTAAATATGTTTCGCTGCGGTATTTTAACGTCGCGGGGGCTCACATGTCGGGAGAGATTGGAGAAGACCACAATCCCGAAACACATCTCATTCCTCTGATACTGCAGGTACCGTTAGGGAAGAGAGCATATATATCTATATTCGGTGACGATTACGATACGTATGACGGCACATGTGTCCGGGACTATATTCATGTAACCGATTTAGCAGATGCACACATCTTAGCCTTAAAAAAATTAAGAGAAGGAAGCGGCAGTACAATATATAACCTGGGAAATGGAAATGGGTTTACAGTAAAAGAAGTCATTGAGGCTGCAAGGCGGGTGACCGGACATCCCATACCTGCTGTAGTGGATAAAAGAAGAGCAGGCGACCCTGCAAAACTGGTAGCTTCATCAGAGAAAGCCATGGAAGAATTAGGCTGGAGACCTAAGTACACAAACATTGAAGACATGATTGCTTCTGCATGGAAATGGTATCAAAATAAGCCAAGCGGGTTTGAGGATTGAGAGGTGGAATGATGACAGCCAATATTTATCGCGAAATTAGTCGGTTAATTCAATACGGTTTAAAAAAAGGAATGCTGGAAAAGACAGATTGTATATACTGTAGAAACCGTATTTTAAAGGTTTTAAACTTAACTGAATTTGATGAAATAGAAATTGTGGATGAAAATTTAGAAACGCCTGCACCTATTTTAAACAATATGCTGAATTGGGCTTATGAAAATGGCATATTGGAGTCCAATACGCCTATTTACCGTAATCTACTGGATACAGAAATTATGGATTGTATTATGCCAAGACCATCTGAAGTCATAAGGAAGTTCTATCATCTCTATGAAGATAGTCCGCAAAAAGCGACAGACTATTATTATGCCTTAAGCAGCCATTCCAACTATATCCGCATGGACCGGATCTGTAAAAATCAGGTTTGGAAAGTCAAAACGGAATATGGCGATATCGATATCACTATTAACTTGGCAAAACCTGAAAAAGACCCTAAGGCTATTGCTGCAGCAAAAAACATGGCTTCAAGTTCCTATCCGGAGTGTTTGCTCTGCAAAGAAAATGAAGGATATGCTGGAAGACTCAATCACCCCGCACGGCATAATCATAGAGTGATCCCTCTAACACTCAATCATGAGAAGTGGTATTTTCAGTACTCTCCCTATGTTTACTACAATGAGCACAGCATTGTTTTTAAAAATAAGCATGAACCTATGAAAATATCAAAGGAGACATTTGATAGAATTTTAGAGTTTGTTGAAAAGTTTCCCCATTATTTTATAGGGTCGAATGCGGACTTGCCTATTGTAGGAGGTTCCATCCTATCCCATGACCATTTTCAGGGGGGAAACTATACATTTGCTATGGAAAAGGCATTTATTGAAAATACATTTACCATTAAAGGTTTTGAAAATATAGAAGCGGGTATAGTAAAGTGGCCTATGTCGGTAATTCGTTTGAGAGGAAGGGACCGCAGAGAAATTTCTGCGCTGGCAGATTTTATTTTAAATCAGTGGAGGCAATACAGTGATGAAGAAGTAGATATCATCTCCCATACCTCGGGTACGCCGCACAATACCATCACTCCAATTGCCAGGAGAAGAAATGAATTGTTTGAGCTTGATTTGGTATTACGGAATAACAGAACAAGCAGTGAATATCCCGACGGTATTTATCATCCTCATAAAGAACTTCACCATATTAAAAAAGAAAATATTGGTCTCATTGAAGTAATGGGTTTAGCGGTACTTCCTGCACGTTTAAAAGAAGAGTTAGAGAAATTATCCTACTATTTAATCCATACGGATCAGGAAGTTCAACTGCAAAAGGAAGAAGATTTGCAAAAACACCTTCAATGGTATTATGAACTGAGGCAAAAATATCCAAGTATTTCGGTAAATCATGTTCAAGAAACTTTAAAAAAAGAAGTTGGCTTTAAATTTGTTACTGTTCTAGAACATGCAGGTGTTTTTAAACGGAATAAAAAAGGAAAAGAAGCATTTTTAAAATTCATAGAATTTCTTAATAAGTAAAGTTGAATACTTTAAAAACTCAGGCATGTCAAAAATTGCATGCCTGAGTTTTTTATAACACATAGGAAATTATAAACCTTTGTATTCTGTGGATAAATTTATTTATAATTTCCGTTATGTGTTTCAAAAAAGTCAACTTTGAGAATCTTTTAAACTTCACTCATTATAAACCTTTGTATTTTGTGTAAGATATAATATCTAATATACTGCTAAACTGTGAATAACACACAAAAAGATAGTAGTTTTCCACAAAATACCATGATTTCATCCACAGTCTGTGGATAAAAGTGGAAAAAGTTACGTAATGTGAATTGATCTTATCTATTTATATTTTTTATGTTGCTAAGTGCATTATAAATGGTTACAGCAGCTTCTACCATTGTAGTATTATCTTTGGGCCTAAATTTTCCATTACTTCCTACAAAAATATCCAATCCTTTACCAATAGCAACATATCCGATTTTATCAGGACTTACCTTATCCGCATCTTCAAAAGGGAGGGTAAAAATATCTCTGGATTTTGCCAAAGTATCATAATTAAGGAATTTGATTAGTATTTCAGCCATATTTTCTCTCGTTAAATTACTATCTCCGTTAAATTCTTCTGCTTTGTTTTCTATCAACCCATACCTTACAGCTATTTGTAAATACCCATAATTTTCATCATCTTTTGTGATATTTGTAAAATTAAGGTCTTCTGCTTCTCTGGTCATGTAAGGATGATAGCCTTTTGCATTTACCATCATTTTAATAAATTCCAAAGTGGTAATTTCTTTGTCCGGATCAAAATTCTTTGCATCAATAATGTTCTGAGTAGCTAATATGGTTAGTTGCTTTTCTGCCCAATGCCCTTTAATTTTTTCTTTAAATTCATCTTTTTGTTCAACGATTTCCTGTCCATCATAATTAATTAATTTTCCTGTAAATGCATCAATGGTAGCCATTGGATAAGGGATTGTGGGTGAATTTAGTTTGTATACGGCTTTTACTTCAACTGCAGGTTTACTATCATCAAGGTTTTTATTTATCATTGTATAGGTCAGTTCAGCTTTATGCGTTTCAAAAAATATTCTCTTTGCTTCTTCTTCGGTAATAGTATCGCTGATATTTGGGAAATCTATCTCTTCATTCCAATTGCACCTTAATTCTGTCATTTCACCCGTTTTGATGTCAAAACCGATGGATATACTGTTGTTGGGATACTGTATGCTATTTACCATTCTGGTAAAATTAAAAGAGAATCTTCTTTCCGGCATTTTTTTGCCGTTTATAATATGTATTTGTGGTCTGTAGGTTTGTTCGGTTTCAAGCTCTGTGAGTTTGTCAGGAAAATATTTGGCAATCATTTGAATTGCCTTATCATATGCCTGTTCCCATGTAAGTTTAGGTTCAAACTCTTCCGCATCCATTTCAGGGTCATAGTATCTGTATAGTGAGATAAGTTCTTCGGTCATCGCATTAATGGTGATGCTTCCGCCATGTTCATATCTGCTTAGGCCATCCTTTGGAACAAAGCGGGCCGACCAGGTTTTAACGGCTTCTGAATCCCAAGGAATATTTCTATCTTCATATTCTATACGTTCAATCTCATACTTATTATTAAATAGTTCTTTTAATATTGATTTTATGACTACTTCAGCTCTGGCATTATCAATTTCCTTATTTGATTTATGTATAGGTTTTAAATTTTTAAGCAGTTGTTCTTTTTCATTTTGTGTTAAATCTTTTACTTTACGGTCTTCTGTTGTCTTACTAGTATAATCAATCATTTCACCTTTTTCTGCATCCAGCATGTAGCCGAATGAAAAATCAGGAGCATATACAAGCCTTACCGAGTTGATTTTGTTAGAATATTTTTCTTGGTCTCTAATAGGTACATAACGCAGCTTCATGTTTGTTTTGGCGTTAAATATTTCTTCAGCTTTTTCCTTGGGTATCAGTTTATCTAAAGAAGAAAATTGCAGGTCATAATCCCATCGGAAATTATAGGATGTTACGGTTCCTGTTCTGCCATCTACTTCAACGGTAATACTGTTTCTATCAAAGGAGATACCGTTTACTTTTCTAATATACCTAAAATAATAGTTTGGAGAACGATATCTTCCATAATCGTATTTCATATAATGATTATCCATAAATTGAACTTCCTTAAATTCGTCAGGATTAATCTTGTTGATAAACTTTTCCGCTATTTTTTTTGCTTGTTCTTCAGTGATTTTTGCAATTATGGACTGTTCCTGATTGTGAATATACTCATGTCTGTTAATACGTACAAGCTTTCCTGTATTTCCATCTATAGACACGTGCACATTCATACTTTTTTCACTATTATGCATATCCCAGCGGAATTCCCATACATATTTTCGGGGCATTTCATAATCTTGTCTTAATTCGATTCGAGATTGAAATTTTTTTTCATCAATTTCCATGTCGAAAATATTCTTGAGTATATCAGTCGCAATCTTTTTTGCTTCATCTTTAGAAATTTTAACATTCATTTCATCTGAAGGGTTAATTTTTGCTCCAACAGGAACAGCTAGCTCTGCCTTCACTGCCGTTACTGCGTCAGCGGCAAAGGCTGAGCTTATGGACCCTAACATAAAAACAATCACTGTTAGGATGGAAAGAAGTCGTTTGATAGTCATAAAAAAATACCTCCTGTGCATTTAATTAAAATTTTAGCCTGTAATAAGCTAATAAGTGTTCCCTATATATTAAGATGGATTTATCTGTTAAAAAGTTTCACTTTTACTACAATTTTTTAAGTTTATTTTTAAATAATATTTAAATTTCTAAAATTTATAAAAAAGAGGCGCATTTTATTAAACGCATCAATGAATGACTGATGAAGGATTACAATTAAAAAGACACCTAAAAGTAGGTGCCTTTTATGTTACTTATCTTCATCAAGTGTTACTTTAAATGTTTTAACCTCACCCTGGCGATTTACAGTAATCTCTACTACATCACCGGCTTTATGCTGTTCTTTTAATGCGTTAAGTTCTTCCATTGTTTTTACAAGTTTGCCATTAAATTTTACAATCACGTCACCAGTTCGAATACCGGCACGTTCTGCTGCACCAAATTCAGTAACTTGAACAACATAAACGCCTACAGGCAAATCGTACATTGCTGCAATTTCAGGAGTGATATTTCTTCCGGCAATGCCGATTAAAGGTCTGCCTTTCACATAACCATGTGTCATAAGGTCTTTAATGATTGGCTTTGCTTCATTGATAGGAATAGCAAAACCTAATCCTTCTACACCTGCTGCAGCCATTTTAATGGTATTAATTCCAATAACTTCGCCATAGGAATTTACCAAAGCTCCTCCTGAATTACCGGGGTTGATTGCTGCATCAGTTTGAATAAGTGTAAGCTCTTTGTCTTCTATTTTAATGGTTCTATTTAAAGCACTAATAACACCAACAGTAACAGAGCCTGCAAATTCCTGACCTAGTGGATTACCAATTGCTACAGCTAATTCTCCAACTTCAAGAGATGAAGAATCACCTAAATTTGCATATGGCAAATTATTTGCATCAATCTTAATGACTGCCAAATCAGTTTTTGCGTCTTTACCTACCAATTTCGCTTCATATTTTTTACCGTTACTGAAGATAACCGTTACATCAGTAGCACCGTCTACTACATGATTATTTGTGACGATATATCCGTCAGGACTTATCAGAATGCCAGAACCGCTGCCCTGTTCAACGGTTTGTCTAATAAAACCTCCTATCTGTGTCTTATTAACAATGCCTACAACGGCTGGTCCTACCTTTTTAGCAATTTCAGGTACTGACAGTTCTTTTTTCTCAAGATTTTGTTTAACAGGTTTAGGGGTTACCATATTACTTTCATTTGGTTCTTTTTGTACATTTTTATCTTGATTTTCTTTGTTTTCCCACGGCACAGATGCTACTTCTGTCGTGTTAGATGAAACGTCCTTATTTAAAATAGGATTGATAAATGCAAAGGTAGAACTAAAGATCAATCCACCAATAATTGCACTAATGATTGAAACAGTGATATAATTTAGCGGCAGACCTTTT
>JASGMB010000092.1 GCA_030156665.1 Clostridiales bacterium
TATAAGCAATTTCAACTGTTAAAAGAAAATGCCGTGCCTATTCTTATAGGAATAACTGCCGGTTGTGCAACTGCAATCATTAGTGTTTTAGTATTAGTAGATTTATTCAACCTGAACGGACCTATTGGAATATCTATTCTCCCAAAATCAATTACTACACCGATTGGTATCGAAGTATCCAAACAAATAGGAGGTATTCCTGCAGTTACTGTTACTGCAATTATCATTACCGGAATAGTCGGGACTGTTATAGCGCCTATTGTATTAAAAATTTTTAAAATTGAAGATAAGGTAGCTGCTGGTATTGCAATAGGTACATCTTCCCACGCATTAGGAACTACAAAAGCTGTTGAACTTGGTGAAACACAAGGTGCAATGAGCAGCCTTGAATTTTATTGTTATATCCATTAAACTTGTCTTATCCTGCAATCACCATCCTCAATGTTTTCTGGCCAATTACATTTTAGATGATATTGTATGGAATGGGAAGGCTTTTTAATTCTTCCTATATTTTTTGCTTGTTTCAATATCTTGAATTCCATATTAATACATATTTTCTATTTATTTTGCCTAAATAAATTATACATTAATTTTGATGCCAGATAAACCTAAAATAATTTGGGTAGAAGATATTACCTATATACCCACCGAAGAAGGATGGCGTTATTTTGCAGAAGTTGAAGATTTATTTCAAAAAAGTTGGTTGGCTGTGCAATGGACAGCACCATGATCAGGAACCTTACCATAGCTACCATGAAGTAAGCGATCGGTCGGAAAACGCACCCCCAAGGAGACCCTCATATTTCATTCAGATCGCGGAGTTTAATATGGCAGTTTGATTTAGCCTTTGTTATTATTCGATGGCTCCGTAGCCTTCTTAAGACCAACTGGGTCAATTAAAAATATCAGTATTACTATGAGAAACAGGGAAATCGTCTTAATTCTGTGTCTATCTTACTGGGGACAGTCCAGGTTAATATAAAACAGTATACGTTATAATGTATCATAACTGCAATATTTTATTTACATCCCTTATAGTTAATATAAAACGGGTGCCATGAATAAAGCGCTTGCACAGACAGACCAATTTACATCCCACATAGTTAATATAAAACTTAATTAGACTTTTATGTGATGATGTTTGGTACAAATTTACATCCCACATAGTTAATATAAAACAAGAGTTTTGATAGTGTTGGAGAAATTCGTGATATATTTACATCCCACATAGTTAATATAAAACAACACCAACTTGCTTTGTATCATGTTTTATAATTGAATTTACATCCCACATAGTTAATATAAAACAGTTTAACATTAATAGGGCATGATTCCATAAGAGCATTTACATCCCACATAGTTAATATAAAACTTAATTAGACTTTTATGTGATGATGTTTGGTACAAATTTACATCCCACATAGTTAATATAAAACTTTAAAAGGATTGGTGACAACATCAATGATATCAACATTTACATCCCACATAGTTAATATAAAACAGATTATACAGTTACTTATAGTTCCTTTGGATTCGATATTTACATCCCACATAGTTAATATAAAACGCGGTAAAGAAAATGGTGGCTTTATGGGCAGTACTGAAATTTACATCCCACATAGTTAATATAAAACGCTTTCGTAGAGGATTATGTGTCCTATGCGAAAATATTTACATCCCACATAGTTAATATAAAACTACAAGCCTGACTGTTGATTTTACTTCAGGAATCTCATTTACATCCCACATAGTTAATATAAAACTTCACAACGTTCTGATTCCATAATCTGAAGAATATTATTTACATCCCACATAGTTAATATAAAACGAGGCCATTGCTGATGCCCAGCAGGGCGAGCTTGAAATTTACATCCCACATAGTTAATATAAAACTATGTCTATCGTCACCTTTAATTGCTAACACTTTCATATTTACATCCCACATAGTTAATATAAAACGAAAGTGCAACCGCCCATGTGAAAAAATTCCGATACATTTACATCCCACATAGTTAATATAAAACATAATCCTAGTGCTTTTGTTCTTTGCATTTCTACAACATTTACATCCCACATAGTTAATATAAAACGCAGAAAAGCATCAGAAATTCATCACATTAAACTAATTTACATCCCACATAGTTAATATAAAACGTTAGATAAAATTATCGATAAAAAAGATTGTCAAATATATTTACATCCCACATAGTTAATATAAAACACCTCCTATATGTTTTTATTTTATAGTTTTTTGAAAATTTACATCCCACATAGTTAATATAAAACAGCTTTACTGTAGCTTGTACAATTTGATCTGTTTCAAAATTTACATCCCACATAGTTAATATAAAACTTGAAATCCGCTTGTACCAATGGATAGGGGCATTAGGGATTTACATCCCACATAGTTAATATAAAACCCTTTAGTCCTATTGCGCCATCTCTTTCTTTCATCATATTTACATCCCACATAGTTAATATAAAACTCATTATAACTACCATGAATAAAGTTAATATTCTTAATATTTACATCCCACATAGTTAATATAAAACTCCAATTTACTGTTAGAGATTGGTGAAGATGATAAATTTACATCCCACATAGTTAATATAAAACTAATAAAACCTCCTTAAATATAAAAAAGCCTTTTAATTTACATCCCACATAGTTAATATAAAACCAGATGTAGACGGCGCAGAAATAATGGAATCGCTGGTATTTACATCCCACATAGTTAATATAAAACATATTTACGTTTGCGTTTATGTTTTGTTCTACTTTGTATTTACATCCCACATAGTTAATATAAAACGAAAATTAACTCTTTTGAGTTAGACGCTTTTTTAAAATTTACATCCCACATAGTTAATATAAAACCAAAACGTTTTATAAAAGATAGAAGTTGTTTTATTGATTTACATCCCACATAGTTAATATAAAACGCGATCTGCTCTTTAGTTTCTGCGAGTTGCCTTTCTGATTTACATCCCACATAGTTAATATAAAACACAGAAACCTCGATATGCTACCAATACATTCAGTAAAAATTTACATCCCACATAGTTAATATAAAACGAGGATAAGCCGGAACAAAAACCGGAATTAATTGCATTTACATCCCACATAGTTAATATAAAACCAAAATTACAGAGTGGCACTTTGTAAAGAAATGTTGCATTTACATCCCACATAGTTAATATAAAACCTGTATACCTTGGCATTACTTATCTCCTTTCTAAAACTCAACTATTAACGGTTTAAAAATTTCTGCTATATCTAAACTTAGTGAAAATCTTTTTGTAGAAGGTTCATGTAAAAAACTTATAGTAGGATCAATTTGCCCTTTTTTTAAAAGAAAATTCATTAGCTAATATACTATTAAATGCGCTATAATAATAGTTTCTTATTCTCCCTTCCACACCCATAAGTTCACTAATTGTTTGAGCTTTCAGCAATTCTCCTTTTTCGGCTTCTATTGTCAGAATAATCTCTTCTATGCCTTCTCGATTTTTGTATCTTCTTAAGTTTCTTAATATATGATGAACTGCACTATCTAAAAAACTTTGTGCTAAATACATCCTTTTTATATGATCCATATAATGATTTGACTGCCACACAACAGTAAAGCCAGATACATTCTGCTTTCGAGGATAATACGTTCCAGAATAATATCCATAGTAATTATAAAAATTAAGAATAATATTATACTGAGGTAAATAGTTTAGAAGTTTTGAGTTTATATCAATTTCACCAAATAAATGTACACAATTTACTTGTTCTATTGGTATAGCCTTTTTATTTTGTTCACTATCAATAAAATATAAAGTATTGTCCTTTCGCTTTAATCTTCCATTACTAAAAATATAATAGTCTCTATCCAAGATTTAGCCCTCCTCTTTTGAAAAACACAATTCATAATATGCACATTTTTTACAATAAGGTAATTTATATAAGGGAGGTGGACTACTATGATTTGTTATTTGCTGGATTTCTTCTATAGCATTTTCAATCTCTTGTTCTATTTCTAAATTTAAATCTATCTCTTCTATCTTCTTTTCTTTTACATAATGAATCTTCCCTTTTCTAATAATTCCTAATTGCTTTAAGTAATATAAATAATAGTAAAGCTGCATTTCATCAGCTTTTTTCATTTTGCTGCTTATTTTAACTTCTTTTATATATTCATTATCTATCATATCGACCTTCAGTATATCATCAATTGCAATTTCTTTTTCTTTACCCTTGTATACGAACTTTCATGTACTAATTTCCCAGTTATTACACGGTCATTATGTTGCTCCATAGTTATTCCTTTAGAAAACAGCCATAACTTCCTTTTACAAATGTAATAATAATTTATTTTTACACCTTGTATCTTTACAGTTTCTATAAGCAAATTTACCATCTCCTAAGGGTATGTCTCTAGTTTACAGAAACTAAACAAATTGTAATTCCTGATTAAATCCATCTATGTTACTAGGATTAGTTATCCCTTTTTCAAAACAATAATTATAAGCAATGACAGCCAATTGATTATATTTATCTAACTCTATCCAATCAGTGATATATCCATTGTTTCTAGCATTTATAAATTGATATCCTGGAATATCTACTACTAACTCTCTAATTTTATTCTTTGCCTTCTGCTTTTCTACGCTATGAGAACTGTTTTTTATAATGTCTAAATTCATTTTAATTTCATCATAATAAGTTTCATAAATACATTTAGGTATAACAGGATTTGTAATAATCTCTCTTAATCTCACATCTGATTTATCAAGTTCATATTCCTTTATATTTTTTACCTTATGAATTGTTTCTCTAATTTTTTTATAGTAATCAGCTTGCTGTAAATTTTCTTTTGTATAAACTTGTTGAACCAACTGCATCTTCTCTTCTTCATTTAATTCTTTTCCATCATATTTTTTAATAGCATCCTTAGATAAGTCAAATATCTTATGATCTACAATAGATTTTTCATTTGTGCGTACACCAGAAGTTCTTTTGTCATCACCAATATATACATATACATTTATTGTACCATCAGTTAGACTCCTATTTCTGAAAACTCTACCCATTCTTTGAAGTAATCCCGATATATCAGATAATTCCGTATATAACACATCAAAATCTATATCTAAACTAGCTTCTACTACTTGAGTAGTAATCCATATACCTGTCTGCTTGTTAGATAAAGAACCCATCTCTAGTATCATTTTTTCTTTCTGAGCTCGATCCTTCTTTATAAATCTACTGTGAAATAAATTTATATTTGCTCTCTCTCCTAGTTCATTATTTAATTGTTCATAAAGTTCCTGTGCCTTTTTCACTGTATTAGCAATTACCAATACCTTTTTATCTTTCCAGTTTTTTATTATATGTTCAATATTGATCTGCTCTTCTATAACCTTAACTTTATGACGCAGTTGGACAGCGTTATTAACTTTTTTATAATAAGTCACTGGTTCATTAAATTTAATGCCTTCTTCTCGCATAAAATCTAGGATTATCTGTGGCATAGTAGCGGTTACTATGCTAAATTTACCCCCAGCATCAGTGATATATTTTAAAGCTGTAATTAAGTAGGCAATTAAATCGGGGGAATACATTTGAATTTCATCAATAATTAGCTTAGAGTATGATAGTGTTGCCAATTTCAATTCAAAGCCCTCATACTTAAAAATAAAGTCAATCAATTGATCTAAAGTACATACCGTTAAGGGCATCGATAACTGTTTTGTCTTCTCATAATAATCAATATCTAACTCATCATTATTTCTTTTTAGGTACTCAGCATATGTATCTGAATGAAGAAGTGCAATATTTTTAAAACCAATCTTCTCTTTAATCCGATCATATATTGCATTAATGGATACACGGAGCGGAAGAGTAAAAAACCCTTTATGATTACCAATCCAAAATAAAGATGCCTCTGTTTTTCCAATACCTGTTGATGCAATAATGATATTGTTCTTATCTTGATTCTCAATCATATACTGCTGCAGCTCATTAGGAGTGAACCCAGCAGAATTGAGATATTCATTTGTTTTCTCAAATAAATTTTCATTCTTTTCTTCTACTGGAATATGAGCACTTGCAGCATAATCAATCCTATTTAATAAACCCTTTACAATAAAGTATTGATAAGTTGTTTCTTTAGTATCATTATCATCGGGTATTCTACTCTTTATATAACGTACAAAAGAAGGATATAAGCCTTCTGAAATGTCAATCTTATTATAGTCTAAATGCTCGATATATTTAGATAAATCTTCATTCACTATTTTCTTTATAGGTTCAGAATTTTCTAATTCAGGTCTTTTATGATGATAGTAGATGCTCTGGTAAAGAATTCTCATTTTATCTTGATTCTGACTAAACTTCTTTTTTAATTTTTTCTTAGGTAAAAATGCAGGACTCAAATAACCATGAGGTATTTCATCAACGTTAACTACACTATCTTCTAATAAAGACGTTATTTCTAGCTTTTTCATAAGCTTATTCTGGAACTTTGTATTCATCTTGCCCAAATCATGATATAGACATGCAATCTGCAATAATTCCCAATCCACATATTTAATATGAGGATATAGCTTTTGAAGTCTTTCCCATTCACTTAATAGTCGTTCTGTGTGTTCTATGATTGTTTCTTTTGGATTTGTCTTTGCCAGAAATAAATTATTCAACTTTTACAGTACCCCCTTACTTTCTTAAAATTTAAAGATAGGGCTATTCCCTATCTTTAAGCAAAGAAAACAAGATAATTATCTTCATCAGCTACTATTCTTGAATCTTCAGCTAATTCGTTTCTATTCATAACACCATGAATGACTCTAACTTTTTTCCACTGTCTTATATATATATCTTTTTTTACTTCTACAATTTCATAATATCTGTTTAAGTCATATATCGTTGCATTTGAGGTAAAATCATTTCTATCAAACATATTTACAGGGATATATGCATCATATTGAAGCACCTTTGACTCATCTATTTCCTCACTGACAATATCAACAATTTTAACTTCATCAATTCTTGCAATATCTTCCCTTCTTCCTAAAGAGATATACTCTTTTGGATTCTTTAAACCCTCATAAATAACATCGATTAATGCTTGATCTTTAGGCTTTATATGTATTAAAAGTTCAACATCTACTAATAATTCAGCAGTTGATATTCCTCTAATAACACCATAATTCTTTTCCACTTGTTTGCCGGTCTTTTTGTTAATTGTGCTTGCCTTAATTTTTATATTGTGTCTGCCTTCTTCATAAGAAGCACCACTAAATTCATATCTAGTCCATAAATCATTAACTTTAGAATGATGTGTACCTTGAATGCTTATCTCCATTTTATTGTATTCTGTAAAACCACAAACACTATGTATCATACCGCTTACCGTTGAATATGGTGGAAGCGGATATGTCTCTTTCAGCTGAAAACTTGTAGGCTTTTTATAATTCACAAGGTTTTGGTACAGCTTTATCCTTACTGCTTTCATCATTTCACCTACTTATCCTGGGTATAGTAAGACTGTACATCTGCCTTTAGATTTTCAAAAAACTGTCCTATGCTTATTGCATTTAATTTATCTTTAATTTCCTGGTCATTGCTGAATATGCCTTCTATTAACCCTACATATGTTGAATTTTGAATTTCATTGTCTAGCTGCAACACATCTTCTATAGTTTTAACAACAACCTTATTATTAATGACCTTTACCTTATTTTCAAAGAAAGGATTTTTAGCGTTATATATACCCCCTACTGCAAATATAGGTGATAAATTTTCTCTCCTTCCCTTTATATCTCTGTATAAGAGCTTTATAGTATCCAATAACTTATTTATTCTGGATGCTCTCTCTTTTACCTCTATTTCAATATCATCGTTACTATCTATTCCTACTTTGTCTAAATCAATTGCTATGGTATAAGCATAGTAAGATTTATGAATTTCACTTTGAGCAATATTTCCTCCATCTTTGACTTCTCCGCCTTGGCTATTATATCGATCAAGTAAACCTTTATTAGTTAGAAAATCTAAATCTGCATTAAAGCTTTCCAGAGAAACTGCATTCGATAATCGTACTACAGCAGCTCTTGATTTAGCTGGCTTTTGAGTTTTCATATAGCCAAACAGGTCAATTTCAGGAAAATCTTTTATCGTCGCATCAGGAGCAAATTGAATGACAGAGCCATCTAAGGCTAACGGTGTAGTATCTTCTCCCATTTGATTAATAATATTGTATCGTAACGCTTGACGTGAAATATATGTAAAACTCTCTCCAGTGCCTCGTGATACCTTTTTTAAAGAGGTTACATTACCAATACCTTCTCCATAGTTGGCGCTTTCCGCTTCAAAAATAAAACTTGCTGTTAAACCTTTTTTATTCATTAGCTGCATCCTCCTTATTGTCATTCTTCTTATTATGTATTCCGCTTTCCCCTTGTAATCCTAATAAAAATGAATAACCAATGGTTTGAAATCTATCAACGTCTTTTAATCCATCAACAAACTCGGTAGGAATTGGTTTATTTAAATACATATACGCATTAATGAGTGACTCCATAAATTTAGCTGTATTCTTTGTTTTTAGAGCATTTAGGAGTCTATAAGATATACCATTAATTTTATTCTCAGCTTTCTTTTCAGTATAGGTTTGTCTTAATCTGAAACCCATCTGCTGAATTTGGTCAATTTTATCATAAGAAATTGCTTTACCTTTCATAATACCTCCTAAAAAACTATTATTAATTTTTATTATTGTTCTAACATAACCTAATCGCTTAAATTCTTCATCTAAGTTTAACTTTAGAAGTTTATTAATTAAATCAAACTGATTTTTATTTTGATATAGCCTTTGAATTACTTGTTGATAAAGATTTATAAATTCATTTTTGCCTGCTTTAGCCCTTGCCTCAACTAAAGAACGAAGTGTTTTTCTATTCTTACTTATAAGAATGAGTTTCTCTTTTGATAAAATATTAAATGTGTACGGTCTACCATCATTAGCTGAATCTAACTTTACAATTTGGATATTGTCGATTTCTTTTTGTATATTTTCAATTTCACTCTGTTTTAAATTATCTATAACTGCAAAATAACTTTTGTCTTCTAATTCTTCAAAACGTGTATTATGATCAACAGTCATTCCATTTATTTTTATTAGCGTATTCATGTCCGAATTTTGATTAACAAATAACCCTTTATCCCTTATCACGGTAAAACCGGCTGGAATACATGAATAAACAAGATTGCAAATTGGACATATATAGGTATCACCATAGAAATTCCAGAAATGTGATGTTTTCCGTGACATATCCACACCTACTGATTTAAGCCAGGCTAAACCATATGAAGAAGATTTATCAATTTTCCTATCACACGCAAAGCAAGACAATTTAAATTTATCAGTTTCTTCTGCTAAATATTTTTCTACAGGTTCTAGAAAATATTTTTTATATTCAGTGTACATATCTTTTGTGCTTGCTTGATTATGAAAGAAACTAACATCTTTCCAAAAATATGTAATAATATCATACATAATATTTTTTGCTAATATTATTTTTTTGACTTCATCTTGTTGAAGATAGCTCAGAATATCTTTCATTATGTTTAGCTGTTCTTTTGCTTTAGAAAGTGCATTTTGCAGTGTTTCTTTCTTATTCATTTTTATTTTTTTTAGACTTTTTTCTTTTTTTAGTAAATTTACTTTCTTATCATTGATTATCTTATATCCACTATTATAGCTTGCACTGGTAAGCCTCGCTTTCATATACTCAATTTGTTTATTTATATCCTCAATATCTTGCTCTTTAAATTCCTTTTCATCAAAATTATCAATATAATCTATAAAGCTTATCATGCGATACCAAGAAGTAAACTTAAGATATTTCTGAATAAAAAACTGAAAGTATTTCTCTTCAAATTGCTCTAATGCTTCTGCATTAAATTCTATATAATTCTTTCCTATCTCATATTTAATATCGTTTGCTGTTAAGATATTTGCTACTCCAACAATTCCTGCATTATATAGCCAATCTGCTAATTCTAAGCGAATTTTAGTAATAGTAACCACCTCCTTACACCTTTTCTACCATTCCAAAACCTTGATTACGTCTAAATCCTAAGCCAGTCTGGTAGAGTATTTGTAAATCTTCTCTGTCACCTTCTAATTTAAAAACACCTGCATATGCATTTACATACATATATTGCTTCCCCGTTTGCTCCTGAAAATCTTTGATTTTTTCTTTAACTACAACCTTGTTCATATCTAATGGAATAAATTTTAATGGCTTTTTAAGTCCATACCCTCTATAATTTTTTAATATGTGATCTGATACATAATTTAGTTCTGTTTGATAATTTTCATGAGTAGGCTCTAAAGATTCATTGTTCTTATCTTTAATGTATAGTGGTGATAAAGTTCTACAAACTACCGCTTCTTTAGATATATCTTTCTCTTTTGATAACCAAAGCTTTCCATTAGTAAGTTGATAATTTTTATAAGTAAATTCTTTATTTCTAGTTAAACCATTGTATAAATACAGCATAAATTCTTGATCTGGAGAACTGACATTCAAAAATACATATCCATCTATCTTAAACAAATCCCCTTCAAGCTTATAGCTGCTAATAAAAGTTGAAAAACAAAAGTTTTTAGACTGCTTATTATTCTTATCACCATACTCATATAGCTTCTTATAATATTGTTCATTAGATTGTTTTAAAGCGTCTTTAATTAGACTTACAAATAACATACGGTAGGATATAGGTAACTCATTGCACTTATATCTACAACTTATTCTCATTTTCTCACCTCTTTTCTATTTGATAATGTAATTCTATATAAAAGAAAAACCTTTATTTTACTAGTATTGCAGTAGTATTTCTAATAAGTAAAATTAACAAAATTACAGTAAAATTGTTTAAAATATCTCTCAAACATTTATCTAGTCTTGTTTCAAGCAATTTCATTTTTCTTCAAATTTACTGCAAATATTTTATTCATACCTTTTGTACATAATATCAAGTTCTTCTTTTAATTCAGTGATTAATTCTTTAGGTTCTATTACCTTAACTAATTTTCCAAAGCTTAACACCCAACGTTTTAGCTCTACTAACCCTTTTACTTTTGCCTTAAAAAGTATACATCTATTACCTAACTGCTCAATTTTCTGAGTAGGCAGCCACTTTTTTTCTTCTACCCATGTAGAAGCAGGAGGGTAGAACTTTAAAATTACATCATACTGTTTACCCCCAATAATACCCATCATGCCTTAGTTTAAAATGCCTTAATTCATTTCTTAATCTACAATAAGCTACTGCATACCATGAACCTTCATACTGCATAAAACTATATGGCTCTATCTCCCTCTCCACCAGTTCATCTTTTTGTGGATTATAATATAATATTCTAATTACTCTCTTGTCTTTATAGGCTTGATGAATTTTTAAAAAGTTATCTTTGACACTATATTCTTGTATATCAGAGTTAACTACATATGCAGCACTATACGGGTAATCAAACTCTTGATAATTATGTACGGTTCTTCCCATTATATAATTTATTTTAGAGACAGCAGATTTAAATTCATTCGCCATTACAAAACTACTTTTTTCCTTTAATAGTTCATGTGCAAGTAAAATTGCAGAATGCTCATTCTGGTCTAGGTCCAGTAATGCTAATTTAGACTTGTGATTAAGAAAATATCCTCCACTTTTACCTTTAAAACTATCTATGTCATATCCTGCATTTCTTAACTCTTTAATATATTCTCTTATATTTCGAGGATTCGTTTCTAATAGTTCTGCTAATTCTTTAGCAGTTTTGACATTTCCATCTTGTAGATAAATGAGTAACCTTATAGCTTGTGAGATTTTGGACATGTCATCACCTGTTTTTATTTCTATTATACCATATAATATTACATTATTTTCGTATATTACCATAATTTTTGAATATATTTCTTAATTTTCTATAAATGATAAATTATATTACGTGAAGCAGCACATTATGCTAGTTCAAAAATATTGTGAAAGCATCATAATAAAAAGCCATAGAAATTCCTAGCGAAGCGAGTTAAATCGTGACTCTACGTAAGCTTAGAATTTCTTGGCTTTGAGCTTAATAACAAGAACAATATTTTGACTAATATAACAGCTTAACTTATTAAGCTTATGAATATTTCTATGACAAACCTTCTGAGGAAATCTTATTTCGGTTTAGTGCACTCCTTAAATCATATCCTGTTGGATTTTGGAAAATTCGAAGGTCAAATTCCGGAATAACAGCAAAAATATGATCAAAAATATCTGCTTGAATAGATTCATAACTAGCCCAGGCAGTATCATTGGTAAAAGCATAGATTTCAATAGGCAAACCATATTCGGTTGGAGAAAGCTGTCTCACCATTAAAGTCATCCTATGATGAATGTTAGGATGATTTCTTAGATAATTTTGAATATAGGCTCGAAATGTACCAATATTGGTTAAACGCCTACCGTTCACCTCACGAGATGTGTCAATATGATGTTCTTTATTAAACGCTTCAATCTCCCGTCTTTTATGTTGAATATAATCGGTAAGATAGTGTATTTTTTCAAAACGGTCTAACATCTCATCGGTACAAAATTTGATGCTGGTCATATCAATATATACTGCTCTCTTGATACGTCGGCCGCCTGATTGCTGCATTCCTTTCCAATTTTTAAAAGAATCCGAAATCAAAGCATAAGTTGGAATGGTTGTTATTGTTTTATCCCAATTTTGAACTTTGATTGTATGTAGGGTAATGTCAATAACCTCTCCATCAGCTCCATATTTAGACATCTCTATCCAATCACCCAGGTGCACCATATCATTGGCAGTTAATTGTATGCTGGCTACAAGACCTAATATAGAATCTTTAAAAATCAATAAAACAACAGCAGTCATTGCTCCGATACCACTTAGTAAAAGCCATGGAGAACGGTTGATCATGATACCAATAATAGCGATGACCCCCATGACGTTTACAAAAATTTTAACTACTTGAAGATACCCTTTAATAGGTTTAACCTTTGACACTTCATAAGTCCTATAGATATCATTAATTGCATCCAACAATGAGTCAGCAACCAAAAGTCCTATAAATATCATATAAGAAAATGCAAAACGTTCAATCCATACCTGATACACTGGAAAAGTAGAGGCAAATGCATGGACAACAAGAACCGGTGCAATGTGGGATATACGTTCAAATACTTTCTTTTCGAGAAGTTTGTCATCCCATTTGTTCTTACTTTTCCTTACATACGCCATTAATGCATTCAGTATGATTTTCTTTGCAATCAAATCTGCAATAACGCTGAGTAATATAACAATAATAACAATGATGCTTTTTGCAAAATAAGGAGAGAGAGATTCATTTACACCATAGTACATTAACCACTTATTTATCAAATCAAACATAAATACCTCCCTAAAGTTTTAGTAATATATTACTATTTCATTAGATTACTAAAATTTATTATTTCAGAATACAGCTTAAAATTTTCTTGATCAAAGCATACAAAAATTATTTCTTGAATTGTTTTGTCATTTTTAAGAAATTCAGATACCGTATTGATAGCAATTGGAGCCGCAAGTTGTTTCGGAAATCTGTAAACACCTGTACTGATATTCGGAAATGCAATGCTTTTAACCTTATGCTCAACCGCTAATTTCAAACTATTTTGATAACAACTTTTCAATAGTTCTTCTTCTCCATTGTTACCACCATGCCAAACAGGACCTACCGTATGAATAACAAATTTCGCCGGAAGCTTGCCTGCCGTTGTAATAACCGCTTGTCCTGTCTCGCAGCCGCCCTGTTTATTACGAATTTTAATACATTCCTCCAATATCTCCTTCCCACCTGCTCGATGAATCGCACCATCAACGCCACCACCGCCTAAAAGACTGTTATTTGCCGCGTTGACAATAGCATCCACTTTTACCTGTGTAATATCACCTTTCATCACTTTTATTCTGCTATCGCATTTGCTCTTTCCCATTTCAATCAACCTCCCTTATGTTATACCCATTTTCGTTTTAGTAAAAAATTAAAAGTAAAACAAAATCATTAGGTAAAAGATTCATTCGCTTTTCCTTCACTAAAATCTCTTCTTTTTATTATATTATCTGATACTGTATTATCATTTTAATTATAGTTACCAGTCAAATAATAATGATTTAATCACTGCAAAATATTCTCTTATGCAAACATTGGGTAAAAGATAGAACGGTGTTTTAGCAGGGATGCCGTAAGGAATAAATCCGTTTCTTCGCGCAAGTATTTTGGCTCTAAATAGATGAAATTCACTTGTAATAATCATGATACGATGTTTTTCTTTTTTATCTAAACTTTTTAGAAGTTCTTTAGAAAACTTAAAATTCTCCATTGTACTTGTTGCCTTTACTTCTTTTAAAATTCTATCTGCATCAACACCGTTTCTTATCAAAAACCGCTCCATGGCTTCCGCTTCCGTAATTTTTTCACCAAACCCCTGACCACCTGAGACAACAATTTTGATATCCGGATTTTCTTTAATATATTCCAAACTTTTGTTCATACGCTGCAGCAAGGTTAGAGAAAGCTGCTCTCCGTTCAAACCAGCACCTAGAATGATTAAATAATCCACTTTTTCTTTGGAGGCAGGGATAGCGGAAAGAAAAATTAAACTTTCAATGACAAAAAAGGATACTAACCATAGACTGAATAGGAATAGGATTGTTTTCCGAATAATTTTGATTTTAGGTATAAAAATATACTTTTTAAAGTAGTTTTTTAACAAACTCCAAGCAATTAAAAGAATTCCCACTATCCCTGGAAATAATGTTCCTAGGTTAATGCCTCCTCCTATAGACATTACAAAAATAAAGTCTATCATACACAAAATGCCTATATACAATAGCATATTGCCTTTTTTTATTTTTTGTAAAGTATCCATTAATTTTAGTTTGTTGAACATTTTATTATTTCCTCCTGACAAAATACAGCACAAATATCATAACAGCTTCTTTCTAAGCATTATTTTCTGTGCATTAAAAAATAACCAAGATAAAAATCTTGGTTATTTAATCCCTATATCTTTTCTATAATGCATATCTTTAAAGTATATTTTGTTTACCCCTGCATAAGCCGTTTTAATTGCCTGGTCCAAATCACTGCCTACTGCAGTAACTCCTAATACACGTCCTCCGGCAGTTACAATTTTATTGTTTACTAATTTTGTTCCTGCATGAAATACGGTAACTCCTTCTATAGCTTCGGCATCTTCTATTCCTGCAATGGTATAGCCTTTTTCATATTTTACAGGATAACCTCCCGAAGCCATTACCACACATACTGCAGCATTATCTTCCCACTCTACTTCCACATCAGACAGACGCTCATCAATTACTGCGTTAAAGATTTCGACTATATCACCCTTTAATCTTGGCAGGACCACTTGTGTTTCCGGATCACCAAACCGTGCATTGTATTCTAATACTTTTATGCCCTCCTTTGTTTGAATAAGTCCAAAGTATAGAATACCCTTGAATTTGCGCCCTTCCTGTTTCATTGCCTGTACAGTAGGTTTAAAGATCTTTTCCATGCAATAATCTGCTATTTCAGGCGTATATATTCTACTGGGTGAAAAGGTACCCATTCCGCCGGTATTTAATCCTTCATCGTTATCAAATGCCCTTTTGTGGTCTTGCGCACTTACCATAGGAACAATCGTATTACCATCGGTAAAAGATAACACTGAGATCTCCTGGCCTACCAGGAATTCTTCTATGACGATGCGATTTCCCGCCTGTCCGAAAACTTTATCTTCCATAATCTCTTTGACAGCCTTTACAGCCTCATCATAGTTCTGTGCAATAATAACCCCTTTCCCCAGTGCCAATCCTTCAGCTTTTACCACTGTAGGGTATGAAACATTTTTTAAATATTCCACCGCATCTTTACTGTTTTCAAATACTTCATAGGTTGCTGTGGGAATACCGTACTTTTTCATGAGATTTTTAGAAAATACTTTACTTCCTTCGATCAATGCCGCATTCTGATTAGGGCCGAATACTCTTAAGCCTTTTGCTTCAAATGCATCTACAATTCCCATCATTAATGGGTCATCCGGGCCTACTACAGTTAAATCTATTTGATTGTCTACTGCAAATTTTACCAAATTATCAATATCAGTAGCACTAATATCTACACATTCGGCCAATGCAGCTATCCCTCCATTACCGGGAGCGCAGTATATTTTATCTACTAGTGGGCTCTGGCTGATTTTCCATACCAATGTATGCTCTCTGCCACCCCCACCAACTACTAGAACTTTCATCACTTCACCTCTTTTTGATTGTAAAGTGGTAAGCATGAACGGGTATGGTAACACTACCCACTACTCACTATCCACTATTTAATGTTTAAAATGCCTCATGCCAGTGAATATCATCGCTATTCCATATTTATTACAAGCATCGATAGATTCCTGGTCTTTAATAGATCCACCGGGCTGAATGATTGCTGTAATCCCAGCTTTAGCAGCTGCTTCTACCGTATCTGGAAATGGGAAAAATGCGTCGGATGCTAAAACTGCACCTTTTGCTTTATCCCCTGCATAATTGATAGCAATATTGGCAGCGGTCACTCTATTCGCCTGCCCCGGTCCGACACCAACAGACTGCTTATCTTTAGCAAGAGTAATGGCATTGGATTTAGTATGCTTTACTAATTTCCAAGCAAAGATCAAATCTTCCATTTCCTTTTCGGTAGGTTTTCGATCGGTTACATATTTGATCTCATCCATATTTAAAAGTTGATTGTCTATTTCCTGTACAAGAAGGCCGCCGCCCACCTTTTTCATATCAAAAGTGCCTGTAGGAAACTTCGCAGAAATGTCTTTCAGCTCCAATATCCTTATATTTTTCTTTTGAGTAAGGATTTTGAGTGCTGCTTCACTAAATGAAGGAGCAATGACAATTTCAACAAATATTTTATTGATTTCCTCTGCTGTTTTTGCATCTATTTCACGGTTTGCTGCTACAATACCACCGAATATGGACACAGGATCTGCTTCATATGCTTTCATATATGCATCATAGATGTTATCTGCACTTCCTACGCCGCAGGGATTTGCATGTTTAACTGCCACCACTGTCGGCTCTTCAAACTCTTTTAATAAATCCAGGGCGCCATTGGTATCATTGATATTATTAAAGGATAATTCTTTACCGTGTAACTGCTTTGCCGATGTTAAACACCCTACATTGTGCCCTACTTCTTTATAGAATACTGCTTTTTGATGTGGATTTTCACCATATCGCATATCCTGTACTTTTTTATAAGTTAACGACAGCGTTTCCGGAAACAATTCTTCTCCGATTTGATCTCTTAAATATTTTGCAATCAATGTGTCGTAATGGCTGGTGTGTTCAAAAACTTTATATGCTAACTTAAATTTTGTTTCTTTAGAAACCTCATTTTTTTCTTTTAATTCATTGATGACTGTGATATAATCAGCCGGATCTACAATAACAGCTACATCTTGATAATTCTTTGCCGCAGCTCTTATCATGGTAGGACCGCCGATATCAATATTTTCTATTGCTTCTTCTAATAGTACATTTTCCTTTAGTATAGTTTGTTTAAAAGGATAGAGATTGATCGCTACAATATCAATAGGCTGAACGTCTAACTGCTTTAATTGATCCATATGCTCAGCATTATCTCGCATTGCAAGAATTCCTGCATGAATTTTAGGATGAAGGGTTTTTACCCTGCCGTCAAGACATTCCGGAAAGCCGGTTATGTCCGATACATTGATTACATTAACACCCGCATCACTAATTGCTTTGGCAGTTCCGCCTGTTGATATGATTTCATATCCGAGACTGCTAAGCTCTTTTGCAAATTCTATCACTCCGGTTTTATCTGAAACACTGATAAGTGCTCTCTTTGCCATCACTATTCCTCCTTGGTATCTATAGTTCATTGTTTAAAGGTGGAAGCCGCTTTCTACTTCCAACCTTACTACTCACTAATAATGACCTTTCTTCCTTCTACTTTTAATCTGCCTTCAGCAAATAGCTGAATCGCCTGAGGAAGGATCACCCATTCTGCCTGCTCCATTACCCTCTTCTGAAGTGTTTCAGGGGTATCATCCTGTTTGACTTCTACTGCTTTTTGTAAAATAATTGCACCTCCATCGGTAATTTCATCTACAAAGTGAACGGTAGCACCGGTAATCTTGACACCGTACTCCAATGCTTTTTGATGAACCTTTATTCCGTAGTATCCGTCACCGCTAAAAGATGGAATCAAAGATGGATGTACATTGATAATTTTGTTTCTATATTCATTAATTAATTTTTCTCCCACAATAGATAAAAATCCTGCCATGACAATAAGTTCTGCACTATTTTTCTTCATATGATTAAGCAATGCTTCATCGTATGCTTCTCTAGTATCAAAGTTTTTTCTAGGAATTACAGTATAGGGAATATTATGCTTCTTTGCCCGTTCCAATGCATAGACGCCTTCTCGGCTGGAAACCACCGTTACAATTCGGGCATTCTTAATCAGCCCATGGCCAATGGCATCAATAATTGCCTGTAAATTGGTTCCTCCTCCCGAAACCAGGACACCTATCTTTAGCATAGGTCCACCCCGTTTTCCCCTTCAACTACTTCACCGATAACAAATGCTTTTTCACCTTTTCCCTCTAAGTATCGGATTACCTGATCAGCATAGCTGTCATCAACTGCCAATACCATTCCAATGCCCATATTAAACGTATTAAACATATCTCTTTCCGCAATATTACCTAAACTTTTTAACAGTTCAAATACGGGGTGCACTTCCCAACTACCTTTATTAATCTTCGCTTTTAAATTTTTGGGAAGCATTCTTGGAATATTCTCTATAAACCCTCCCCCAGTAATATGAGATACTGCGTTAATAGGATATTTTTCAATGAGTTCATGCAACACCTTGACATAAATACGGGTTGGCTTAAGAATTTCTTCCCCTACAGTACATCCTAAAGACTCTATATATTTATCTAACTTTTTATCATCATTGTTCCCATTTAAATTGAATAACTTTCTCACTAATGAGTAACCGTTACTGTGTATTCCAGAAGATGCAAGTCCTATTAATAGATTACCTTTTTGGGTGCGAGAGCCGTCAATGATTTTCTCTTTATCTACAATCCCTACTGCAAATCCAGCCAGATCGTATTCTCCTTCCGAATAAAACCCAGGCATTTCGGCAGTTTCTCCACCGATTAAGGCACATCCTGCTTGCACACATCCGTCGGCTACACCTTTTACAATTTTGGCTACTTGCTCCGGTTTATTCTTTCCGACCGCAAGATAGTCGAGGAAAAATAAAGGCTTTGCTCCAGAGCAAACAATATCGTTTACACACATGGCTACACAATCCTGCCCAACGGTATCATGCTTGTCCATAATAAATGCAATTTTTAGCTTGGTTCCTACACCATCAGTGCCTGAAACCAATACTGGCGTTTTATAGCTGTTTTTATCTATTTCAAAAAGTCCTCCAAAACCGCCAATATCGGACAATACGCCGGGGATAAATGTTTTGGAAACATGCTTTTTCATTAACTTTACCGCTTCATATCCTGCTTCAACATCAACTCCTGCAGCTTTATAAGCATTCATACAACTATCTCCTCTCGAATTTCATCTTATCTTCTTCAACCGGTACTTCCATTGGATAGTCTCCGGAGAAACAAGCAGTACAAAACTCACACTTAGCATTAATAGGCGTTTGTAATAGCCCTTCTATACTTAAAAATCCGAGACTATCTGCCGATACTTTTTGTCGAATTTCTTCTATTGAGTGATTGGACGCCACCAGTTGCTTTCTAGATGGCGTATCAATCCCAAAATAACAAGGATACTTAATAGGCGGCGAACTAATTCGCATATGAACTTCAGTTGCCCCGGCATCTTTTAACATCTGTACAATTCTTCTGCTTGTTGTTCCTCTTACAATAGAATCATCAACCATTACAATTCTCTTACCTTCTACACTTCGCTTTAAAGCATTTAGCTTGATCCGCACCCCCTGCTCTCTCTGACTTTGTAAGGGCTGGATAAATGTTCTGCCTATATAGCGATTCTTGATTAATCCTTCGCCATAAGGGATACCTGATTCTTCAGCAAAACCAAGAGCAGCTGAAAAGCCTGAATCCGGAACGCCAATTACTAAATCAGCCTCTACAGGATGTTCTTTTGCAAGTATTCTTCCTGCTTCTTTTCTTGCTTCATATACATTGGCCCCTTCAATAATGCTGTCCGGTCTTGCAAAATAGATGAATTCAAATATACACATCCGAGACTTGCCGGAACAATTGTCCTTAATAGAACGCAGGCCATTTCGGTCTATCACAATAA
>JASGMB010000093.1 GCA_030156665.1 Clostridiales bacterium
TAAATACTACCATTTGAATAAGCCCGTCAAAAATATCAAAATAAAGGCTAAGTATAGCGGGCACTGCAAGAGGAATTACTTCATATAGCAATTCCATAATAACAAAGCTGCCTAATATATTGCCAAATAAACGCATGGCTAGTGATAGAGGCCTGACAAACATTTCAAGCACTTTCATAGGCAAAATAATAGGGATAGGTTCTTTAAATTCTTTTAACCAGCCCCCAAAACCTTTAAAGCGAATACCAGCCCCTATGACAATTAGCATTGTCATAACTGACAGTGCGGCAGTAACATTTAGATCTTTTGTAGGTGGGGTAAAACCAAAAATAGAGATAGTATTTGCTATAGTAAGATATAATGCTACCGTTCCCAGATAAGGGGCGAAGGTTTTCCATTCATGACCTATTATACTTTTAACAAAATTATTTATGCCCCCTATAACAACTTCAACAGCAATTTGAGTTCCTGTTGGTATGGTTTGAAGATTCCGGACCAATAGGATAGAAGCCGCTGCTAAGATGAGCATAATGATCCATGTTACCACTACGGCGTCGGATACGGGAATTCCTCCAAAAAGCGGTATTGTAAATACCGTATGGGGTTGGAGTTTTTCCATAAGTGCTTGTTGCATATGCTCCATCGCTTCTCACTTCCTCTCCTCGAAATTAAGGAAATCGTTTTAATTGCAGTGATGAGAAATTAGAGGCCGGATCACAGTCCGCTTATTCATTTCCAACAATCACTACTTATTATGCGCATTCGAATGCATCCGTATGAAAAAGTTTTTTAATTAATTTAATAATCTATCTATATAAAACAATCTTACGATTGTTTATTATTGTAAATTAACCATTGAGAGGGTGTCTTTAATCACTGGACAATGATTAAAGACACCCTCGTAGATGCAGCCTATTCAATTTATTATATTTAACAAAAAACAACTTAACATCAATTCTATAACTTTATGAATACACTATCAAACTTAAAAAAAATAAAAATTTTGGGATGAGAAGTAGTATTTCCGTAAATTTTTAAATTAAATAAGGTATTCTTTTATTGCCATAGATTTTTAACTAATAGGTAAAAATTTACATAAAACAAATAGCGTGGACCTCAAAAGTAAGCGCCCAATGATATATATGCAATGACGATTCAATTTTACATACATTGGAATTTGAAAATATAAAAATGATATGGGTAAATAATCTTCCTGTTTTGCTATCTATATAGTATAAGAAGGGAGGTGAAAAGGATGCCGGTAGTTGCCAATCCGTTAGAAAGCCGATTGCAGTTAAAATTAACTGTAGGAACAGATGAAAACGGAAAGCCTATTATTAAAACAAAAACTTTAAGTAATGTAAAACCGTCTGCAACGAATCAGGATACAATGGACGTTGCACAAGCCTTATCTACACTGCAAATTCATACAGTAGCTGATGTGATTAGAGTAAATGAAGAAGCATTGACAGTTGAATAATATTGGTTTAGCATGGTTTATTCTAAATTTCTTATGAAAGCAAATAAAGGGAGGTGGAAGGTATGTCACAGGTTTTAGAAATGATTTTTAAAAATGAAGGGCAAAAAAATTTCAAAATTTCTCTGAATGATCCAAAATCAGGCTTGACAGGGACAGAGGTAAAAGCAGTAATGGATACCGTTATTGCAAAGAATGTGTTTGCAACCAACGGGGGGGATGTAGTAGAGGCTGCACAAGCACGAATCATAAATAAGGACATCACAGAATTAGAATTAGTGTAACACATTCGCAACTCCTCTCATATAATATTACGTATGGCTTAATTGTATATACGGCCGGAATACTATTGCAAATTCGGGCATAGTATTCCGGTAAGAGGGGAGATGTCAATGAAATATATGCCTATGCAATACATAAGCCTATCCAGTTTATCTGCAAATCAGCAATACAAAGCTACTATAACCGATATAAAGTTATATGAATCACTAATTGTGAACAATAATAAATTTAAAAAAAACAATTTACTTAAAATAATATTGATAAAAACGAATTTAGGAAGTCAGCCAATTAATTTACACTATCACACAAGTCAGCGATACGATTTTGTGATTAGGGACTGTACGGGAAAAGAGTTATGGCAGTGGTCCACCAATAAATCTTTTGCTCAAGTAGCTGAAGATATTATTTTAAATCCTACAGATAGCAAAGCATATTCTGAAATAGTAACTTTTCCCAATGAATTTCAACCGGGATTCTATACAATAGAAGGGTGGAATGCAGCCCAGGAATTAAAAGAAATCAAGCTTTCAATACCTATTACAATTATACCCTAGCGTAAAAACGCTGGGGTATTTTACAAATTTACTGAGTGATAGGCCGATATACCTATTTCGATATAGGCATAATTTACTATAGGAGAAAATTTTGTCATATTATAGAATATTATTGGAAAAGGAAGGTATTTACATATGAAAAAATATAGGTATAAAAAGAAAGGTACGTTACATTACAAAGGAATAGGTATATGTGGGAAAATGTATAGTAAATCTATGGACTTACGACCTGTAATTCTTATTTTACTATTATGCGGGTTACTAGTATATTATTCATTAGAACTTCTTTGGTGATATCGAATTTTTGATTTTATTTTTCGAAGTAAACTTCGAAGTTATTTAAAAGGTAAAGCAAGTCGAAATACCGGACAATTTCAATCATTCTTTTCAGCCATTATCCAAGGGTCAACATATCTATCACCTTTATATCAAAAAGTATAATAAAATATAATTTCATTTCCCGTATATGAAAAAGGTTAAAAATTTTTACAGTTAGGCAGGAAACGTAAGAGTTTTTGTCGAACTAAGCAATAATAAAATTTTAGTAAAATAGCTTGGGAGAGAAATTATGATAGGAATATTTATATTAACTTCTAGCTTTTTAATAATTGTGATTACAGCAATTTTAGTTTTATTACTGAAAGACAAAATAGAGATTTCATTATTTACCATTATTTTAACAGGAGCTATCTCTCTCATACTTACTTTAATTTTTCCCTATGTATATATAAAAGTTAATCTTACAATGATTACTTTAGGATTGTTAAGTATTATTGTGATTGCTTCTGCTGTGCTTGTTTTTATTGATAACAAAATTATCATATCGACAGAAGAGCAAATAGTCAATTATTTTCGATATGATAAAAACGAATATCACTTTAGTCCGGATGACAGTCATATATCAGCATTGATAGAGGATGATGAAGAGCAAGACATCGAAGATGTTTATTCTGGAGATGAAGATATTGCCGGCATAGTTACTAGTGACAGCAAAAACAATCATATCGATTCCTTGATAGAATTAGACGCTGAAATTGTACAGCTTATCGACAAGTATCTTAAAAAAAATGATATTGCCGACGAGGCGAGTACCGACAGCCAACAATCTGGTTTAATCACCGAGGATATGGAGAATAATGAATACCTTAACGATGAAGAGTTAAAAATGAAGTGCGAAGAAGTTCTTGAACATTTGGAGAAAGATTGGCTGACGAAAGAATTTTTCCAAAACAAAACACAAGGTAATATTCAAAAATAAGGTGGTATGACAATGAATTTAAAAAAACATCTGTTGATATTATCAATATTTTGTTGTCAGATTTTTATCGGAATTTTTGGCGGTGTTTTGATGACCGATGCAGTTACCGGACAAATTATTCCAACCGGTACCGTTATTGCAGGAATAGACATCGGCGGTCTTACAAAGGCGCAAGCAAAGACGAAATTGACTAAAAATGTTGTGAACGAATTAAAGTATGAGAATCTTGTATTAAAGGCGGAGGAGAAAACATTTACCGTTCCTTTAAACCGCATCAATGCTCAATATGATATAGAAGGTACCATTGATGATGTTTTAAATACGAAAAAAGGGAACCATATCGTTGGTGAAGCATTTGTAAATTTCAAGTCCAATTTAGTATCGAAGAGCAATTCTGGAGCTTTCGAAAGTATTCCGCTGAAAATAAAATACGATGAAATGTTACTGCGTAAGATGCTTGAAAACTTTGCACACGAAATAGAAATGAAAGCTTTTGACGCATACGGCGAAAAAATAGATGACGAGATTCGGGTGAATCCTGAAACCATAGGGAAACGGTTAAATATTCCCGAAAGTTTAACAATCATCCGAAAACATATCGATACCGCCAGCATCATTACACTTAAAGTAGAAGAGGTATTCCCCAGTATAACCGCTGCAGATTTTTACGGTATAGATGAAAAATAGCACAATTTACTACTGTGATACCCGAGCATAATAGAGAAAATACAGACTACATTCAACTGGCCACAGATGCCATGAATAAAATGCTTGTAAAACCTGGCCAAAAAGTATCATTTTTGGAATGCATGAAAAATGAAATACAAAATCAATCCACTTTAAAGTTAACCGATAATCAAGGCATTAATCAGGTTGCTTCTACAGTCTATAATGCTCTTTTGTTATCCAATATTTCTATTATTGAACGAACACCGGAGAAATTTGTTGTAGATTATATTGAAGCGGGAAGAGAAGCGGTGATTGTGGATCCATTTATTGACTTGGTTTTTAAGAATGACAACAAATTTCCAGTTTATATGTTAGTAAATAGTGACGGCAAACAGGTGACTGCTGAAGTTTTTGGTACCGTTGAAGATAGCGGATTAAAAAGCAGGATAGAAGTCCGGGATTATCAAATTATACCTAAGAAAAAGCACGGCAAATTAGATTATAATTTGCCCAGGGGTCAGAAGGTTGTAGCTGTAGAGGGTGAGGATGGACTTGCGGTAAATGTGTATAAAATATATGAAAAAGACGGCAAGAAGGTGAAAGAAGAATTAATCTCTAAAAATCGATATGAACCTCAAGATGAAATCCTATATATTGGCGCTAAGTCTGTTAATAAATATGATGGAATTTTAAAATAATCTTAAAGATTTGGTGCATGTATGAAATGATGGGAATATGACGAAAGAAACGTTGCTTATACAGGCGTAAAATGATAAAGTAAGAAGTAAGACATTCAATGCGCGTCACCAAATGAATAGACTTATTGTATAATGCATTGAAAGGCTGAAGGAGGAATTGTATTGAATAAAGCTTTTCTAATTTTAAGAAAACATATCATTATCATTCTGGTTCACATTATGTACTCGGTCTTATTATTTTTTGCTATGTTTCATAACAGACAGGTTGTTTTGATAGACCTGGATAAGCTGACAGATATTGAATTCATAAAAGGTCTTGCGATAGATGAAACAAAAAGAGTAATGATGTTAGGGATTATCAGTGCTATATTTTTATCTGTTATTTATCATCTGATTGCAAATTGTATTCAAAATAAAAAAATCAATATACGGGATTTTGGGAAAGGAATTTTAAGTTATAGCATTCCTACTTTGTTCAGTATTCTATTATGGATTCCTTTATTTTTAATTTTTTTAGTATCTATAGGTATTATCTCCATTCCCTCGGTAGTCATTGTTTTTCCTCTTTTGAAAGGCCAAGAATCACTTTTTATTCCTGCAATTGTGTTATGGATTGTGACTTTTATTTTTATCTTGTTTGGTATTCTGCTTTTCAGTTTGTACATGACTTTTTGGTATCCGAGCATATTTTTAATCACAAAAAATATATTTAGCGCATTTAAACAATCCAAACAAATTGTAAATGGAAATTATTGGAGGTTACTTTTATTTTCAATCTTTTTGTTCTTAAATTTTACGGGGTTATTATTTGTAGATATATATGCCTTCATCCTTTTATATAAATCTATCAATCCGTTACATTCAACATTTTTATGGGCTGCAGTTGTAATATTGGGTATTATTGCAACTATCTTAAAAACTTATTCTTTTATATTTTTGAATGAACAGTATCTTTCAGAATATACAAACAGTTCGATGGAGCAAGATATACAGGCATAAATGTAGAAAATAGGATATGTACAATGAAACGGTAAATAATTTAGGGGCGGAATTTTCACGCCCCATTTTAAATGTAGTGATAGTATATGATAAGCAATCAAAAGAGACATAGGGATGTAGCTTGAGCGGAGCAATGTCCGTGTTCCCATGTTATGTGAATGTTAACAAAATAATTGTAAAAAAGGCTTCTAAAAAAGCTTTTTATAATTAACCAACTTTAAAACTAAATATTATGATTTAAAGTTGGTTAATTTCATCGATAACTACCTTAATTAATTTATAATTTTAATGTGCGTTATCGATATAAAAAATATACATATATCTATTGCACATATAGCGTAAATTTGTTGATTACAGAAATAAAAGATAAAATGAATGAAAATACTATAATAATTCAATTTAGATGATATAATATTTATGGTAATTTTTTCTAATACAATTAACTATAGCTTATCGGATGGATGTAAAAATATTATATTTCATAAAGGAGTGAAAGATAATGAAAGCTACAGTAGATCAAAATGATCTTTATCGGATATTAAATAGTGATCATAATGACCCGTTTAATGTTCTCGGTATGCATAAAATTGATAATGGCATTGTGGTACGTGCATTTCTGCCTAGGGCAAACACAGTATACGTGGTAGATTTTTATGATGGCGACAAAAAATATCCAATGTCAAAGATTCATCAAGATGGTTTTTTTGAAGTTGTCATAGAGAATAGAGATGATTTTTTTGAATACCAGTTGGATATAACCGACCATTTCAATAATCATTGGATTACACATGATCCTTACAGCTTTTTCATGGTTCTTACCGATTATGACCTCTATCTGTTTAATAAAGGGGATAATAGGCGTATCTATGAAAAACTTGGAGCCCATCCTATGACCATCAACAATGTGCAGGGAACATACTTTGCGGTCTGGGCTCCTTGTGCAAAAAGAGTAAGTGTAATAGGGGATTTTAACCAATGGGATGGCCGGCAAAATCCAATGAGAAGTATTGGCTCATCAGGGGTATGGGAAATCTTCATTCCCGGGGTTGTGCCGGGAACGGTTTATAAATTTGAAATACGAACACAGAATGGGGATATACTGAAAAAAGCCGACCCCTATGCCTTTCACTCGGAATTGCGTCCCAATAATGCTTCTATTGTTTATAATATAGACAATTATCAGTGGCATGACGAACAATGGATGGAAGAGAGAAGAAATACCGATCCATTGGAAAAGCCTATCGCAATTTATGAAGTGCATCTGGGTTCATGGATGAGAGTATCGCGGGATGAGAACGGATTTTTGTCCTATAGAGATGGAGCAGAAAAACTGGTAAAATATGCAAAAGAGATGGGGTATACCCATATAGAATTTTTGCCGCTGTCTGAACATCCCTATGACGGTTCATGGGGATATCAGGTTACAGGATATTTTTCAGTTACTTCAAGATATGGCAAGCCTGAAGATTTTATGTATCTTGTAGATACCTGTCATCAGAACAATATAGGAATCATTTTGGATTGGGTACCTGCCCATTTTCCCAGAGATGAACACGGGTTGCGCCGTTTTGACGGCAGCGCCCTATATGAGCATGAAGATCCAAGGTTGGGAGAGCACCCTGATTGGGGAACTATGATTTTTAATTATGGAAGGCACGAAGTGAAAAACTTTTTGATTTCCAATGCAATTTTCTGGTTTGAAAAATATCATATTGACGGTTTAAGAGTAGATGCAGTAGCATCAATGCTATATCTTGACTATGGCAAAAAAGAAGGACAGTGCATTCGTAATCAATATGGAGGTAGGGAAAATATCGAAGCAATAGAATTTCTAAGACATTTGAATAGTGTGGTCTATCAGGAATACCCGGGCATATTGATGATTGCGGAAGAATCTACAGCCTGGCCACTTGTTACAAAGCCTCCATATATTGGGGGATTAGGCTTCGGCATGAAATGGAACATGGGATGGATGAATGATTTTTTAAGATATATGAGTATGGATTCAGTTTATAGAAAATATCATCACAATCTGATTACTTTCAGTTTTATGTATGCTTTTTCAGAAAACTTTATTCTTCCTCTATCCCATGATGAAGTAGTACATGGGAAATGTTCCATGTTAAATAAAATGCCAGGAGATTACTGGCAGAAATTTGCCGGGCTTAGAGTAGCCTATGG
>JASGMB010000094.1 GCA_030156665.1 Clostridiales bacterium
ATCCATACCATTAAGCCTATTGACAAAGATTTAATTGTAAAATGCGCACAAGAAACTGGTGCGGTGGTAACTGCTGAAGAACATAATATCTATGGCGGATTAGGCAGTGCTGTAGCAGAAGTGCTAGGAAAAGAATATCCTGTACCAATGGAAATCATCGGATTAAAAGATACATTTACGGAATCCGGAGATTACGAACAGCTTCTATCTAAATATGGTTTAGATGCTGCTGCTATTGTAGCAGGTGTAGAAACTGTTCTTAAAAGAAAAAAATAAGAAATTTTATAGTGCCAGGCACTTAACTTATTAACTTATTAATCACTAATTATTTCTGTTGTAATAAAAGACTGCGATAAGTGAGAATCGTCCTCTGTCGCAGTCTTTATTTGTTTTTTTAAAATTTTCTAAAAGGATTTCGTATTGTTAATGTAGAATTATATACTAAAAAATTAAAAATGCTAAATAAGGAGTAGCTGCGGCCGAAGCTGGGAATAACGGTGCAGCAAATTGCAATTGGATGTATTCCCATTCTTATGAAGGTGGTAAGAGTTCCAAATTCCATTATGATACCAATTTCTTTTGTTGTGTCCTACCAAAGATACTCAGAATGCAGCGACAGTAAAAAACAACTGATAAATAGTTTAAAGTAATAAAATTACTGAAGTAAAGAAAGAAAGCTCTACTAATAAGGCTTTCTATCTTTGTGTGTTTTTTACTGATAATCCGTTATAAGGATTTATATTGAAATTTTAGCGTTTTAAACACTTGAAGAATTTGTAAAATAGTATTAATATCAATATCAAGAATGATGTATGCTGTAACGTGAAATTTATATTATAGCATAAGAATGTAGGAGGAGAATATGGAAAGATTAATTTTAACATTACTAGTAGCAGCAGCCGGAGGTTTAGCAGGACATTATCTCAAAATACCGGCTGGAGCGATGATAGGAGCAATGGCATCGGTTGCGGTATATAATATTTTTACTAATCAAGCATATATGCCGAAAAATTTTGCACTCGTACTGCAGATATTGGCGGGGACTTTAATTGGGACAAGGATGACTAAGGAAACTCTTCTAGGACTAAAGGACATGTGGGTGCCGGCAATTATTATTGTATTTGGAGTGGTAATCATCAATTTTAGTATTGGATTTTTAATGACAAAGTTTAGCGGCCTAGATCTTGCAACATCCTTGTTTGCAAGTGCACCAGGGGGAATTACAGAGATGACTTTGGCATCTACTGACTTAGGGGCAGATACGGCGAAAGTTGGTATACTGCAGTTCTTAAGGCTGATTAGCGTAATTACCTTGCTTCCTGTATTACTCAGATTTGTTTTAATGCATATAAATACATTCAAGTGACTATTCATGTATGAAAAGTTGTATTTACATAATTTTCTATACATATATGGACATTTTATATATCTAAATTTTCAAATATGTAAGATGGGGGGAAGGGAATGATTAAGTTACTTATTATAGCCGATGACTTTACGGGAGCTCTTGATACCGGTGTTCAGTTTTCAAAAAAAGGTATACCCACACTGGTAACTGTAAAAACAGATATTGATTTAAACCGTATGGATGCAGATTTAGAAGTGTTGGTGGTTGATATTGAGAGCAGACATATGGATAAAAATCAAGCTGCTCAGAGAGTAAAAGAAATTACACGTTGGGTAAGGACTTTTGGTGTAGAATATATATATAAAAAGACAGATTCGACTTTAAGAGGAAATGTAGGAGCTGAATTAACTGCACTAATGCATGAATGCCATAATTGTGAGTTAATGTTCATACCTGCTTTTCCAAAAACCAACAGGACCACTATCAAAGGTTATCAATATGTAAACGGGTTATTATTGCAGGAATCAGTTTTTGCAAAAGATCCCTTCGAACCTGTAAAAAACAGCTATATTCCGGATATTATTAAAATGCAATCGGATGTTAATGTAAGCGTGATTGACTATAAAAAAATAAATCATTCAAATGATTTTAGCAGTGTCTTTCAAATGCATTCCGATGAAAGTACCATATATGTTTTTGATGCAGAAAAGGATGAAGATCTGAAAAATATTGGGCAGTTTTTGAAAGATCAAAATAAGCTTAAGGTCACAGCGGGGTGTGCAGGATTTGCAGAATTTTTACCAGAATTGTTAGGGCTAACACCAAAGCCAGTGAAAATAAAAAAGAATAAAGCAAATACACTTGTTGTTTCAGGGAGTATCAATGAAATTGCAATCAGTCAGATAAATTACGCAGAGCAACAGGGGTATAAAAGCTTTACATTAACACCAGCGCAAAAACTAGAAAAACATTATCTAGAAACCCTGGAAGGCGAAGAATTCATTGAAGAAGTTATTAAAAAAATAAACAATGAAGAACTATTGATATTAAAGACAGTTGATAGTAGAGATGATATACAAAAGTGTATAGGTTATGCTCAAAAGATTAGTATGAATCAAGAAAAAATGCATCTTAAAATAGCTGAGAATGTAGGAAGGATTGTAAAAAATATATTGAATGAAACAATGATTGGTACGGTAGTTGTTTTTGGCGGTGATACTGTCTTGGGAATTATGAAGGCGATAGAGGCACAGGGACTCATGCCTAAAAGAGAAATTGTTCCAGGTGTTGTCGTTTCAACGGTGATGAGCGATGCATATAAAATTGACATGATCACCAAAGCAGGCGGCTTTGGTGATGAAGATGTACTTATTAAAATAAAAGACTATTTAAAAGAAGGTGAATAAAGTGTTGCTAGGCATTACAATGGGAGATGCAAGTGGAATAGGACCTGAGCTAATTCTGGGTGCATACAAACAAAAGCAGATTGAAAAAGATTTTGTAGTTATAGGAGATTATGAAATATTGGATTACTGCAACCGGTTATTGGATTATCAAGTTCCTTTAAGAAAGATAAAAGATATTCACCAAGTACAAGAAGGATTTTTAAATATTTTAGATATGAACTTATTAAAAAAAGAAGAGCTGAAAATAGGTCAGATTTCCAAACAATCAGGCTATGCTGCAGCAAAATATGTTGAGTATGCCACCAGGCTTGCATTGAATAAAGCAATAGACGCAATTGTCACCTTGCCAATGAATAAAGAAGCTACGAGATTGAGTAACAACAATTTTTCAGGACATACTGAACTAATTGCTAAGATATGTGGTCAGACCAATTATACAATGATGCTTACCTCAGAGCAGCTAACTATAACCCATGTCAGTACGCATGTTTCTATGGAAGAAGCAATCAAAGCTGTGAAAAAAGAAAGAGTTTACGATGTCATTAAATTGACCCAAGATGCATTACAGCGGTTTATAAGTGATCCTAAAATTGCGGTTGCCGGGCTTAATCCTCACGCAGGAGAAGGTGGTTCTTTTGGAAAGGAAGATATGGAAGAGATAAAACCGGCGGTGCTGAAAGCAAAGGCAGAAGGTATAAATGTTGATGGACCTATATCGCCGGACACTGTTTTTATAAAGGCATATAAAAAGCAATATGATGCTGTCGTATGCATGTATCACGATCAGGGACATATTCCTATGAAACTTCTTGATTTTGAAGGAGGTGTAAATGTCACGTTAGGACTTAAAGTAATAAGGACTTCAGTAGACCATGGAACAGCTTTTGATATTGCATATAAGGGTATTGCGTCTACACGTAGTTTGGTAGAAGCGTTTAAGTTTGCAAAAAAACTGGTTCCGAAGCATTAGCTTATTTTATCTGCAAATGATGTTTTTTATATGTATACAATTAAACAAGAAAGATAAACTACAAGAGGAGGTCTGTAACAGCGCTATATAATAGAATTTTTTGTAATGCTGATGCTTTTTTATGTTGTAATATGTGTGGTTGTGTGGTAATATGATAATATTATAACAACTGTGACAGAAAACCTGTCTGTACGCAGATAGGTTTTCTGTCACAGAAAGTCTTATCAAAATCTACCGCTTAAATAATTTCGAGGCTTGCCTCGTAGAATAAAATCGAAGATTTTGATATATTACTCGAGAAGGTGAAAAAATGTTAGCAGTAAATAGACAAGAAAAAATACTGGAACTGCTTAATGAAAAAAACTTTGTTAAAGTATCAGCATTGAGCAAAATGTTTGGAGTATCGGAAGAGACTATACGCAGAGATATGGAAAAACTGGAAAGCCAAGGTTTTCTGAGAAGAATACACGGAGGAGCCACGCTTGCTTCATCAGAAATAGATGATGTTCCGCCTATTGCATTGAGAAAAGAAATCAATATGGCAGGAAAGAAAAGAATAGCAAAAGAGGCAGTAAAATATATTAAAGCCGGTGACTCCATGATTCTCGATTCTGGAAGCACCACACTTATGCTGGCACAGATATTGCCTGATATTGATATATCGGTAATTACCAATGATATAAATATTGCCTATGAGCTATCCCATAAAGAAAAGATTAATTTAATATTGACGGGAGGAACCCAGAGAAAGGGTTCATACTCTTTGGTTGGCCCAGAAACCGAAAGATTTTATGAAGCTTACAATGTTCAAAAACTCTTTCTTTCAACCAGCGGCATTCATTTAGAACAAGGATTATCTGTTTCAAATACAATAGAAGCACACATAAAGAAAAAAATTATTTCATGTGCACAAGAGGTCATCTGTCTTGCAGATATTACAAAATTTAATAAAACTGCATTAGTTACTTTTGCCCCTCTTGATTGCGTCCATAAAGTAATTTGCGATGAAAAAATAAATGAAAAATATGAACGTTTTTTCAAAGAAAGAGGCATAGAAACCATCATTGCAGCAGAAGAGTTGTATTGAAAATTTAACAATATCCATAAAGAATTCAAACAAAAAACAGCATAATTTAGGCATAAATTGTTTGGAATTTTTTCTTGAAAAATGTTGCAAAGTGTGATATTATAATCACAAAACAACACATTGATGTTGATTTTGCCAAATGAAAATGAGGTGGAAAAATGAAGATAATTATAGCACCCGACTCTTTTAAAGGAAGCAACACAACCATTGCTGTTGCGAATACAATCGAAAAGGGTATTAGAAAAGTATTTCCCGATGCGGAAATCATAAAAGTTCCAATTGCTGACGGCGGAGAAGGCACGGTAGATGCACTTGTTCTAGGTGCCGGCGGCGAATTTAAAGAAAAGACTGTTACCGGACCGCTGGGAGAAAAACTCACAGCAAAATACGGTGTATTAAAAAATGGTGTAGCAGTTATTGAAATGGCAGCAGCTTCAGGTCTGCCTTTAGTTCCGGAAGATAAGAAGAATCCGCTGGTAACTACTACATATGGTACAGGAGAATTGATTAAAGCAGCGCTTGATGATGGATGCAAACAAATTGTAATTGGTATTGGCGGTAGTGCGACTAATGATGGTGGAATGGGAATGGCGCAGGCTTTAGGAGTTTCATTTAAAGATAAAGATGGTAATGAACTTGGAAGTGGTGGCGGAGAATTAGATAAACTTGCCACTATCGATATTTCAGGTCTTGACCCTAGGATAAAAGATACTGAAATCATTGTTGCTTGCGATGTATCTAACCCGCTATGTGGCGAAAGAGGTGCATCCGCTATATATGGCCCGCAAAAGGGTGCCACTCCGGAAATGATTAAACAACTGGATGCAAATCTTAGGCACTTTGCAGGAATTATCAAAGAACAATTGGGACAAGATATTATCGATGTTCCAGGTTCAGGTGCAGCGGGCGGATTGGGTGCAGGGTTAATTGTATTCTGCGGTGCTCAGCTGAAATCCGGAATAGAAACGGTATTGGATGTAGTAAATGTAGATAAAGATTTGCCTACTACTGATTTGGTTATTACCGGTGAAGGAAAAATTGACGGTCAATCCGTTTATGGAAAAGTTCCTGTAGGTGTAGGCCAAAGAGCTAAAAAGTACAATAAACCTGTTCTTGCGATTGTAGGAGATATAGGTGATGGTGCTTCAGCAGTATATGATCATGGTGTAGATGGTATTATGAGTACTGTTAATAAAGCAATGCCGCTTAGTGAAGCCATGCAGCGCTCAACAGAGCTATTGGAGGATGCTGCTGAAAGAGTAATGAGGATTATTAAAATTGGAATGGATATTAAAAAATAAAATGATTCAATATGATCATAAACATCATAGGAGGTACTTTAAATGAATGAATCTATGTACAAATACATGAAAGTAGGATTAATCCATTTTATGGCTTATCCTTCTACCATGAAAGGTGAAGGTCCTATTGTAGAAACTGTTAATAAAATTGCGTTAGATGATTATTTTAATGCTATTGAAGTTACTTGGATGAAAGACCCTGAAGTAAGAAAAGAAGTTAAGAAAATACTTGAAACAAGCCATATGACAGTAGCTTATGGTGCACAACCAAGATTACTTACTACCGGTTTAAACATCAATGACCTTAATGAAGAAGGAAGACAAAAAGCAGTTGCTTCACTAAAAGAAGGTATTGATGAAGCTTATGAATTAGGTGCCGGTGGACTTGCCTTCTTAAGTGGTAAGTATGAAGAAGCTACTAAGGAAGAATCATTCCAGGCTTTAGTAAAATCAACAAAAGAATTATGTGCTTATGCAAAATCAAAAGGCAATTTAAGAATCGTATTAGAAGTATTTGACTATGATATTGATAAAAAGAGTATCATCGGTCCGGTAGAATTAGCAAAGAGATTTGCAGAAGAAATTACAAAAGAATATGATAACTTTGGATTAATGGTTGATTTAAGCCATCTTCCATTATTAAGAGAAACTGCAGAACAAGCTATTTTACCTATTAAAGATTATTTAGTACATGCTCATATCGGTAATGCGGTAGTGAAAGATCCATCTTTGGAAGCATACGGAGATGCGCATCCTAGATTTGGATTCCCTAACAGTGAAAACGATGTTCCGGAATTGGTAGAATTCTTAAAAGTATTAAAGGATATCGGATTCTTAAATACTCAGAATCCTCCAATTGTGAGCTTCGAAGTAAAACCATGGGGAGATGAAGACCCAGATCTTGTAATTGCAAATGCTAAGAGAACGCTTAACGAAGCATGGGCACAACTATAATTAGTTATTAGTTCGGAGTTTGGAGTTCATAGCAAGAACTCTAAGAGCTCATTCAACGATTATAATCATTATTGTATAATTTGAGATATTGAAAGAATATTTAACTATAAATTTTAGTTAGGAGTTTAAAAGTTCATGAGAGTATCATTAAAATTCTCCAAACTCCTAACTCCAAACTAAAAAAAGGGAGGACTATCGAATATGAAAATTGTAGTATTAGACGGATACACTTTAAACCCTGGAGATTTGTCATGGGAAAGATTAGAAAAACTTGGAGAAGTTACAGTATATGATCGTACACCGGTAGATAAAATTTTAGAAAGAATAGGCGATGCAGAAGTTGTTTATACAAATAAAACTCCTTTAACAAGGGAAACTTTTGAAAAAGCTCCTAATATCAAATTTGTTGGTGTATTAGCAACAGGATACAATGTAGTAGACGTAGAAGCAGCAAAAGAAAAAGGTATTCCGGTAACAAATATTCCAACATACGGAACAACTGCTGTTGCACAAATGGCTTTTGCATTATTATTAGAAGTATGCCATCACGTATGGGCTCACAATGAAGCAGTTAAAAGAGGTGACTGGACAAATAATCCAGACTGGTGTTTCTGGAATTACCCATTAATCGAATTGGCAGGAAAAACAATGGGTATTATTGGATACGGAAGAATCGGTCAAGCAACAGGAAAGATTGCACAAGCGTTTGGTATGAACGTATTAGCTTTCGATGAATATCAAAACAAAGACTTAGAAAGCGAAACAATGAAATATGTGGACTTAGATGAATTATTGGCAAAATCTGATGTAATTAGCTTACACTGCCCATTATTCCCAAGTACTGAAGGCATTATCAATAAAGATACAATTGCGAAGATGAAAGATGGTGTAATCATTATCAATACATCAAGAGGACCGCTGATTGTAGAAAAAGACTTGGCAGAAGCGTTAAATAGCGGAAAAGTATATGCGGCAGGTTTAGACGTAGTATCTACAGAACCGATTAAGATGGATAACCCATTATTAACAGCTAAAAATACTATTCTCAC
>JASGMB010000095.1 GCA_030156665.1 Clostridiales bacterium
TTTTTCAAATTCCGAAGCCATCTTTGCCAGAAGTTTATTTGTTGAAATTCCTATATTAACTGTAAAACCCAATTCTTTTTTTATTCTGTTTTTTATTTGACAGGCTGCATCTATTGGCTTGCCAAAATGTTTTTCCATATTAGTATAGTCTAAAAAGTATTCATCTATAGAAAATTGCTGTACGCAGGGTGAATATTCCTCAAGTATTTTATGCATGGCAGAACTGCACCGCATATATAAATCATAATGAGGAGGTACAACTACCAGGTGTGGGCATTTCATCCGTGCTGAAAAAAGAGTTTCACCTGTTTTTATTTTGTATTTTTTAGCAGGAATGGATTTTGCCAGTACAATTCCATGTCGGGTAGACTCATCACCCCCTACTACTGAAGGAATAGTACGTAAATCAACAGTATCCCCATACTGAAGCCTGTTTACTGCTTCCCATGACAGGTAAGCAGAATTTACATCTATATGAAAAATAATTCTGCCTCCCAAACTCTTCCACCTCCTGTAAATAATATTATATACGAACATATGTTCTGAGTAAAGAGGTCAAAATGAAAAAATATAGATAACTTTGTATGTGATTAATTAATAGATGAAGCCTCAAATTTTAAAGGCATACAAAGAGCTTTACGAATATATTAAAAGCATTTATGAGATGCTGGATAGAGATGAGATAAAAGTATATTAAAATTTTATAAAAATTACAAAATGAAAGATAATATACTTCAGTAGAGCAATTAAAAAGGCAGAAATTTTTTATTTATATTATCATAAAGAATATCAATATGATTTATCCAAGTTATGGCGTGAGATGGAAAGAAAATCAATTTTTAATTTTAAAGAGAATTATATATGGTAACGGATGTTACCGATATTTTTTTTGCAAGATGATATTCTATTATTAAATAAAAATAGTTCATATTGGAGGTTAAAGAAATGACACAACATTTTATAAAAAACGTAGACTTTTCAAAGGTTTTAGAGATGGAAGCATTAGTTCAATATCAGAAAGGTCAGGTGGTAAGCAGAACACTTGCACAAGGAAAGCCAGTAAGTGTCACATTATTTGCTTTTGATAAAGGGGAGGAGATTAGTTCTCATTCTTCAAGTGGCGATGCTCTGGTATATATACTTGACGGTCAATCGGAAATCACAATAGGAGAAGAAAAATTCAATGTGAAAAAAGGAGAAACTATTGTAATGCCTGCTGGTATCCCACATGCGTTATTGGCTACGGAACAATTCAAGATGCTTCTAATTGTAGTATTCAGTTTATAGGGGTGCTGATAAATAATGAAGTTTGATAATACTCTGTGAGATGTTTACAAGAGAAATCCTATTTATATTTGAAGTGACTCCTTAAAGGTGTACAATTGGGGGATGGTTAATTTATTGCATTTTTTTATAGATATAGATGTTTTTGCTTGTAGATACTTGGAGGCATGCCTCCAAGATTTTTTTGTGATCTATAATTTATATAAGGAAATGTAAATCATTAATTCAACTTATTTAGCATCATATTTCCTATGACTATAGACCTATATCTGTAGGTCGAATTCAAAAATAGATTGCATTTTCTTGTAAATTATAGTATAATCTCAAACAAAACGGATTAAGAAAATCCATTTATTAAAGTAAAATATTGTAGTAAGTTATTAGGATTAAGGAAGTCCTTTTGCAGTTAGAGCATTGAATTTATAAAATATATTTTATAATTTTATATTAACGAATTTGTACCATGAAGGTAGAGTGTATTTACTCTACCTTTTTATATTTTTATCAAATTTTAGGAGGAGATACATATGGACTTTAAAACAAACAACATTGTAAAAGCAGGACTATTTCTTGCCTTTGGACTAATTTTACCTTATGCTTTTCATATGACGGGTATGGCTGGTGCGGTATTTTTACCAATGCATATACCGGTTTTACTGTGTGGCTTTATTCTTGGTGAAAAATACGGCGTGCTTATTGGATTTGTAACACCATTTTTGAATTCAGTGCTTACGGGAATGCCACCTATCTATCCTATAGGCATTTCAATGGCACTTGAACTTGCAACCTATGGATTTGTAGCAGGATGGTTATATAGAAATAGAAAAATCAATGTTTGGGTATCTTTAATTATTGCAATGCTTTTAGGTAGATTCGTATCAGGTGTGGCAAACTATATACTGTTAACCTTTGGTGGAAAAAGTTTTGTACTTCAAATGTTTTTAGTATCTGCATTTATAAAATCTATATGGGGAATCATCATTCAACTAATCACGATTCCGCTTATCATTAAGGCTGTTGAAAAAACGAAAGGGGTGGTAAGTGTAAATGGATAACAGAGCGTTTTTTAACAAAGTTGCATTTGATTGGGATCAGATGTGCCGGCACGACGCTAAAAAATTGAGGAAGATAATAGAGTTGACATCTATTAAGGCCCATTCAAAAATACTGGATGTCGGCACCGGTACAGGGATATTAATTAGTTATTTACTGGAAACATCGCCTTATAAAGTTGTTGCTGTAGATATAGCAGAAAACATGGTATTGGTAGCAAGTGAAAAATATAAAAATGATAGGGTTGAATTTGTAGTAAAGGATGTAATGGATTTTAATGAAAAAGGATTTGATTACATATTCCTTTATTCAGTATATCCCCATTTTGTTGATAAGGATGCGTTATTTTATCATCTCTCAAAACTTATAAATTCTGGCGGTAAAATAGTCGTTGCTCATTCAGAAAGCAAGGAGAAAATAAATGCGATACATGCAGCCAGTGAGCATGTAAAAGAACATCGCCTTCCCGCTGCCGATACCACATCCAAGTTAATGGCAAAATACTTTATTGTTGATCGCGTTATAGATACTGATGAAATGTATTATGTATCCGGTATAAAAAAATAAATTAAATTGTATATAATTATTTGCATTTTATAATTAACTAACTTTTTGATTTTGAAGAGGTGACCTGAATTTCAATGAACTATGATTGGTCGGCATTCGTATACGTTTTCTAAATGTTTATTTATATGCAGGAATGTGATACACTATAAATAAATATTGTGATTTCATTTAAATAGGGATGTTGCTATGGAATACATAAGCGGAGTAGTAGAAAGAGTTACGTATACAAATGAAGAAAACGGGTTTAGTGTTATAAAGATTAAATCCAAAGGTTTTTCTGACCTTATTACTGTTGTTGGAAATCTTGCTGCCATAAACGTCGGGGCATCCATAAAGCTCAAGGGCGAATGGAAGTATGACAGCAAATACGGAAAACAATTCAATGTTTATGAATACCAGGAGACCGTACCAGCAACGATTGCAGGAATCGAGAAGTATTTGGGCAGTGGTCTTATAAAAGGCATAGGTCCGGTAAATGCCAGGAGAATTGTAAAGCATTTCAAAGAGGATACAATCAGGGTAATAGATGAAGAGCCTGGTAAACTTATTGAAGTGGAAGGTATCGGAGCCAAAAGGGTAAAAATGATTGAAAAAGCATGGCAGGAGCAGAAGGAAATCAAGAATGTCATGTTATTCCTTCAGAGCAACGGAGTATCGACTGCCTATGCTGTAAAAATATACAAGACATATGGAAACGACAGCATCAATATCGTAAAAACCAATCCTTTTAGGCTAGCTGATGATATTTGGGGGATTGGTTTCAGAACTGCCGATAGAATTGCACAGCAGCTTGGTTTTGATAAGCATTCCTATGAAAGATGTCGTTCAGGAGTTATATATGCTTTAAGTGAGCTTTCCAATGAAGGTCACTGCTACGTAACCAGAGAACAGCTCATCGCCGAAACTGAAAAGATTCTTGAGATTGAGCAAGACCTTATAAGCACTACCATTGAAAAAATGATTGAAGAGAAAAGCATTATCTTTGATAGTGATGATGCTATTTATCTGCCGCCTTTCTATTATAGTGAGATTGGTACGGCAGCAAGAATAAAGGAAATCATTTCGGAACAGAGCGCATATTGTACAGCGGATGTTGATGATATTATTAACCGGATACAGAACCAATGTGGTATCAGGTATGATAAAGTTCAAATTGAGGCGATTAAGACTGCTGCAAGGTCAAAGTTTATGGTTCTTACCGGAGGACCTGGCACAGGGAAAACCACAACGACTCTTGCAATTATAAAGGTATTCCAGGAACTTGGGGCAAGTGTCGTGCTTGCTGCTCCGACAGGTCGTGCTGCAAAAAGAATGTCGGAGACTACCGGCATGGAGGCAAAGACTATACACCGCCTGTTAGAATACAAACCACCGGAAGGCTATAAAAAAAATGCTGAAAATCCTTTGGAATGTGATGTGCTTATAATTGATGAAACCTCCATGGTTGACATTATTCTTATGTACAACCTTCTAAAAGCAGTGTCCAATGATACTATCGTCATTCTAGTGGGAGATGTTGACCAGCTTCCATCAGTGGGAGCAGGTAATGTGCTTAAGGACATCATTGATTCCGGTATTGTAAATGTGGTACATCTGACCAGAATATTCCGGCAGGCCCAGGGAAGTGCCATTATTACCAATGCCCATAGAATCAACAAAGGTGAATTCCCAAGATTAAAAGGCGGAAAAAACAGTGACTTTTTCTTCATAGAGCAAGAAGACCCCCAAAAGATAGTAGAAACCATCAGAAATTTGTGCTCAAAGAGGCTTCCGCAGTATTATAAAGTGGATCCTATCAACGATATACAGGTGCTGTGTCCAATGCAAAGAGGGGAAGTAGGTGCTCATAATCTGAATACCGTATTGCAGAATACGTTAAACCCATCCAATGTATTCATTAAGTATGGAGGCATTCACTATTATCTATATGATAAAGTAATGCAGGTGAAAAACAATTACGACAAAAATGTGTTCAACGGTGACATTGGAAGAATTGTCAGTATCGATATGGAGGATAAGACATTAGTGATCAATTTTGACGGAAATAATGTAGAATATGATGCGACCGAACTGGACGAGGTTGTTCTTGCCTATGCAACTACGGTTCATAAGAGTCAGGGCAGTGAATACAAGATTGTTGTAGCTCCATTCACCACTCAGCACTATATGATGCTTCAGCGCAATCTTCTTTACACATGCGTAACCAGGGCAAAGAAAATATTGGTGCTTATAGGGACAAAGAAAGCAATAGGCATTGCTGTGTCCAACAATAAAATACAGCATAGAAATACGCTGCTTGCCAAAAGATTACAACTTTCTGCCGGTATCAAGGACGTCATAAAATAATATGAGGTCCTTATAAAAATGCCTCTTTTAGAAACCTTTTTTATATGTATATCTTATCTGCCCATTATCTAACTTCTCATACTCGATGCCTACTTTATCGAGAGCACTTAACATTTCCTTTTTTTCTTGTTTTATCTGAAAATTAATTTTATCGGATAGTATGTTTATCTGACTTATACGCTCTTTACTTCTGGTACTTCCTGCATCAATGATATAAAGTATTTTTTCGTAAATAAAGTTGTGCTTACCTACTGCTGCTTTGTGGTAATCTTGAAATTCATCGGGAGGAGATATTTTCTTGATTTCCAACATAATATTTTCTATTTGTTCTTTATTTTTTATCAGCATTTCATCAAAACTTTTCTTATATAATAACGGATTTTTCAACATTTTATTGAGTGCATCAACGCTGTTGTTTGATATTGCCAGTGCTTGGGTATGATAGTGTTTCATTTGCTCCAAGTATGAAACAATCTTTTCGTGTTTTAGTATAGTAGGGTCTGAGTTACTTAAATCGGACTTGTGGTTATTTAGACCGTCTGACCTAAAAAATAGGTATGTTGAGCATAGTATAGTTATGAGACATAGCATTGCTACAATCGGGATTGATATGCTGCTTTTGGTTTTGCTATTATAATAGCTATTAATATAGGCTTTTTCTATATAACTATAAAAACCTTGATCTTTATTTTCTATCTCTTTTAAGCTTTTTTCTATTTCTTTTCTGAATCTTTTTTGTCCTTTTGTAAGCATATAAAATTCACCTGCATTGTGTAAAAAATTTAAAGTGGTATTATTTTACATATTCGACATGATATTAAAAAATCCTTTTAAATATAGTTAGATAAATTTAAAACCAATATGAAAAATCATATTGGTTTACTAAATTTATTTTTCTTCAGGTTTATTCTTATTTTCAGTTTGGTCTGAAATGTTATATACTTTTTGTATATTGCTTACAAAATTATCAAAATTTCTAGTTTTGAGACCTAATTCGTTAGCTTTATGGTAATTTTTCTTTGCACTTTTGATTTTATTTTCAATTATATCCACGATCGCCAAGTTATAATAAGCAATAGCATATTGGTCGTCTAATTTGATGGACTCATTAATTGCAGCGCGTCCTTTTTTCAATTGTGAAGCATTGATGTAACAGGATGCAATATTATTATATACCACAGCAGGAAGATTTCGGGTATATATTCCGGAAGTCATCATCATGAGGTATTTCAGCCAGGGTTTATTCTGAATTTCATTTAAAAATGCTTCATACTTTTCAATTGCTTCTTGGAATTTTCTTTGTTTCATTAATTCACGAGCAATATAAAAGTCTTTCCAAAAAACCCTAATCAAGATTCTAGGAATTATAAAAACGGCTAAAGGAATGAGAAATGCTAAAGGTGACTTATATGCTTTGTATACATCAATGGTCAAAAAAACAATTAGAAGTAGAAAACTAATGTGCGTCCACTTATACAACGTTATTCGTCTCAATGCAATATCCTCCTTAGTAAGTTTTACATTTAACGATTCAAATTATGAATATTGGATATTTAATGCAATATGCATATAAATAAATTTTATCATAGTTTATACAAACTTTAAAGAATTTTTGCATCTGTGGGTGTATTTAATGTATTGGAAGAAGTGATACGCCTTTTCCTCCGCTGTGTTAACAGATCCTAAACCTTTTTGCCACGTTATTTTCGTAATATTCTTTAAATAAAAAGTATACGCTCATTTTATCACTTTTACTAGCGTGTAAATTGGTCTTATGTTATAATTTATATAAAGTTACATGATGTGGCAAAATTTATTTGTGCAATTTGCATAGAATAAATGTTTAAACATATGTTGTTAAATTATTGTCATTTTCGCTAAGATTAGGGGGACATCGTATGGAAAATATTTTAATGAACCAGATAGATTTTATAAAAGAGCTTGTTTTCTCAATATCCCAAGAAATAGACAGCAATGTTAACATCATGGATGAGAACGGTACAATTATTGCATCCACTACCACCGAAAGAATCGGAACCGTCCATGAAGGTGCTAAAAAGATTATGGAAGGACAAGTATCGGAAATTGCAATTACGATAGAAGATGCACAAAGGCTTCAAGGGGTTAAGCCGGGTTACAATACTCCCATCATATTAGATGATGCAAAGATAGGCGTTATAGGGATAGGTGGGGACCCCGTACAGGTAAAACCTATTGCAAAAATCGCCTGTTATTTTATTGTATCTCAGATAAAACAGTATCTACAGAATGAATTAATCAATAAAACAGCTGCAGAAGTTTTTGCAAGTATACAACAAGTTGCTGCAGGTATACAAGAGCTATCTGCTTTCACACAAGAACAAGCGGCTTCGCTAAATGATTTGGCAGATAATACCGAAAATATTAAAGCCCAAATAAATGATACAAATAAAGTACTCAGTTTTATCAAAACAATTTCAAATCAGACCAAGCTCCTCGGTCTTAATGCAGCCATCGAAGCTGCACGTACAGGGGAACAGGGTAAAGGTTTTACAGTTGTGGCCAATGAAATAAGAAAATTAGCGGATGAAAGTGCAATTTCGGTAACGCAGATTAATAATACCATTACAGAGTTCCAGGAATTTATAAAAAGTATCATTAATACCATCGTAAATATTTCAGACGGTTCATCAAATTTGGTACAGTCGGTAGAAATAATCTCTGATGAAGTTGAAAAAATAAAAACGGTTATGAATGAATTAGTTTAGAGCAGTTTATATCGATAACCAATATCTAAATTTAAAATAAATGAATGTAGTTATCGATGAAATTAACCAACTTTAAATCATAATATTTAGTTTTAAAGTTGGTTGTTTAGAGCGGAATAAAGTCGGGTAATAACTAATTACAACAATAGATGAAGGAGGAAAACAAAATGACGGTGGAAATAAGAAAAAATGCAATTACACTTCATAATAATCCTTTAAGCCTAAGAGGAAAAGAAATAAAAGTAGGAGATAAAGCGCCAAACTTTAAAGCTGTAAAGCAAGATTTGTCTGAGTTTGATTTTTATAATGACACTAAGGGAAAAATAAAAATTATAAGTGCAGTACCTTCTATTGATACAGAAGTTTGTGCACTGCAAACAAAGAGGTTTAATCAGGAAGCTACAGCGTTGTCGGATGACATTGAGATTATTACAATAAGTGTTGATTTACCTTTTGCGCAAAATAGATTTTGTGGAGCAGAAGGAATACAAAATATTCAAGTTATATCCGATCATAAGGATTTGGATTTTGGTGAAAAATACGGTTTTGTGATTGATGAATTACGACTTTTGTCCAGGGGTATCGTAATTGTCGATAAAGATAATAATGTAAAATATGTAGAATATGTAAAAGAAGTTTCCAATCATCCAGATTATGATAAAGCTTTAGAAGAAGTCAAAAAATTATTATAAGTATAATTTACACAAAAAACTCCTATGAAATGCTAACATGTATATCATAGGAGTTTTTAATTTTTTATAACACATAGGAAATTATAGACCTGTATATTCTGTGGATAAATTTATTTATAATTTCCGTTATGTGTTTCAAAAAAGGCTTCATTATAAAAATAAAATTGAAGATTTTGATATAAAAATATGAATGAATTTTGTTGAATAATATTTTTTTACATTCTTTTCATGCTTTTTTATCCTAATTAAGTTTTTTTTAAAAGCTTTTTTTGATAATATTGATAATAAATTATTTCAGATATTGCTTTAGAAAGGAGAATTTTGTGGATGCCAGAACAAATAAGACAGATTGCTCAAAGAATTAAGGAGTTGCGTGAAATTTCCGGTTTTTCAATAGAAGATTTAGTACAAGAATTTGAAGTTACTAAAGAGTTATATGAACAATACGAAAGTGGTGATGTTGATATCCCGGTTAGCTTTCTTTATAAAATTGCAAATAAATTCAATGTTGAATTAAGTACAATTTTGACAGGAGAAGGCCCTCGCCTTCGCGTTTACTCTTTGGTGAGAAAGGATAAAGGGATATGTGTTGAAAGAAGAAAACAATACAAATATCAAAGTTTAGCATATAACTTTATACATAAAAAGGCAGAACCTTTTTTAGTGACGGTGGATCCCAAACCGGAAAATGAGCCTATTCATTACAATACGCATCCGGGTCAGGAATTCAATTACGTCATTGAAGGCACTTTAAAAGTGGTGATTAATGGCCATGAAGTGATTCTAAATGAAGGGGATTCTCTATTTTTTGATTCAAATTTTGAACATGGCATGAAAGCAATGCATGGCAAACCAGCTAAGTTCTTAGCCGTTATTATATAGTATATCGTAAGGGGTGAGGTTTTTGAATTTGTTAAATAAATTTGTTACAAAAGTCGATTTTAATTCCTATGAAGATTTTGTGGAAAACTTTAAAGTAAATGTTCCGGATAATTTTAACTTTGCTTATGATGTGGTAGATGAATTGGCTGCCAGTGCCCCAGATAAAATTGCACTAGTGTGGTGTAATGAAGCCGGAGAGAATATTAATTTCAGTTTCTCACAACTAAAATATTATAGTGATAAAGCGGCAAATTTCTTTAAGTCTTTAGGTATAAAAAAAGGCGATGCGGTGATGCTGGTGCTAAAAAGACGTTATCAATTTTGGTTTTGTCTCCTTGCACTGCATAAAATAGGTGCAATTGGTATTCCTGCCACTCATCTGCTCACCACGAAAGATTACGTATATCGAAATAATGCAGCAGATATAAAGATGGTTGTAGCAGTATCCGAACCGGAAGTGATAGAACATATTGAAGAAGCACAGAAGCAGTCACCTACGCTTTTATATAAAGTAGCTGTGGGAGAAGAATATGAAGGCTGGTATAACTTTGATAGAGAAATAGAAAAAGCGGATGACAATTTTATCAAGCCAACCGGAAAAGATGCAACTACCAATGAAGATATTTCGCTACTCTATTTTACTTCTGGAACTACAGGGCATCCTAAGATGGTGCAGCATAATTTTACTTATCCATTAGGACATATTCTTACAGCAAAATATTGGCAAAATGTTCAGGAAGATGGTATTCATCTTACCGTTGCAGATACAGGATGGGCGAAAGCAGTATGGGGAAAAATATATGGACAATGGATATGCGGCAGTGCGGTATTTGTATATGATTATGATAAATTTGTACCTAAACACCTCTTGGAAGTCATTGAAAAATACGGAATTACCACATTTTGTGCACCGCCTACTATTTACAGATTCTTTATTAAGGAGGATCTAACAAAATATAATTTTGAAAAATTAAAATACTGCGTCATTGCAGGAGAGCCGCTAAATCCTGAAATTTATAACCAATTTTTAAAAGCAACAGGAATCAAGTTGATGGAAGGCTTTGGTCAAACGGAATGTACGGTTGCACTGGCAACTTATCCATGGATGGAACCTAGACCCGGCTCCATGGGCAAACCGTCACCGGGCTATTATATTGATTTGCTGGATGAAAATGGCAATTCTTGTGAAGTTGGTGAAGAAGGCCAGATTGTAATTTACACCGACAAAAATAAACCAGTTGGCATGTTTAACGGATATTACCGCAATGCGGAAAAAACAGAGCAAGTATGGCATGATGGTATCTACTATACAGGCGATATGGCATGGAGAGATGAAGACGGCTATTATTGGTTTGTAGGCAGGGCAGATGACGTTATTAAGAGTTCGGGATATAGAATAGGGCCTTTTGAAGTAGAGAGTGCCTTGCTAGAACACCCTGCAGTTTTAGAAACTGCAATTACAGCTGTGCCAGACCCTATTAGAGGACAAATTGTTAAAGCAACAGTAGTATTAGCAAAGGGTTATACACCTAGTGATGCATTAAAAGTAGAATTGCAGGAACACGTAAAAAAAGTGACGGCACCGTACAAATACCCTAGGATCGTTGAATTTGTCAGTGAGCTGCCAAAAACGATTAGCGGGAAAATACGGAGAGTTGAATTAAGGGAAAAGGATAATCAATAGGATATTCTCAATAAAAAATATAAAGATTAAAACTCCTATGTTATAAACCAGTAGTGGTTATAACATAGGAGTTTTTAACTGCTGCGATCGTTTTTGATTTTGTATAGGATTGCTTTTATAAAACCTTTTCTTATCTCTAGGAAGCTGATATAATAGTGAAAGTAATACAGCAAAAAACAAAATTCGATGCCAATAAAGATCTGAATATTTCGATGCAGGGACAAGATTTCCTAGTACTAAGTAAAAATCAATCAAAAAGTTATAGGTGGGAAAAGTTATGATATGGGTAAAAGGTCTCACAAAACAATATGGAAAAATCAAAGCACTGGATAATGTGAGCTTTAAAATACGCACAGGTGAGATTTTTGGGATTGTAGGACCAAACGGTGCAGGAAAGTCAACACTCATATCTATTATTTCTACTGTTTTAAAACCGACTACAGGAGATGTATTGGTTGATCAGCACAGCATTATAGAACATCCTGCACGGGTAAGAGAAAAAATTGGATATGTACCCCAGGAAATTGCATTATATTCTTCTTTATCGGTCATCGACAACTTGAAATTTTGGGCCGGGATTAGCCGCACCAGTACTAAAAAAATAACAGATAATGATATTAAACACATTGTGAGTATTGTAGGATTACAAGAAAAGTTAGGAGCTAAAGTATCACAGTTGTCAGGAGGCATGAAGAGAAGGCTGAACATAGCGGTTGCCATGCTAAATAATCCGGAAATCATCATTATGGATGAGCCAACGGTGGGCGTAGATATTCAGTCGCGAAGAGAAATAATCAAATTTATAAAAAAATTAGCGAGTCAAGGGAAAACCATCATTTACACCAGTCACAGTTCAGAAGAAATTGAAATGCTGTGTGACCGTATAGTGCTGTTAAATGCAGGGAAGTTACTGTTCGAAGGCTCTCTTGAAGAAGCAAAGCAACAGGCAGCAGAACGTAATATTCAATCCTTATATGGAGACCAATCGCCCAGATTGGACGATATCTTATGTTATTTAGGACACTGGGAATAAAAGTATTTTTGGATTGGTTTATTCAGTTATAAATTCAAATATAAAAGATAAAGATTAGTAGTAAAACATTTAAGAAAGGTAAGGTGGGTTTCATGGTAGAAAGCTCCAAAGGACAGTTTAACGCGACACCAGTTGCTAATAACAAGTTGAAATTTATTTTTTTAGGTATCATAGCCGTATTGATTATTATGGGATCAGCCCTGGCTTACAAGATATTTTTTGATAAGACGCCCAAAGAGTTATTTTTAGAAGCAGAGTATAAAAACTTTAAAACAATTGCTGAAAAAATCAAAAAAGCAAAAGAGCAAGAGAGAGTAAAATTGGCTAAATACTTATTGGAAAATTCTGCACACATCACTACAGAGTTATCGGGCGACTTTTCAATTGATGGCGTAAATGATCCACAACTCAATATGATTAGAGAGATGTTAAAAAAAGCAAAAATAGTAATTGATACAAAAAATGATTCTAAGCAAAAAAAGAATTTAGCAGAGATTTCTTTACAGTTGTCCGGCACCAACTTGTTTGATGTGCATATTTATCAGTCAGATAAAAAGTTAGGTTTTAAAGTTCCCGTGTTATACGATAAATATTTTGTACTTGATGGTAATAACCTTCAAAAGAGTCTTGAAAAAGTAGATTATTATGGTGAGGTCCCCAATAAAATTATTACAAATGAGGATATTAAAAATGCTGTAAAACTTCCCAAGGAACAGTTGCAATCCATTGGCTTGGACTATGGAAAATTCATTCTTTCGACATTGAAAGAAGAAGATTTTACATTAACCAAAGACGTACCTTTCAGCATGGGGGATCAAGAGATTAAGAGTAAACAAATTACACTCAGTTTGCCGGAAGACAGATTAAAAGATATAATGGTTGAACTTGTAAGCAAATTTAGAGATGATGAACAACTCCTGGATTTGATAGCAGAAAACTTATATAGTGTCGCGCATTTGATGGAAGAAGCAGGATATGCTACATCGGACGAACTAGGGGATTTAACAGATAAAAGTAAAATCAAAACTGCTATAAGAGATGGTGCTTTAGACCTCAAAGATGGAGTTAGAGATCTTAGATTTCCTGACGGACTAAAAATATCTATTTTACTTGATAAAAAGCATAATATTGTGGATAGAAAAATAAATTTTGTAATAGGTCACCAAGATAGTGACATGAAGGTTGCATTTGAAATTTCAAAAAAACATTGGACCAACAAAGATAAGTCGGAGAAGAGCAATTGGGATATAAAGGTACAGCCTCGTGGTGGGCATTTAAAAGGGAAAAATGAAATGACTTTCGAATTCAATGCATCAACCACTCCGGATGCTAAGCCAGATGCATGGCAAAAGAAGTTGGAGGCATATTGTAAGTTGTATGATAATGATCAGGAAATATTGAATGGACGAGCGGAGTTCAATATAAACAGCCAAAGTGATAAACAGGAGGGTGAAAAGCTCAATACCGATTTTGTAATAGCTGCAAAAGGCCAAGATCATAGTACTGGTTATGAAATTAAAGCAAGCGGTGAAATTGCTCAGAAATTAAAAGGCAGTTTTAAAGATGAATTTTTTGATACAGATTCGGACATAAGATTAAAGATTAATGCAAGTGATGGCTACAGCGGTAATGAGCAGGTAACAATCAATTTAAATCTTAAAGAAAACGTAAAATTAAATGAAACGTTGGATTTCCCAGAACTTAATAATAGCAATGCCGTTAACTTACTAGAAATTGATGAAGCAGAGAAAATGCAAATTATGCGCGAAATCCAAAATGCAGCTTTTAAATTTTATATGAAGAATAGCAACTTATTTAACATGTATTAATTGAGTTGAAATAGATATTTAAGATAGAAATATTGAGTTCATAGTTTACAGTTCACAGGTTATAGAAAAGTATGCATAGTTGGTACTCTTTTTCATTTGTATGCTGTGAACTGTAAATGCTTATAATTAACCAACTTTAAAACTAAATATTATGATTTAAAGTTGGTTAATTTCATCGATAACTACATTCATTTATTTTAAATTTAGATATTGGTTATTTTGAAAAAATATTTTCAAGATAAAAAGACAGTAGTCATAATGTTGCTTACACCCTTATTGCTAATTTTTTTGATTTCCTATGCTATTTCTCCGTTATTTTATACTAATGCATATATTGAAAAATTTAAAATCGCACTTGTAGACAGAGAAAATTCTCTGGAAACCAGAACATTAATTAATCACTTTGAGAAATCCGACGCTTTAAAAAATTTGACTGAAATCATACATACAGATTATGAACAGGCTCTCAAACTGATTCATAAGGATGAAGTGGCAGCAGTGATTGTTATACCGGAACATTTTAGCGAAGATGTAGCTGTCGGTAAAAATACACCTGTAACGGTGATAGGCAATAAAAA
>JASGMB010000096.1 GCA_030156665.1 Clostridiales bacterium
ATACGTGCTCGTAGAATATTGGCGCCCATGATTTCTGTAGCTTTTCCCGTATTTTCGGGTTCATCCACTGGGTACTGCCCAAAAGTGTTTGCTGGTTATGATCGTGGTTAGCTCTGAACATTCTGTTGTCTCCTTTATATACCAAATATGTTGATATTTACTATATTCAGTATGCCATAAAAATGCCTTGAAGTCCACTGTTTTCAATGGTTTCGTGAAGTTTTTAATGAGTAAATTACCAGTTTTATACAGGAGTTATTGCAGTGAAATCAAATTTGTCTATACCTAAAAATGCAATTATGTATTCTTCTATGTTTTTAATAAATTCATTATTTAAACATTCTTTATCAAGGGGCTTTTTTTCTTTATTTATAAGAATATAATTTGCTTTCATAACATCATATCTCTTCTCTCTTCTTTATATAAAGGAACATTAGGGTATGTCCTCAAAGGATTTTAATGTTTTGCTCAAAATATCTACTTGTTCATTTACAAGACCTTTAACATCATTTGATGTACGGATGACTTCATCTGTATCTTTTGCAGTAGATGATACCAAATGTGTAATTTTTTCCGTAGACTGTCTTGATTCTTCTGCCAGTTTTCTCACTTCTTCGGCTACTACTGCAAATCCCCTGCCGTGTTCTCCAGCCCTTGCCGCCTCGATGGCTGCATTCAGTGCAAGAAGGTTGGTTTGTTCTGATATGGCTGATATGATTTCTGTTATACCGCCTATTTCCTTTACAGAATCTGTTAGCGTTTCTACTTTGCCAACTACTATTTCAAAGGCTTTTCTTATATCTTCTATAGATTTTTCGAGTTTGTCTATTTCTTTTTTGCCTATGTCGGCTTTAGATGCAGTGTTTTTAGTTTCATCTGATACGCTTTTCAAAGTTTCATATGCATATTCAATGCTGCTAGTTACATCTTTCATTGCACTGGCTATATCTGTTAAATCTTGTGCCTGACTGGTTGCTCCATCTGCCACCTGCTGCATGGTTGATGCCAGTTCCTGTGAGGATGACGACATTTCTTCTGATGTTGCTGCCAATTCTTCTGAATTAGCACTTACTTCTTTTGATTTTTCTTTTATGTTTTCTGTTATTTCTTTAAGTGAATCCTGCATTGCTTTAAATGATTTTGCTAAAGTACCTATTTCATCTTTCCTTTTTAAGAATTTATCGGTTACTTCTTTAGTTAAATCTAAAGCAGCAATTGTTTCTGCATATTTAACTGCTACAATAATCGGTTTGGCCAATGAATTGCCAATAAAGAAACTAATTATTATTCCTATTATTAAAATAATTAATGCTATTGTAATTATTGATATTTGTAATTTGGGTATTGCTGCTAATACTTCATTCTTGTCTACTGTAGCAGAAATTATCCAATTTGTTCCTTCTACTGGTGTATAGGCGTTATATAGGTTTCTGTTATTGAATGTATAACTTCCGATACCTGATTTTTCTGTAACCCATATTCAGCAGGTGTGACATAGGAAAATATTGTTTATGAAACCTCTCAAAAAGGCATGCTATAATGAAAACAACAGTTTGGGAGGTAGTAGAAGTGGATTTAAACAATATAAAAATATTATCAGATGGGCCGCTACCGTTGTTGGCTGCAGTATATGACCAACTGAATATAGGTAGCATAGTAGACGAGCTTGTGGAATGGGATAGAGAGAAATGCTTCCTAGGTCCGGGGCAGGCAACAAAGGCCTTGGTATTAAATATACTCACTGACCGAAAGCCTTTGTACAGGATGGTAGAGTTTTATGCTGATAAGGATGTTGAAAAGCTTATCGGAAAGGGTATCAACCACACCCATATAAATGAATTCTGTCTGGGGCGGACTCTTGATAAGATTTATGAGGCAGGAGCTAAAAAACTGTATTCAGCCGTGGCATTGGCAGCAGTGGATATAGAGAAGATTGATATAAAGTCTATTCACTGGGATACAACGTCCAAGAGTTTTCAGGGCGAGTACAATGTCCTGGCAAATCCAGCCCGGGAACTAAAAACCATAGAGATTACCTATGGGTATAGTAAGGATTATCGAGCCGACTTAAAGCAGATGAAATTTGGTTTGGGGGTAACTCGGGATAAAATTCCCCTGTTTGCAGACGTATTAAGCGGCAATGCTGATGATAAAACGTGGAATGGGGATGTAATAAAGACAGTCAAGGAATGGTTGACATTTGTAAACCCGGCACAGGTAATCCATGTAGCAGACAGTGCCCTTGTAACCAAGGATAACCTTTTGTCCATTGATGATGACACGTATAAATTTATATCAAGGCTGCCTACGACATTTAAGCTTGAGAAGGAGCTGAGGGGAAAAAGCGGTTTCAAATCCTGATGGATGGGGTGAAATCGGACAGTTGACTGACAAAGAAGGTGCTGCAAGCTATAAGATTCAAAGCTTTGTTGAGGAATTGGAAGGCAAGAAATACCGATTTGTAGTGTGCCATTCAGACCACCTTGACGAGAGAAAGCACAAGACGATAGATAAAGAGGTTGAAGCTGAAGCTAAAGAAATAGAAGGAGAGATTAAAGAGCATATTGTTAAAGAAGGCTACTATTGTGAAGCTGACGCCAAAAGTGCTGTAGAAAAGCTATTAGACCAGGTTAACTTAAAATATCATAGGATTGAGTATGGGATTTCAGTAGAAGAACGGGATAAGAAGCGGTCAACAAGAGGAAGGCCTAAAAAATGTGAAGAGAAAGAGAGAGAAACGTTCTACAAAGTAGAAGCCCGGATAGTAAAGAATGAAGATTGCATTAACAAAAAGAGAGAAGAAGCTGGGATGTTTGTCTTGATAAGCAACGTGCTGGATGAAGAAAGGCTTTCTTGTAGGGAGGTTTTGGAGGAGTATAAGAATCAGAACTCTGTAGAATCCACCTTTCGGATATTGAAAGACCCCTACTACGTGGAAGAGATATTTTTAAAGAAACCGGAACGTATAGAGGCGTTCGGGTATGTAATGGTAATAGCGGTGATGCTTTTAAACATCGTAGAAAGAAGAATAAGAAAGAACCTTAAGTATGAAAAGGAAGGCGTTGCCCTCCAGGGCAGGAGGATTACCCTTACTCCTACCGGAACAGCTATCCTGGATGTGTTTGAATATGTGAAAGTGCTCGCTGTTGCGGATGGAAAAGGCTTTCAGAGGGTGATTCCGAAGGGACTGACAGAGAACCAGAAGAGAATATTGAAACTTTGTGGGGTATCGGAAAATATATATGTAAGTAGCCCGAACGCCTTACCCGCAGTACAGAAATAAGGATTTCTATACCCTTTGACTGTAAGGATTTATAAATATGTGCAAGGCATAGAAATATTATGTAAATTTATGCAGGTGTAGTGGCATTTATTGTATTATTTGATTCATTATTGCATTTTCTCGGGAGATTTCAATAAGAAAAATATGGGTCTGTTGCAGTTGCATTCTTTAAGATAGTATGTTTTATTTATTATTCTGATTACTATATTTTGGCTCAATCTCTACTTGAGATTTAAAGATAGTTTTATTATACTTTTCGCTAATACCTTCAATATATAGCAAATTTGAATTTAATGCAGATATATCTCTATAAAGAACTATAATATCTCCAGGTAATGCTTCACTAATATAATTAATCTCAATAGACTTAACGCCATAGTTCATATGATTTTCTACGCTAAAGCAGTCCATAGCATAATCAATATACTTGGAATTGTTAATATGCCCATTGAAGTCAATATCACTGTAACCAATTGCTTTTTTATATACAACTTCCTTCTGCCCAAAAGGTTTTAACTTTCCTAATTTACAGTCTATTGCTCTCTCCTTTATGTTCGGAGGGTAATTAAAAGAAAGCAAATCAGTTTTTCTAATTCCTCTCGTTTTAATATCAACAATAACCCATGTTGAAACAGCAGATGCAATGATATTTCCATTGGAATCTCGTACAATGTAATCCCTTTCAAATTCTAATTTTTGGGATTCCTGATGCCATGTTTCAATCGTAATTTCCTCACCCCATACAGGATTCCTAATAATGTCCGTTCTAACACGGATTACTATCCACGCTACTCCAAATTCCCTTTCCAATGTATTAATCCCAATACCAAGGTTTTCAACAGCCTCACTGGAAATATCCTGAAAATAATTAAACAAACTGCTTAATCTCAATGCTTTCGAAAAATCTACATCACTTAATTCAATATGGTATTTCTTCTTAAATATCCATGCAGTTTCCATTTGATTACCTCTTTTTTTAGTTTCTTATTAAATAATATTTTGTAATTTTTAGTGAAAATCTGAAGATAAATATATTATGCAGTTTAATAGTATATTATGTAATTGCATAAGTCAAGTTGACGAAGGAAATAGACAATACATTTGTTACATTAGATGTATCCTTAATTACTTACCGAGAACGTATTTGAATAGAAAAGGACTAAAGAAACAGTAGACATAATTTAACCTAATAATTTTAGGCGAGTTTCATTTACACAAAACTCAGGATAGTCTCAACTATAGAAACTCATATGGTATTTATTTAATTATGAACTTTTTCATATTCTTTGACCCGTCTATAAAATGTATTCCTCTTCATCATACATAAATCCATCGCTTTAACTGCGGTTATCTCACCTGATTTCCATCTCTTGTACGCTTTTTCAAAATTATCATCGATAACTTGTTTGGGTCTACCGAATTTAACACCCTTTGCTTTTGCTACTGCTATCCCCTGGCTTTGCCTTTTTCTTATATTATCTCTTTCCCGTTCTGCAACAAAACTTAGAACCTGAAGTACTAAATCACTTACGAAGTTGCCTAATGTATCCTTATATTGAGTAGTATCTAGTAGAGGCATGTCCAAAACTTTAATATCTGCTTTTATTTCCTCAGTTATTTCTCTCCACTCTTTCAAAATTTCTTTATAATTTCTCCCAAATCGGTCAATTGCTTCTACTATTAATAGGTCTCCTTCATTTAAAACTCTCTTTATTAGTTGATATTCCTTTCTATCAAAATTTTTTCCGCTTTCTTTATCAATAAAAATAAAACGCTCATCTACACCATGATTTTTCATCTGTTCTATCTGCCGTGCTTCATTCTGGTCCTTAGAACTTACCCTTATATATCCATAAATTCTCCTACTCACACTTCTCACCGTCCTTCTTGCAGATAATTCATAGACCATTTCAGAACATCTGCACACTTTTGAAATATATTTCAAAATATAGATTCAACTTTTTGACATACTATTCAAATACCTTATTAAGCAATTTCAAAAAGTGTACTTTTTGAAATATGAATAACATACTATTTCCTTTTAACCATAAACCAAATAGCACCAATACTGATAAGAGTAATGCAAAAAATTATAGTAACTATTAAATACACCATGTTCACGTATCCTCCTAACAAAACTGAGATAAGGTTTCCCTTATCCCTGTTGTTTTATTGTTTTCCATTCTTTTTTATTTTCTATGATTATATAACCTGTTACAATTGCAAGTGGTATTGCAGCAAGCCACCTATACTCATAAAAATATTGCTGAAATGTATTATATAGTAAATAGAAAACTCCATATGCAAGTAACGTTGGGATAACCATGTTAAAAATTATATTCATACTCTTTTTCATCATAATCAACTCCTCTGTTAATTTATGAGATGATTATAGCGCACATGGAGAAATCTGTCAGGTCCATTTTAAAAACTTTATTGAAAAAATATTACTAATTCTTCAGTAACCCGTGAAAATGTCTTTCCAATCACGCCTGCTAATCTCTTTGTTTAATTAGTCAAACTGTTCTGGCCAGTTAATATACTGATTTAGAATATTTACAAAACTGCTTAATCCTTCAACATCCTGCTTATTGAATCTGGCTTTAACAGGACTGTCAATATCCAGAACACCTATCAATTTATCATTCTTTATAATGGGTAGAACAATTTCCGATTGGGATGAAGCATCACAAGCAATGTGTCCAGGGAATTGATTTACATCCTCTACCACCTGTATTTTCCTTGTCTTTGCCGCAGTACCGCAAACCCCTTTACCTAAAGCAATACGGACACAGGCTGGTTTCCCCTGAAATGCTCCCAAAACCAATTCTCCGTCTTTATACAAATAAAATCCTGCCCAATTAATATCAGGAAGCAGTTGATACAGCAAAGCGGATGCATTGGCAATACCTGCAAGCCAGTCTGTTTCTTCATTAATTAAACCAATGAGATATGTGTTTAGTTGCTTATAAAACTCCCGCTTATCTTGAGCATTTATTTTTCCTATCTCAAACATCGTTATAATTCTCCCTCTAATTTTTCAATAAAATCCATTATATCCACCGTTTCTGGCCGAGATAACTAATATGTCCTCGAAAATCACTCTTTAAATCTTCCCAGAACCTGTCCCGCAGTATTTCAGGGAATACTGCTACAGGTAAATTCTTTATATCGTGTTTTGAAAGAAACCTGACATCAATAATATACTGCTCTTTAAGTTCAGGGTCATTACCTCTTTCAATCTGATAGTCCTTAACATTTGCAGTAAAAAACAGTTCAACATGGTGTATATTGTCTTTGCAGTCTAAAAATTCTCTTACGTATACCAGCCTTTGTGGAATACAAGTTATTTTACATTCTTCCTTAACTTCACGGATAATAGCGTCTGTTGCGCTTTCTACTCCTTCCAGCCCTCCACCAGGAAGCGTCCACCACTCTTCTCCTGTTTGAGGGTGTCTATGGTGTACTAAAAGAAGTTCATTGTTTTTATTTAAAATTATGGCTGCTGCCCTTACTCGAAAGTACATATATGCATACCTCTCTCTACTTTATCCCCAGCACAGCATAAAAATACTCATTTATATCAACAGTAGCAACATCCTTAAACCCATTATCCTTAATCACTTTTTCCACATATGCTTTATCCAACCTGTGCTCTAAAGGAGGCCCCCAATCGCTCTCCGTTTTTTGCCATTCTACCACTGCAATTCTTCCGCCTTCAGCGATTATCCGCTTAACCTCATTTAAGAACTTTTGCATATCTTCGACTTCATGCAGTACTGTACATATAAAAGCATAAGTCACAGTACCGTCATCAACTTTCAGGTCATTTTCCTCGGTAACAATAGTTCTTACATTCGTAATATTATTTTCTTCTGCTTTTTTCTCAACTTCCTGAATCATTTCAAACGATATATCCATAGCAAATACTTTACCAGTTTCACCGACTACCTCCGATGCAGGGATGGTAAAATATCCAATACCGCAGCCGATATCCGCCATTATATCTCCAGGCTGTAGTCCTAAGTTTTCAAGAGTTTTGTATGGAGGAAAAAATTCTCTCCTTTTTTCGTTATCAAGTTTGTGCTTATTACTAGCATTAAACTTATGTACCATTTTTGTATAACCTCCTGTGATTCAACGTCTATTTTACCATATCATTTTGCTTCAATCTATATATACCAATTCTAAACAGAATTATTTAATAACCTAATGTGATATGTGCTTTTCCTCAATTTTTAACATACACTTAAAAATCCATTTTTTAAAAAAACTGAGATTATCTGAAATATGCTTGTCCTCACAAAATTAAATTGATAAAATAAAAAACACAATACTAATGTGATGTACTTTTGCTGGGCTACTGGCAAAAGAATATGGTTGAATTTAAAAAAGGGACGCAAATGTCCCTTTTTTCTGTGCTATTATTTTAAGTACATCCATTTTTTAGTTATATTCTATTGCTTGATTTTCATAATAAATTATATGAATTCAGTAACGTTGCATTAAAAAAATAGAAAAAATTTCTGGTAGAAATAAAAAGTTCCTTTGGCTAAAATAGGTTATGTGAAATTCGATACATAATCC